>VGSZ01000205.1 GCA_016874845.1 Deltaproteobacteria bacterium
CGCAACGAAGAGCGGAGCCGCAACGAAGAGCGGAGCCGCAACGAAGAGCGGAGCCGCAACGAAGAGCGGAGCCGCAACGAAGAGCGGAGCCGCAACGAAAAGCGGGGCCGCAAGGGCCCCGCGTCTCGTGTGCCGTCGTGGCGCCGCAGCGAACGCCGAGGCTCGGCACCGGGAGCGACCACCAGGGTCGCTCCGCGGATGGTCACCAGCGGCCGCCGCCGCCGCCGCCACCGCCACCGCCACGACCGCCGCGGCCGCCGCCGCCGCCGCCCTCACGCGGGCGCGCGACGTTGACCTGCAGGGTGCGGCCTTCGACGTTCTTGCCGTCGAGGCCGGCGATCGCCGCCTTGGCCTCGTTGTCGTTGCCCATCTCGACGAAGCCGAAGCCGCGCGAGCGGCCGGTCTCGCGATCGGTCACGACCGAAGCGCGGCCGACGGTGCCGAAGGTGGCGAAGAGCTGGGCGAGCTGGTCGTCGGTCGTCTTGAAGGAGAGGTTGCCGACGTAGAGCTTGTTCTCGGACATGGGATCGTTTTCTTTCCGGTGGTCACGCCCGCCGCGCCGTCGTCAACCGTTGACGACGTCACTGCCGGCGCTCCGCCATCCATGTTCGGGTGGCGGATTCAATCTCTGGAGCGCTGTGCGAACGCGTCGTCGTCGACGAGTTCGATCAGCTCGGACCAGATGGCGCATGGTACGGACACGCAGCCGTCGCGCAACCCCCCGCGTGCAGATCGCGCCGGCGACGGCAGATCGTCGCCTTCACGAGCCACGCAGGCGGTCGAGCACGATGGCCACCGCGCTGCGCACCGACAGATGGTTGAAGCGTCGGCCGTCACGATCGGTCGGGCCCACGATCGGGGCCAGCACCACCGTGCAGCGGTCAATCAGGCTCCTCGGCATGCCGGCGCCGGTGCCGAACAGCAAGAGCGCGCCGCCGTCATCGTCGTCGAGCTGGCGCCGCAGCGCGGCATAGGGCACCGCCCCCTCAGGCTTGGCCGACGTCCCCACGAGCACGGGCGGCCGACCGAGCGCCGCCGCCTCGGCGGCGACGGCGTCATCGACGGTGGCGACGACTTGGACCAGCGCCAGCGCCTCAGCGCGGGTCCGGTTGCGGCGACGACCGCGGTCGCCCTCCCAGAAGCCGAGCACCGCCCGCGCCTGCTCCTGCTGGGCGACGACGGGGGTCACGACATAGAACGCCGCGCAGCCAAACGTCCGGGCGCTGCGGGCGATGTCGTGGACGTCGAGGTTGGTCAGCGCCGTCGTCTGCTCGCGCCCGTGGCGATCGAGCGCCGGACCATGCACAAGAGCCACCGTCAGTCGTGCCATGTCGAGCAGCCTAGCGTGTAGGCAGGCGTGGGTCCGTGTAGCGATGTCTCGCTCGGTCGAAAGGCTGAGCACGATGGGGGGATCTGGCCGAGACTCAAAGGGTCACTCAGGAGAACGCCATGACCCTCGGTATCCAGCGCAGCCACGGTTCGACCTCTCCCTTGGCCGAGCAGCGGCGCACGGCGCTCGAGGCCACCGAAGGCGTCGGCGAACAGCGGTCGACGGCGCCGGCCTGCGACCCCGAAGACGCCGCGACGCCGGCTGCGGCCGCGCCGAAGGCCTCGGCCGAGACGGTGCAGGCGGCCCGGCAGCGGGCCCTGGGCCTCGAAAAGCAGCTGCTCCAGCGGATCGACTGCGGCGGCCGGCAGGAGGCTCACCACCGCAAGGGCCACATCGTCCACAGGACCTGACTCCTCGGTACCTGCCCGTCGTCGGCCGACACGCGGCGCCCGGGGCGCCGCGCTTGCTTTGCTGGTCCCGATGCGGGCCTGACTACTCGGCAGCCAGGACGAGCTGGTGCTCGACGAGGGTGCGGTAGACGCCGTCCTTCTTCACCAGCGCGTCATGGGTGCCGCTGTCGACGACGCGGCCGTGGTCGAGGACGACGATGCGGTGGGCGTCCTTCACCGTCGACAGGCGGTGGGCGATCACCAGCGTGCTGCGGCCCTTCATGAGCGTCGCCAGCGCGTCGTGGACGAGCGCCTCGCTCTCGCCGTCGAGGGACGAGGTCGCTTCGTCGAGGATCAGCAGCCGCGGGTCGGCGAGCAGCGCGCGGGCGATGGCGATGCGCTGGCGCTGCCCGCCCGACAGCTTGACCCCGCGCTCGCCGATCACGGTGTCGTAGCCCTGCGCGAAGCCGGCGGTGAACTCGTGGGCGTGGGCGCGCTTCGCCGCCGCGACGACGTCGTCGCGGCTGGCGTCGGGCCGCGCCCAGGCGATGTTGTCGTGGATCGTACCCGAGAACAGGACGGGCTCCTGGTGGACGATGGCGAGGCGCCCGCGCAGGTCGCGCAGCGCCACGTCGCGGACGTCGACGCCGTCGACGAGCACGCGGCCGTCGTCGACGTCGAAGAAGCGGTACACGAGGCTGGCCAGCGTGCTCTTGCCGGCGCCCGACCGGCCGACGACGGCGACGGTCTCGCCGGGGTCTATGTGCAGGCTGACGTGGCTGAGCGCCGGCGCCTCCTTGCGCGTCGGGTACGTGAAGGTGACGTCCTGAAGCTGCAGGCGACCCTCGGGCGCGGGCAACGGCTTCGGCGACGCGGGGTCCTTGAGCTCGGGGACGCGGTCGAGAATGTCGAACAGGCGCTGCGTCGCCCCCGCCGCCGCCTGCAGCGAGCCCCACAGGTTGGCGAGGCCACCGAGCGCGAACGCCACCATCGTCGTGTAGAGCAGGAACGCCGTGAGCTCGCCCGCGGTCATCGTGCCCGCCACGATCTGCCGCGCACCGAGCCACAGCATCGCCGCGGTCGACAGCCAGCCAAGCAGGCTCATCGTCGCGATGAAGCCGCCACGCAGAGACGCGAGCTTCGTCGCCGCGATGAAGAAGTCCTCGACGCGCGAGCCGTAGCGGGCGACCTCGCGGACCTCGCGCCGGAAGGCCTGCACGGTGGCGATGGCGGCGGTGGTCTCCTGCACCTGCGCCGACGTCTCGGCGAGTCGGTCCTGCACCTCGCCGCTGCGCTTGCGGATCTTCTTGCCGAAGAAGAAGCCCGTCGCGATGAGCGGCGGCAGGATCACGAGCATCGCCGCCGTCAACGACCACGACTGCACCAGCATCATGCCGATGCCGCCGAGCAGCGTGACCAGCTCGCGCAGCGTCATCGACAGCTCGCTGCCGACGATGGACTGGATCGTGGTGACATCGGCGGCGAGGCGCCCGGTCAGCTCGCCGGACGGCCGCTCGTGAAAGTATGCGAGGGGCTGCGCCAGCAGGCGCTCGTACACGCGAGACCGCAGGTCGGCGACGACTCGCTCGCCGAGCCAGCTCATCAGGTAGTGCCGCGCCCACGTCAGCGCGGCGTTCACGACGAAGACGACGACGACGACCGCCGCCATCTGGTCGAGCTGTACCGTCGAGCCGCCGCCGGACAGGCCGGCGTCGATGGCCCGCTGCGCGGCCTGCGGATACACGAGCGTCATCGCGCTGCCGATGAGCAGCAGCAGCGTGGCCAGCGCGAAGCGGCCCCGGTGCGGGCGCAACAAGGGCAGCAGGCGGGCCAGTACGCCGAGCCTACGCGGCGGCGCTCCGGGGGCCTGCTCGTCGTCATCCCGCCGTCTGCCGCGCGCCATGGGGTACCTCGTCTGCGTCGGCAGTGACATCGCCCGGCCGGCAGCCGGCCTCGACTGTGACGGCCTGACGATTCCGGCTGCGGCGTCCAGGTAGACTCACGTTAACGACGCCGCGGCGCCGCGGCACCCGATCGACACGCCGCCCGCGCGTGGGCATTGCAGGTCCCGGCGGCCGGGTCACTACACTGCGGACGCGACGGTCCCCCCCCCCGGAGCACGGCATGGCGACGACGACGACCACGACGACGAGCGGCCGCGGCGCGCAGCGCTTCGCCTGGTGGGACTGGTGGCAGGACCGCAAGCGCCGCTTTGTCCGCGACGACGAGCCGCAGCTCGACGACGACGTCTTTCGCGCCCTCTCCGTGGGCACCGGGCTGCCGGCCATCCACCAGCGCAGCAACTTTCCGTTCAAGAACGTCAAGGACGGCGCCGACCGCTTCCTCGGCATGAGCAAGCAAGGCGAGCGGCCGTTCGCGCGCATCTACACGCGCCTCGGCAACCCCACGTCCGAGTACCTCGAGCGAGTGCTGTTCCAGCTCGAGGCCCACCACGTCGTCGAGAAGGCCCTCGCCGTCGACGAGCGCGTGCCCACCATCGGCGCGCTGACGTTTGCGTCGGGCATGGGCGCCATCTCGGCGCTGATGATGTCGGTGCTGAAGGCCGGCGACGCCGTCGTCCTCGGCAGCGTGTACGGATGCACCGACAGCCTCGCGCGTAACCTGGCGCGCTTCGGCGTCACCGCGCGCTTCGTCGACGTCGCCGACGACGACGCCCTCGAGGCCGCCGTCGCCAGGGACGACGTCGCGCTGCTGTTCGTCGAGAGCCCCGAGAACCCCACGCTGAAGCTGTGCGACCTGCGCGCAGCGGCGGCGGCGTGCGAGCGCCACGGCGTACTGCTCGCCGTCGACAACACGTTCTGCTCGCCGTGGCTGCAGCAGCCGTTTCGTCTGGGCGCCGACATCGTCGTGCACTCGCTGACCAAGTTCATCAACGGGCACTCGACGTCGATCGCCGGCGCGCTGCTGGGCCCGTTCTCGTGGCTCAAGGACGACGTTTTCGTCTGGTACAAGGACCTGGGTGCTACGCCGTCGCCGTTCGACTCGTGGCTGAACGCGATGACGGTGCAGTCGCTGGCCGTGCGGCAAGAGGCGCAGTGCGAGAGCGCGGCGCAGATCGCGGCGATGCTCGCGCAGCACGACAAGGTCGCCGCCGTGCACTATCCCGGCCTTCCGTCGCACCCGCAGCACGCACTGGCGACGTCGCAGATGCGCAACGGCGGCAGCGTGCTGGCCTTCGAGCTGAAGGGCGGCATGAAGGCGGGCGTCGCGGTGATGAACTACTTCGCGCGCAAGGACACGCCGATGGAGCTGGCCGTCAGCCTCGGCGCTGCCATCTCGTACGTGCAGCACCCGGCGTCGATGACCCACTCGGTGGTGCCCGAGGCCGACCGCCTCGCCCGCGGCATCACGCCGGGCCTCGTGCGCCTGTCCGTCGGGCTCGAGGGCACCGCGGTGCTGCTCGACCACCTCGACCGCGCGCTGCAGGCGACCTGACGCCGGACGTGACCGGCGAAACCGGCATGTCCCCGCCTCAGCCCCGTCTCAGGCCGCCTCGTAGCCCTGTGCTTCGACAGGCCCGGCAACATCGGGGCAGCGGTCGGCGGCGTCCTCGACGCCGTCGCCTTCGTTGTCGGCGTCGGGGCAGCCGTCGTCGTCGGCGTGGCCGTCCCTGTCTTCGGGCTCGTTCGGGCAGCGGTCGGCGGCGGCGGCGACGCCGTCGGCGTCGTTGTCGAGGTCGGGGCAGCCGTCGCCGTCGGCGTGGTCGTCTTCGTCTTCGGCCTTGTCGGCGCAGGCGTCGCTCGCGTTGACGACGCCGTCGTCATCGAGGTCATCGTGGGGGGGGAGAACACGCGCACGCCGGTGAAGACACGGAAGTCGGGGGCGGCGGTGCCGCCGACGAGGCCGGCGCCGCGCGCGGGGCACGTGCAGCAGGTCGTGGCGGAGCGACAGCAACGCCTCGAGGGGGTTGTCGCCGGCGCCTGAGACGAACGGCGCGGCGGCGCGGGTGGCGCCGGCCAGCGAGGCGTCGACAGTGAAGGGCGGCGCGACCAGCTCGTGCCGCCGCACGCCGACGCCGGCGCGGTAGACGACCTCGGGGCCGATGGTCAGGTTGGGCACAGCGCGCTCATCGGCGCGCGCGCGGTAGGCCACGTTGGTGGCGACGCGCAGGGCGCCGAGGTCGCGCGACACGGCGAGCTCGGGCACGAACGTGGGGGTGCCCTCGCCGAGCCAGGCGCCCCTAGCGGGGAGCGCGGTAGGCAGCGTGAACGCCGGCGTGACAGCGAGGTCGATGCCGTGGGCGGCGGCGCGCAGCAGGCCCACCTTGGGGGCCAGACGCAGGTCGCCCGCGCCGGTGGTGCTGTCGTGAAGCCCGAGACCGCCGCCGGCAGGCCGGTGGTATCGGCGGTCTGGAAGAGCACGACGGGCAGCTGCACGGCGAGCTCGAGACGACCAAAGAGCGCCACGGACGCCGAAAGGTCCTTGGCGGTGCGGTGGGCGGCGAGCGCGCCGAGGCGGTCACCGTCGTCATAGACGACGCGGGGATCGCTCGTTCAGTGCAGCCACAGCGCGGTGATCCACTGCCCGTCCTGCCCGACGGCGGCCCACTCGACGTCGTTGACGCCGGCGGCGGTGGTGGCGGGGCGCAGCCGCTCGAGCGCGAAGCCCTCGTCGCCGACGTCGACGGCGTGCGCGCCCGCGGCGAGCAGGCCTGCGGTCAGGGCGCCGGCCCTCAGGGACGCGGCCAGCATCGGTCAGCGACAAAGACGCAGCATCGGGGGACCTCGGCGAGGGGAGGCCTCGTCGCGGGCCACTTCACAAGCGCGACGCACAAGCTAGACGGAACGCATGGACCTGCGCCGGCTGCCGTCGATGGTCTTCGCTGTCGCGCTCGTTATGGGCGTGCTCGCGAAGGTATGGCGCGCTGGCGACCTGTATCTCGAGGCCGGCGCTCTCGACGGCTTCCGCTGGCTACCGCTGGGCGTGGGCGCCGAGCTCGTCGTCGCCGGGATGTTCGCCGGGCTGGTGGCGCTCGCCGGCCGGGTGAACCTGTGGGTCGCCGGCGTCGTGTGCGGCAGCCTCGTCGGCGGCGAGCTGTTCTGGCTGGCGCTCAACGACGTGTCCTTCCGCGTGTCGCAAATCGGGGTGACGTGGGAGCGCCTGCGCGGCGACGAGGGCGTCGCGGTCAAGGACTTCCACCTGATGGCGGCGGGCGACGTCATCCCCGCGGTGCTCTACGGGCTCTCGGCCCTCGCGCTGTGCAGCGGAACGGCGTGGGCCCTGCGGCGCCGGGCGCTCCCGTCGCGCGCGCTGCTGCTCGCCACCCTGCTGGGCGGCGGGCTGTACCTCGCCGACCTCTTCGTCTTCTCCGACCGCAACTTCGGCATGGGCGACAGCCCGGTGCTGCTCATCGCGCGCACCTACGTGCGCGCGTTCTTCGGTCGCGAGTTCGTCCAGATCCCGCGCGCCAGGGCCGCGCCGACGACGAAGGACGGTCGCCTCGCGCTGCTCGCCGCGCAGGAGCCGCAGCCCGACGGCAGCGGCCCCCCCGAGCGCAAGGCGCCGTCGGTCAAGAACGGGATCCTCTTCTTCTCCGAAGGCATCGCCCGCAAGCACACCGGTCTCGAGGGGCAGGCGACGACCCCGAACCTGATGAAGGCGCTGCAAGCGTCCGGCGGCCTCGATCTGACCAACTACTATACAACCTATCACAAGAGCATCGCCGCGATTTTCTCCATGACGTGCTCGGACTTCCCGCCGCCGAACGCGAAGAACATCATGGAGGTCAACCCGCGCATCGACTGCGGCGCGCTGCCCGAGGTGCTCAGCAAGAACGGCGTGCACCCCGGGCTCTTCCACGGCGGCGACTTCGGCTTCTACGACAAGCTGCAGCTGCTCGGGATGCGTGGTTTTGAGATCCAAAAAGACGCGCGAGCTATCGTGCAGCCGGGGATCTGGGAGTACGACTGGGGCATCGACGATCGCGCCACCGTCGACGCGGTGCTGGCGTGGATCGACTCGCTGCCGAAGGACGAGCGCTTCTTCGCCGTGATCATCCCCATCACCGCGCACTACCCCTACGCGATCCCCCCCGACGTGCCGCCGGCCTTCCCGGGCTCCGCCGCCAAGGACCGCTTCTACTCCGCGGTGCACTTCCTCGACGACGCGTTCGGCCGCCTGAATGAGGGCCTGAAGCAGCGCGGCCTCATCGACGACACCGCGGTGCTCTACATGGCCGACCACGGCGAGACCGTGGCCGAGCGCCCGCGCGCGCAGGCGGGTCGCCGGCTGGCGTACGAGCCGAGCCTGCACATCCCGTTCGTCATCCTGTCGCCGACGCTGTTCCCGACGTGGCAGAAGAACGCGCGCGTCGGCAGCCACGTCGACCTGCTGCCCACGATCCTCGACCTGATGGGTCTGCCCGCGGACGAGCGCCACCACGGCCAGAGCCTCGTGTCGACCACGTATCAGCCGCGGCGCACCTTCGTCGGCGCCGCCAACGGCCCGCGCTACGTCGGCTGGGTCGACGGCCGGCAGAAGTTCGTCGTCAACCGCAACAGCGGCCTGATGGAGCTCTACGACCTCGCCCGCGATCCGTTCGAGCAGGATAACCTCGCGCCGTCGCAGCCCGACAAGGCGCTGCGTCTCGCCGACGAGGCCCTCGCCTTCGCCGACGGGCAGCTGCACCACCTGCAGAAGGCCCCGCGCATCGCCGGCGACGTCGACGTGCAGCTCGGCCTGCTCGAGAACGCCGAGGTCACCGTCGTCAAGGCCGACGGCTCGCGCGTCGCCTGCCCGAAGGACCCCGACGCCACCGGCGACGGCGTCGATCTGCTGAACCTCGAAAAGCTGCCGTTTCGACGGCGCTGCCCGGGGTTGTCGCAGCAGCCGTTCCTCGGACAGCGCAACTTCCGCGCCGGCGCGACCCGCACCTGCGTGCTCGTGAACGTCCCCGAGGGCGGCGGCAGCGTCGAGCTCCGCCTGGGCGCGCAGCCTTGGCTGCCGTTCCTGACGCGCATCCGCTCGGCCATCCAGCGGTCCACTCTCGACGACGACGATCAGGCCATCGTCACCGCGTTCGGCGACGGCAAGCAGGGGCAGCAAAAAAAGATTGACCGCCATGCGCCGAGCATCCGCACGACGTTCCCGTCGTCACAGCGCGACCTCGTCGTGCGCGTCAGCGGCGAACGTCCGCTGCAGAGCCCCGTGTGCCTGACCTTCACCGAGAAGGCGTGGCGCGGGCGCGGCACCGTGAACCCCGCCGCCAGCCTGAAAGCCGGCCCGCCACCACCAAACCCGGACGGCGCCGAGCCCCCCGACCCGGGCGACGACGGTACGCCCGACGACGACGTGCACGGCAAACAACCACAGAACTGACGAACCGAGGGGCGCGACACGCGCCCGCCGCCCGAGACGCGGGGGCACCGCGGGTCCACTGGCAGGGTGCTGAAAGGCGTCTTCCGCTCTGCAGCAGGCGCCGTGTGTCTTTCGCCGTCGTCGAGCACGAGCACGAGAAACACCGAGCAGGGTGCTGAAGAACGCAAAGCGTTTTCAGCACCCTGCTACACTGCCGGGCATGCGAAGCGGGGTCTTGCTCTTCTCGCTCGTCACGCTTGTCTGCAGCTCGCTGTGGCCCGGCTGCACCTCCGAGCCCCCCGTCGCCGAGGGCGAGGGCGAGGGCGAGGGCGAGGGCGAGGGCGAGGGCGAGGGCGAGGGCGAGGGCGAGGACGAA
>VGSZ01000206.1 GCA_016874845.1 Deltaproteobacteria bacterium
CGCCTCCCCGAGGCCGAGCGGCAGATCAACGAGGCCATCGCGATGGATGGAAAGAACCCCGCGGTGCTCATCGCGAGCGGCGCCGTCGCCGAGAGCCGGGGCGAGCTGAAGCAGGCGCGCGACCGCTACGAAGAGGCCATGCAGCTGGCGCCCAACGCATTCGAGCCCTACGCGCGGGCTGCCGTCATTGCGAGCAAGCTGAAGGACCTGCAGCGCGCCCGCAGCCTGGTCGAGACCGCCAGCCAGCTCCGCCCGACGAACCCCGACGTGTTCGCCGCGCAGGCGCTCGTGGTGTCGGCGAGTGACCCGAAGCAGGCGTCGCAGATGCTGACGACGGCGTCGGAGGCCGCGCCCGAGGACCCGAAGATTCCGTTCCTGCTCGGCCAGATCTACCACGGCACGGGCGCCAACCTCGAGGCCATCGACGCGCTCAAGCACGCGACGTCGCTGGCCCCCGACTTCGACGACGCGTGGTTCGCGCTCGGCAAGGTAAACCGCGATCTTGGCCGCAACGGGGACGCCCGCGCCTGCTTCGCGCAGGTGTCGCGCGTCGACCCGACTCGCGCCGACGCCTGGGTCGAGACCGCTGACATCCTCGCTGCGCAAGGGGACGACGACAGCGCGCTCGAGGCCTACGAGAAGGCGTTGAAGGCCGAGCCGCAGAACCCCGCCTCGGTCTGCGCGATGGGCGAGACGCTGGTCGTCCGCATGGGCGAGGACGCCAAGAACCTTCGGCGTGGCATCGACCTGCTCGACCGCTGCGTGAAGCTGAACCCGAAGCACCCTTCGGCGTGGAAGAACCTCGGCAATGCCTACCGTACCGTGAACAAGCGCAAGGAGGCGGCCTACGCCTACAAGCAGCACCTCACCCAAAACACCGATGACCCCGAAAACGGGATCATCACCGACCTGTTTGAAGACGTCGGCGGGAAGCTCGACAAGAAGTGAGCGTCTGACGGCAGGTCGGCGGTGACCTCATTGCCCGGTCGAAGAGGCGCGGGCAGCTGCAGCAGCCAGCCATGTCGTGTTTGGCGCGCTGCCCGACCCGGGGACCGCGCTGTTCGGCGGCTGGAGCTACGCCGTGAGGGCACGCTGCGGCCGGCGTTGGCGTCGCAGGGTGTCGTAAAACGCTTTGCCCTCTTCAGCACCCGAGCGTCGCTTGATCGGGCAGGGGAGTGAACACGGTCAGCGACCCACGAGGACGAATTCGTCGTCGAAGTCCCGGGTCTCGGCCGCCGTGCGCACGTACTCGAGCAGGCTCGGGTCGAGCCGTATCTCGTGGCCGGCGGCGCTGCCCTCGCCCACGTGGATGCTCAGCCGGTGTTCCGCGGCGGTGCTGCGACGTGGCTCACGGGTGCTCTTGCGCGCGCTGATGTGGACGACGTTGCGGCCCTTCCGCAGGAATTTGGAGACGTCGAGCACCACCTGACCCTCGGACCAGCCAATCCGTCGCACCGGCTGGCCATTGATGGACACGTCGACGTCGTACTGGGCGGCCCCGACGACGTTCTGGTCGGCGACGAGGACGTAGCTGCGGTGCACCGGCTCGGCGCTGTGCGTCGCTGGGGTCGTCGCCGGGGGCGTCGCCGGGGTCGTCGCCGGGGGCGTCGCCGGGGGCGTCGCCGGGGGCGTCGCCGGGGGCGTCGCCGGGGGCGTCGCCGGGGGCGTCGCCGGGGGCGTCGCCGGGGTCGTCGCCGGGGTCGTCGCCGGCGTCGTCGGCGCCCCTGCCGGGACAAGCACCTCGTAGCCCTTCGCGGTGATGAGCACGTTGCCCCGGGCGTCGATGGTCACCGAGCAGTTCTCGAAGGTGTGCCCCGTCACGCCGTCGATGTTGACGCCGTTGAGGAACACGCCAGCCCCGGCCGCGGGCGACCAGAGCCCCGCCGCGATGAGGACGAAGGTGACGAAGACGGGGGCGACGCAGCGCATGGGGGTTCTCCCGGGCCGCAGGCTGCGGCCTCGCAACGATGCAGGGATTTCAACGTCCGGGGAAGCAGGACCTGCTCCTCGCCGTCGTCATGAAGGGCCGACGGGAGGACCGTCGGTAGCGCCGCCGCCGGTGGGTGGCGGACAGCCCGCGCGCAGCCAGTCGGCCGGCGGCGCACCGAGGGCCGCCTCGACGCGGCCGCCCTCGGCGGTGTCGTCGACGGCCGCGAGCAGCGCGGCGGGGCCGCGGCAGGCCGCGAGCGCGGCGAAGACGTGGTGGGCGTAGCCATAGGCGAAGACCGGATCGGCGTCGAAGTCGACCCGCTCGTCGGGCTGCTCGTGCAGTCGCGCGCGCACGGACGCGATGGGCATCCGCTCGGCCCCCTGGTCGGCCAGCACCGAGCAGACACCCTCGGTGACGAAGCGGGGAGCGCGCCGCGCCAGCGCCGCGGTCTCGTCGGGGTGTCGCTGGTGGAGCGCTGCGTGACAGAGTTCATGCGCGACCCGGGCGACGGTGGCGGGCTCGCTGGCCGAGGCCCACGTCCACCGCGGCAGCAGGTGCACGGTGCGCCACGTCGTCCAGGCCCGCAGCGTGGACGTGGTCCTGCCGGTGGCGCGCACGAAGCTGGCGACGTCGTCGTGGAGCACGATCTCGATGGGGGTGTGCCAGCGCAGCCCGGCGCGGGCCAGGCGGGCCGCTGCCGCGGGCAGGGCGCGGGTGATGGCGGCGACGTCGGCGCTCAGGCGACGGCTGCCGCGCACCGCCACCGGCGCTCCGCCGGCGACGGTCCAGGTCGTCGCCACCATCGGCGCTGACGCGGCGGTGCGCGCGCAGCCACCGTGGGTTGACCCGACGACGACGAGCCACCACGATGCGACCATGAACATCGCCGCGCGTCTGGGGGCCGGTCGGCCGGCGCGGCATGCCGCCTCGCCGCGCGCCCGCGGCGCCTGCTGGTGCGCCACGACGTGGCTGGTAGGGGCGTCGGCCATGGTCGGCATCGTGGACTCGGGCGGCGTCATCGACAAGGCCGCGGCCGCGCCCCGGGTGTCGCCGCCGGGCGCGCGGACGCGGACGTGCATTCGCGCGCACGCCGGCGTCGACCTCGGCGACGTCGGCGGCGCACCGGTCGAGAGTGCGGTGACGGCATGAGGAGCACCCGTGCATGCGAGCCCTCGATGCGAGGGACGCGGTCGCCCCGCGCGCTGCCACCGAGGGCCGCCGCCGTCGTCACCCCGCAAGTCCCCCTCGCCGCGGCCCTGGCGCTGTGGACCGCCGTCGTTGCCGGCTGCGGCGCCGCCGACGTCCGCATCGTCGGCACCGTCGACGGACGGGGGCTGCGCGCCGTGGGCACGGTGGCCGCGTGGATGGACCAGACCGCCTACGTCGTCGACGGCGCGGGCGGCCACACCCTCGAGCGGCGCGACGTCGGTGACACGGCGCTGCACGTGCGCTTCTTCGAGCACGTCTTTGACCCGACGCTTCCCTTCGACCGGCTGCCGGCGGACGAGCGCGCCGCCCTCGAGGGGGAGATTGCCAGCGGCGACGGGCTCGACCTCATCGTCGCCCGCGGCGCGGCCCTGCGCGAGGGCGACGATATCGTCGCGGTGGGCGTCGACGGCGTGCCCGAGGTGCTGCCGTTCATCGCGTCCCTCGATGTCGGGCTGCGCGACGGCTCGCGCGCCGCCGAGGCCTATCCCGAGGCGCTGCCGTCGGCGCTCGTCGTCAAAGGCAGCCCCGCCCTCGCCGTCGTCACCGTCAGCCCCCGCCTGCAGGGTGAGCTGCGCTTCTCGCTGTGGTCCGCCGACGGTGAAGAGAAGGACTTCTCGGTGTCGTTCGCGACGGCTCTCCTGCCCGAGCGGACGGGCGAGTGCAGCTTCGACCGCCTCGGCGCCGGGGCCGTCGAAGCCTGCACGCTGGCGCCCCTGTCGACCCCCTGAACGGTCCCCGAGCTCTCTGTCCCCCGGAAAACGCCATGGTCCTGACCTCGAAGCAACGCGCGCACCTGAAGGCGCTCGCCCACGAAAAGAAGCCCGTCGTCCTGCTCGGCCACAAGGGCCTGACCGACGCCGTCATCAAGGAGACTCACGCCGCGCTGCTCGCCCACGAGCTGATCAAGGTGCGCCTCACCGGCGAAGACGCCGAGGCGCTCGACGCCGAGGCCGCCGATCTGGAGCGACGCTCGGGCGCCGAGCTGATCGCGCGCCTCGGCAAGGTGGCCACGCTCTACAAGCGGCACCCCGACGAGCCGCGTATCGAGCTGCCCCGCCGTTGAGCTGCCCCGCCGTTGAGCGGCCCCGCCGTTGAGCGGCCCCGTGATTCAGCGGCCCCGCCGTTCAGCGGCCCCGTGATTCAGCGGCCCCGCCGTCGACGACGACAGCCGGCGGTGCCATCGCCGCCGACCCTCGCCAGCCCGTCACGGTCGCGCGACGGCGATGGTCGTGTCCCCCACCACGATCACGTCGTCGCCGCGGACGAGCACGTCGAGCGGGTTCAGCAGCGTCGCCTCCGCCAGCGTGACGCGGCTGCCGGCCGGAAGCGCCCCCGAGGACGCCGTCTGGCCGACGACGATGCGCGACGACCGATCGCGCCGGTCGACGCGGCGCACGACCTGCCCGCCGGTCTCGGCGACGTAAAGCGCCGGGCCGTCCTCGTCGTCGACGGCGAACAGGCCCGACGGCGCGAACAGCAGCGCCACGGCCGCGTCTCCGGCGACGACCCCCGAGAAGCCCCGCGTACCCAGCGCCACCGTCACCGTGCCGGCGTCGTCGACGCGGCTCACCACGTGGCCCTCGTTCTCGGCGACCCACACCGCGCCGTCAGCGACGGCGACGCCCACCGGGTAGGCCAGCCCGGTGGCGACGACGGTGGTGGCGCCGGTGTCGACGTCGACGCGCACGAGCTCTCCCGGCGCGCTCGCGACGACCCACAACGCACGGCCGTTCTCGTCGAGCGCCAGATCCCAGGCGTCGTCGATGGTCGCCACGGTGGTCACCGTGCGGGCCACCAGATCGACGCGCGTGACGGCGGCGGCGCCGTTGTCGGCGACCCACAGCGTCGTGCCGTCGGCCGACAGCGCGAGGCCAGCGGGATAGAAGAGCCGCGCGACGCCGATGGCGCCGTCTTGGTGGCCTGGGCGGTCGGGGCCGCCGAGCAGCGTTGACGTGGCGCCGGTGTTCGCGTCCACGAGCCGCAGCGCGTGGTTGGCGGCGTCGCTGACGACAAGCGACGCACCGTCGGGCAGCGCCACGGCCGCGACCGGCAGCGCGAACCGCGCGTCGGCGCCCTCGCCATCGACGAAGCCGACGGGATCGCGCGGGCCAGCGATGAAGTCCACCGCGCCCGAAGTCGACAAGGTCAACAGGGCGCCGTCGTTGGTGGCGGCGACGGCGTGGTCACCGTCGGTGGCGAAGGGCGCGAAGAACCCCGCGGGCACGAAGGCCACCGTCGCGATGGCGCCCGACACCGTGTCGACGTCCCGCACCGCTCCCGAGAAGCCGCCCACGAGCAGGCGGTCACCAACCAGCGCCATGCCCTGCGGGGCGTCGAGCCGCGCCTGGGTCGCGGGCCCGTCGACCTCGCCGCACGAGCCGGGCTGCCCAGCGACGACAACGCCGTCGCCGCCCTGCAGGTCGAAGCGACGGATCGCGCAGGCGAAGGTGTCAGCGACGTAGAGATGACCCCGATCCTCGTCGAGCACGAGCGCGCCGGGGCCGTCGAGCCCGCGCGCAAGGGTCGACACAGTGCCGACCTCGACGTCGACAACGCGCAGGGCGTCGTTGACGCGATCGGCGAGGAACACGCGCCCGTCGCCAGCGACCTCGACGTCGTGCAGCAGGAAGCCGAAGCGTGCGTCATCGAGCGGGCCGTCGACAAACCCCGGCGTCTGGCAGTTGCCGGCGATGGTCGCCACGTGACCTGCGCGCCGGCGCGCGCGCCGCAAGCAGGGCCCATCGCCGAACCAGACGACGTCGTGGTCGACGGGATCGACGGTGAGTCCGCGCGGGCCGTTCAGGCGTACGTCGGCGCAGGTGCCGTCGATGGCGCCGGCCCGCAGCGGCACGCCCAGCAGCGTCGTGCTCGTCGCCGTCGTGAGATCCACCGCGCGCAGCGTCGCGTTGAAGATGTCGGTCACGACCAGCCCGTCGTCGACCACACCGAGGCCGCCCACGCCGTCGAAGCGGGGGTGCGCGCCGTCGGTGAAGCCCGCGGTGCCCTCGCCGGCGAGCACGACCAGCACGCCGCGGTCGTCGGCGCTCGCCGCCGGCCCGAGCGTGCGCGGCGCGCAGGCGGCGGGACCTTCGGGCTCGGCGGGCTCGGCGGGCTGCGCGCAGCCCGCCGCCCCGAGCAAGGCGGCAAGCAGGCAGCCACGCGCGACCGGCGGCCGGAGCGGGACGGCAGACGGACCGCCGGAACGAGTGCGGCACGAGGATGAACGAGGCCGCGCACCAGACACAAGAAGAACACGAAGCAACCGGAGCACCATGGGCGACGCGTCGCTGAGCCCGTCGGGCTTGGCAACCACCGGCGGCGGCCCGCGCGCAGCGTGGTTGGCCGCTCGGCTACGTTCGGACGGTGCCGCTCTTCTTTCCGAACTTCGCCGCCGAGGAGCGCGACGTCGCGCCGCCGCCGGCGTGGCCTACGCCGACCCTCACGCACCTCGACGCGGCGCTGCGGTCCTGCTGCGAAGGCGACCGTTCCTTCGCCGACCTGCACGGTCGCGACGTCGTCGTCGCCTGGCTGAACACCGCGACGGCGGCGGGCTACGCCGACGCCCGCGGGGTGCCGCTGTGGGGGGCGCCGCCGTCCGTCGTCGACGTCGTGCATGACAAGGCGTTCTGCGTCGCCGTCGCCCGCGCCCACGGCCTGTGGCCGGCTCACCTCGACGCCGCCGTGCACGTCATCGACGAAGGCGCACTGTCCGCCGATGCCCTGCTCGCGCTGGCGCAGCTGCCGCCCACCGCCGCGGGGCTCCCCCATCGCGGGTTCACGGCCAAGCCGCGGCGCGGCTCGGCCGGGCGTGGCCGGGTCGACCTGCGCAACACCGCCGCGGTTCCCGGCGCGCTGGCGCGCCTGCGTGCGGCGGGGGGCTGCGTCGTCGAGCCGTGGCTGCAGCGGACCGTCGACGTCGCCGCCGCCTGGCGCATCGACGAGCAGGGTGGCTTCGCTCTGCTCGGGACGTCACGCGCAATCGTCAATGGCGCTGGTGTCTGGCGGGCCTGCGAGGTCGTCATCGATGACGAGGGCGTCCCCCGGTCGGCGACCGCCTGGGAGGGGGCGCTCGTGGCGCAGTCGGCGGTCGTCGTCAGCGCGGCGGCGGCGCGGGGGCTGCGCGGTCCGTGCGGCGTTGACGCGTTTGCCTTCGTCGATGTCGATGGACATGAGCGGCTGCGCGTCGTCGAGCTGAATGCCCGGTTCACCGCCGGGCTCCTCGGTGTCGTGCTGGCGCGCGGGCGGGCGACGGGAACGCGCTGGCGGTTTGCGCCGGCGCAGGTCGCCACCCTCGTGGCCGTCGATGGTCATGACGCCGATGGAGCCGCGCCGAGGCCGGGCGCGGTCGACTCCGACCTGCTTCACGAGTAGCCTGACGCTGGCGCGCGTCGAAACAGCGCGCGGGAGTAAACCTGATGACTGCGAAGACGAAGCGCGCGAAGGCGCCGATACTCACCGCGACCGCGACGCAGACGGCGAAGGCGAAGACCTCGAAGACGGCGAAGGCGAAGGCGAAGACGGCGCCCAAAGTGAGGACGGCGAAGACGGCGACCGCGGGTAGCCCCTGCACGCTGGCCATCGACGTAGGGGGCACCGGCCTGAAGGCGTCGGTGCTCGACGCGGCCGGTAAGATGATCACCGAACGGGTGCGCATCGTGACGCCGCACCCGTGCACGCCGACGCTGCTCCTCGATGGGCTGGCGACGCTCGCCGAGCAGCTGCGGGCCCAGGGGCAGCGGTGGGATCGCATCTCGGTGGGCTTCCCGGGTCTCGTCCGCCACGGAGTGGTGACCACCGCGCCCAATCTTGGCAACGAGGCCTTCGGCGGCTTCGATCTGAAGACCGCGCTCGAGCAGCGGCTCGGCGCGCCGTGCCGCGCGGTGAACGACGCCGACATGCAGGGTCTCGCCGTCGTGCAGGGCAAGGGCGTCGAGATGGTGTGCACGCTGGGCACCGGCTTCGGCACGGCGCTGTTCATGGATGGCCGTCTGCAGGCGCATCTCGAGATCGCGCACCTGCCGTTTCGCAAGGGCGAGACCTACGATCAGCAGCTCGGCGATCGGGCGCTGAAGATGGTCGGCAAGAAGAAGTGGTTGAGCCGTGTCGCCGACGCGCTCGGCCACATGCACACGCTGACCAATTTCGACGCGCTGTACCTGGGGGGGGGGAACGCCCGCCACCTCGATCAGGCTTCGCTGCCCCCCAGGACCACCGTCGTCGAGAACAGCGCCGGCATCCTTGGTGGGATCCGCCTGTGGGATGACCTTCAGGCCGACGTATGACGCCTCTGTCGCCGCCGGCCATGCGCTCGTGGCCCGGAGCATCGATGAACCGCTTCGTCTCCGCCGTCGGCGTCCTCGCCGCGACCACCGCCGTCGCCCACGTGACGCTGCAGGCCTCGCCTCTCGTCGTCGCCGCCGAGCCGGGGACGACGACGGTCGCCCAGGTGCCGGCAGCGGCCCCATCCGCGGGAGCGCCTGCCGCCGCTCACACCTGGCGCATCGACCCGGCCAAGAGCAGCGTCGTCATCCAGGTGTTCAAGGACGGCATCGCGGCGCGCTTCGCCCACGACCACGTCGTCGCGGCGAAGCAGTTCGCGGGCACGATCAGCGGTGATCCCGCCGACCCGACCACCGCGCGCGTCGAGGTGACCGCCCAGACGGCGTCCTTCGTCAACGACGAGCCCGCGCTGCGACAGCAGTTCAAGCTGCCGCTTGAGGTCTCTGAAGGCGACCGCGCGACGATCGAGAAGAGCATGAAAGGCGACGAGGTCCTTGACGTCGCCCGCTTCCCGACCGTGTCGTTCCGCTCGACCGGGGTCGACCGCGCTGCCGATGGGGCGCTGACGCTGCGCGGCAACCTGACCCTGCACGGTGTCACCCGCGCCGTGGCCATGCCGCTCTCGGTCAAGGTTGACGGCGCTATGATCGACGGGCGGGCGACCTTCCGACTGAAGACCAGCGACTACGGCATGCCGCCCTACTCGGCGATGCTCGGCGCGGTGAAGTGCAAGGACGAGGTCGCGCTGCACCTGCACCTCGTCGCTGGCTAGCAGGCTAGCGCCCTGCTCGGGGTTTCTCGCTCTCGTCCACGACGACCGCGAATTGGAGCTCGCAGGTGGCTGAAAAGGCCAGACAAAGGCTTTTCAGCGAGGCACGCAAAGCGTGCTTCAGCGTCCTGCTCGCCGGGCCTACCCCGTTGGCCCGGTGGCGTGGCGGCGTAGAATGGCTTTGGTGTCTCCCTCCGCTCCGCAGCACATTCTTCACGGCG
>VGSZ01000207.1 GCA_016874845.1 Deltaproteobacteria bacterium
GCGCACGACACGCTCGCGCACGACACGCTCGCGCACGACACGCTCGCGCACGACACGCTCGCGCACGACACGCTCGCGCACGACACGCTCGCGCACGACGCCCTCGAGCACGACGCCCTCGAGCACGACGCCCTCGAGCACGATGCCCTCGAGCACGACGCGCTCAAGAGCGACGCAGCGGCGCTGCCCGGGGCCCGGGACCTCGGCTGGCAGGGGCTGCCGTCGTTGTTGTCCCCCGACGACCTGTCGGCGTTGACGCGGCCGGCGCCGGGGCGCGCGCTCGCGCTGGTGGCGTTCGACTGGGTGTCGTGGGTGTTGGTGGCGGCGGTGGCGTTGTCGGCGCAGCGCGCGTGGGTGTGGCCGTGGGCGTGGGTGTGGATCGGGTCCCGCATGCACGGCCTCGGCGTGCTCGCCCACGACGGCGCCCATGGGCTCCTGTGGCCGCGGCGACGCTGGAACGACCTCATCGTCGAGCTCCTCCTCGCCTGGCCGATCCTGCTGTCGCCCGTCGCCTACCGTGCGCTGCACCGCGGGCACCACCGCCACCTGAACACCGCCGCCGACCCCGACTGGGCTCGCAACCGCCCCGACGAGCTCGTCGGCTCGCCGTCGTGGCTGCACACGCTGCGGGTGCTGCTCGGACTGAGCGCGCGACAGGCGCGCCTCGTCGACCTGCTTCGCCCCGCCGACGCGCGCGCGCGCCCGCTGGTGCCGCCGCTGCGCGTGCTCGTGCTCGCGCTCGTCGTCGCCGTCGTCGTCTGGCGCGGCTGGTGGGTCGAGGCGCTGCTCGTGTGGGCGGTGCCGTTCGTCGTGTGGTTCCTGCCGACGATGCGGCTGAAGGGCATCGCCGAACACTTTGCCGTCGCGAACACGTCGCCGCTGAACGCCGCGCGCACCGTGCTCGCCTCGCCCCTCGAGCGTTGGCTGATCGCGCCCCACGCCGTCCACTTCCACCTGGAGCACCACCTGTTCCCGTCGATCCCCTGCACGCGCCTGCCCGAAGCCCACCGCCGCCTGACCCGCGATCCACGCTTCGCCCGCGACGCCCACCTGACCCGCGGCTACGTCGCCTTCCTGCGCGAGTGCGTCCTCGCCCGCGGCGGCGCGCCATGGCCCTCCTCGTCGTGAGCCGCCCGTCGCCGCTGCCGCGCGCGTGTCTCGCCGGCTTGTGAGCCCGACCGGGATCGACCACTATCCGCTCCGTTTCACGCTCGCGAGCCTGGCCGGAGACCCCATGACGCCCCGCGGAACCACCCTCGCCCTCCTCGGCGGCGCGCTCGCCGGCGCGCTCTTCGGCAGCGCGGCACAGGCGCAGGGCGACGTCGCCACGACGTTGACCGCGTTCTGCACCCACGAGGTCGAGTGCGTGGGCGGCGACGCGACGCTGCAGTCCTGCCTCGACGAGCAGCCCGACGTCGAAAAGGCCGCCGGCGTCGACGACGACGTCTGCCGCGGGCTCGCCGACGCGCTGCTGCGCCACTACCAGTGCCAGGCGACGCTGTCGTGCGAGGCGTTGCTCGGCCCGGCCCAGGACGGCTGCGCCGCCACCGGCGCGCCGCTGCTCGACCTGTTGCTGACCCGCGGCGCCGGGGCCTGCTTCGACGGGCGCCCGCCGGTGGACGCGCCGCCGGGCTGGACGTGCGCGGCCCACTACTACAACGGCGGCGTGGCCGACGGCTGCGACTGCGGCTGCGGCGTGCTCGACCGCGACTGCGAGAACCTCGGCGTCGTCGGCTGCGGCGACAGCGGCTGCACCGCCGACGGCTGCGAATTTTGCTACCAGGACGGCGACAACGTCTCCTGCGACGCCGACCCGCCGCCGGGTCCGGGCCCGACGCCGCCGCGGCTCCCCGAGCCCACGGCGCCGGCCTCGTCGTGCGCGACCGGGGCGACCGGGACGACCGGGGGCGCCGGCAGCGTCGGCGTCGTGCTCTTCACGGTCTTCCTGCGGCGACGGCGTCGTCGCGCTCTGGCCGGACCATCCTCTGTGTGCTGCTCGAGGGACGAACGATGAACAGGACTCTTCGCTTTGCCGGGCTGGCTTTCGGGCTCGTGGTCTCGGCCTGCACCTGCGAGCCGGCGAAGCCGCCGTTGCCCGAGGCGCGCGTCGACAGCGTCTTCGTTTTCGACGACGACGCCTTCGCCTTCCCGAACTTCGGCGGGCGCGGGCGCGGCGCGGCGCTGAACCCCGATCTGCTCGAGCGGCTGCACGGCAAGGCCGACGTCTGCGAGCCGGCTTCGACGGAGTGCCGGCTGACGCCGCTGGCCAAGGAGTACATGCGCTCGGTGAACGAGGCGATGGAGGGCGGGCGCTGCGAGGGCTTCGCGATCCTGTCGGGCCTGATGGCCACCGGCGAGATCGATGTCGAGGGCTTCGGCGCCGAGCGCGGGCGCGAGCTGGAGCTCGACGGCAACCGCGCGCTCGGCGGCGAGATCGCGTACTGGTTCTCGACGCAGTTCCTCGGGGACATCGTGCAGGGCTCGACGCAGGTGTTGTCGGGCGAGGACGCCGTGCGCTTCCTGACCGACGCCTTCGCCGCCGGCGGGGCGGCGCCGTTTCGCATCGGGATCGCGCGCGTCGACGCCGCTGGCTACCTGACCGGCGGCCACGCGGTGCTGGCGACGGGCGTGGGCCCGGGCGAGGACGACGGCACCTATTCGATCTTCGTCTACGACAACAACCTGCCCGACGCCGAGCGGGCGATCGTCGTCGACGTCGAGGCCGGCACCTGGGAGTATCTGGCGTCGACGAACCCTGACGACGCGGCGGCGCTGTACCAGGGCACGCCCGACAACGGCAACGTGCTCTTCGTGGCCGCGCTGCCGCCGCGGCAGGGCCAGCACCCGTGCGCGTTCTGCGATGACGAGGCGTCGTTGCAGCAGGTCTTCGGCAGCGCCGGCGCGGTGGTGGCCGTCGAGGACGCCAGCGGCGCGCGCACCGGCGAGGTCGACGGCAAGATCGTGAACGAGATCGACGGCAGCGCGACGGTGCCGCTGCTCAGCGCCAACAACATCGACCGCGCCGGCACGCTGACCGTGCTGCCGCAGCAGTCGGTGACGTTGACGGTGACGCAGGGACAGTCCGGCGAGCCCGCCGACGTGCGGCTGTTCGCCCCCGACCTGATGGTGGCGGTGACCGACCTGCAATTCGGCGAGGGCGGCGACGGCGATGCCGTGCTGCAGACCAACGAGGACGGCACCGAGGTCACGTTCGTCCCCGCCGACGGCGGCGAGGGGGCGTCGCTGACGGTGGGCACCACCAGCGAGGATGGCACCCAGACGATCACGTCGGTGACCTTGCCCGAGGGCGAGTCCGTCGGCGCCGTCGCCATCACGACCGACGAGCAGGGCAACCCGACCATCGACGTCGAGGCCGAGGGCGACACCGCCATCGAGGTCGAGGTGTCGTCGAGCGGCCCCGGCGGCCAGGGCAGCTACTCCGGCACCGTCGAGATCCCCGAGGGCGGCTCGGCGACGCTGCTCGTCGACGACTGGGCCGAGAACGGCGGCGAGCTCGGCGCCGCCATCGACGAGGACGGCGACGGCGAGCCCGACCAGACCGTCGTCGTCGAGGAGACCGAGCCGCTGGTGCCGCCGGCGGCGCCCACCGGGCTCGTCGCCACCGCCGACGGCGCGGGCAAGATCGCCCTCGGCTGGCAGGACGCGGCCACCGACGAGCTGGCCTACGAGGTCGAGCGCGACGGCGGCAACGGCTTCGCCGCCGTCGCGGTCCTGCCCGTCGACGCCACCGCGTACGTCGATCGGGCCCTGCTGCCGTCGACGAGCTACCGCTACCGCGTGCGCGCCCTCGGCGACGGCGTGGCGTCGGACTACTCGAACGTCGCGACGGCGACGACGGCGGCGCGGTCGACCTTCGCGATCGGCGGCACCGTCACCGGCCTGCGCGGCAGCGTGGTGCTCGTGAACCGCGGCACCAACGAAGAGCTCACCGTCGACGCCGACGGCGCGTTCACGTTCGTGACGACGCAGGACGCCGGCACGACCTTCGACGTCGCGGTGTCGACCCAGCCCCGCGGCCAGCGCTGCGACGTGGCCGCCGGCCTCGGTGTCGTCACCGCCGCCGTCACCGCCGTCCGCGTGACCTGCGTCGACGTCTTCTTCGTCGGTGGCACCGTCGAGGGCCTGACGAGCGGCGGCCTGATCCTCGAAAACGACGGCGGCGACCCGCTGCCCGTCGACGACAACGGCCCGTTCACCTTCGCGACGGCCGTCGCCCTCGGTGCTCCCTACGCCGTCGCCGTGCGCCGGCAGCCGCCGGGGCACGAGTGCGTCGTCGAGGCCGGCGACGGGGTCGTCGACGGACCGGTGCAGGGCGTCGTCGTCCTGTGCGCGCTGCTCGAGGAGCCGACGTTCACGGTGTCGGTGGCGGTGACCGGCCTCGGCGACCCGCCGGCGACCGGGCTCGTGCTGCAGAACAACGGCGGCGACGACCTCGCGGTGCTGCAGGACGGCGACGCTGCCTTCGCGACGCCCCTGCTGCTGGGCGCCCCCTACGACGTCACCGTCCTGCGGCAACCCGCCGGCTCGGTCTGCGTCGTCGCCGGCGGCTCCGGCGTCGCCGACGCCGACGTCGTCGTCGACGTCATCTGCGGGCCGGAGTGCCTCCCCGGCCAGGCCGATCCCGACGGCGATCCGGCGACGGCGTGCGTC
The DNA here is from genome assembly GCA_016874845.1 of Deltaproteobacteria bacterium. Classification (GTDB taxonomy): domain Bacteria; phylum Myxococcota; class UBA727; order UBA727; family VGSZ01; genus VGSZ01. The sequence continues at coordinate 4,672 of VGSZ01000207.1, forward strand.
GCCTGCGCCGAGGGCGAGTTCTGCGCGGGCGGCGCCGCGGATCCCGTGGCCTGCGCGACGGGCGAGGTCGACGACGACAACAGCCCGGCGACGGCGTGCGTGGCCTGCGTGGCCGGGCAGTTCTGCGCGGGCGGGGCGGCGGACGCCGTCTCCTGCGTCGGCACCCAGATCGACGCCGACAACAACCCGGCGACGCCGTGCGTCGACACGTTCACCGTCGGCGGCACGGTCAGCGCGCCGTCGTTCGCACAGGTCGTCATCACGAATCGCACCGGCAGCGACGTCGTCAACGTCGTCGCCAACGCCACCACGTTCGCGGCGTCGCGGCGCTTCCTCGCGGGCGAGAGCTACGACTTCGTCGCGGTCGGGGAGGCGGTGACGTGCGCGGTGACGAACGGGACGGGGACGGTGTCCGCCGACGTGACGAACATCGCCGTGGTCTGCACGCTGACCCCGCTCGGACTTGCCCTGGAGAACGGTGTGTTCCCCGATCTGCTGCCCGCCGCCGTCGACCTGGCGGGGGTCGAGTTCGACGTCCGTCTATCGGCGCCCTTCGCCGCCGTCTACGGAACGCCGGCGGGCGTCGAGGTGCGCAATGCCAGCAGCGGTGCGCTGGCCGCGCGCGGGACGTGGGCGCTGCGCAACGGCAGCACGCAGGACGCGCGGATCAAGTTCGCCGCCGTGACGCCGTCGATCGGGCTTGGTCCACCGCGCGCAGGGCTGGTGCGCGGCAACCCTATCGGCGCGACCGGCTTCGCTGATGCCTGCCCAGCGGGCGAGGCCCCCATCGGCTTCGACGCTGATGTCGAGAGCATCGTCGAGGGACTCAGCGTCGTCTGCGGCGCACTCCTGCTTGATCCGGTCGCGCTGACCATCAGCGTGGGCACAGGGACGACGTTGCCCTTGCGCGGCTCTCCGGCGGACGCCGTGCGCACGGTTGCACGTTGTCCGGCCAACACGATCCTGGTCGCGTTCTCCGGTCGGGCCGGCACGCTGATCGACCGCGTCGACATGGATTGCGCACCGCTGGAGGTCACGGGCACCGCGCCGGACCTCGAGATCGTCGTGGGTGCCTCCGTGTCCGGGGGCGGCTTCGGTGGCGATGGTGGAGGTTTGTTCGATCGGACCTCCTGTCTCGCGGGGGAGATCCCGAGCGGCATGACGGTGCGGGCCGGCAACAACATCGACGGCCTCGGCCTTCTCTGCAGCGCCGTCGGGTTCCCGGTCTCGCTCGCGGCTGGCGATCACCAGATCGCGCTGTCGTCGACCTTCTCGCGCACCCTTGGTCAACTGGTCCAGGAGGGTGTGGTCGGTAGCTTTCCGGGCTTCTCGATCGGACAGACTTTCACGGTCCCGACCACCGCAGTGCTCACCCGAATTGACGTTTGGTTGGCGCCCCGCTTCGCCGGCGAGGACAGACTCCCCAGCGATACGACGATCGAGCTCTTCGAGGTTGCCGGCGGTGTGCCCACCGGGCTCCCGCTCGCGAGCTCCAACACGGTGCCCATCGAGGGCGGAATGAACACATTCACGTTCGCCCTGACGCCCACGCTCGACGGCGGCGAGGTGTATGCCTTCGTGGTCACGACCGAAGGACCGAATCAGGTCAACGTCGGTTTCGCCAGCGACGTCTACGTGGACGGAACGGCGCTCTTCTCATCGGAAGTGCAGCCCGATATCGACGTGACCTTCCAAGCCTACTACGGCGGCGAAGGCGAGCCCTCCGAACGGATCTTTGCGACGGCCGCCCAGCCGCTGCGGGTGCAGCCCCGCGGGCTGACCGCGGTGACGCCGTCGACGATCTTCCGGGGAGACCCGACGCCGCTCCTCGGGCAGGGGGTCGCCGTGTTCGGCGACGCCATCGTGGCGTTACTCCGGGACGTCCCCATCCCCGAGGCACTCTTCCGCGGGGTGCTGGCACCCCAGGCGTGCACGAGCCGCAGGCAGGCCGGCTGCATCCTGCAGCAGGCGCCCTTCAGCATGGGGTCCGCTGTCCCCGGCGTCTACGAAGTGTGCGTCGTCCCCGACGTCGACCCCAACAACCTCTCCTCGCTGCCGGACGCGTGTCCGGCTCTCTCGCCGACGCTCACGATTGTGCCGGGCGCAGGCGACCCTGACGCCTCGTTCCAGTCGACGGACCTCGTCCGGCAACCCGGCGCGAACGAGAGCCCCAGCGTCGTCGGCTTCGACGCCGACGGCAACCTCTACGTCGCCGGCGTCTCGGCGGGCGAGGCGATGGTTGCCAGGCTGTTCCCCGACGGCACGCCCGACACGTCCTATGGCACCGTCGGCTTCGCCCTTGCGGGCCTGACGACGGCCGCCGCCGCCCCCGGGTGCCTCGACGTCGCCGCCGACGGCACGGCGACGATCGCGACCGCGCTGACCGGCACCGACGGCAACAACAATCCGGCCGAGCTCCACGTCGTGCGCTTCACTCCTGCCGGCGGCATCGACCCCACCTACGGCAGCGCTGCCGGGACGTTCATCGACGACGGCAACCCGTCCGCCGAGCAGTACGTCGTGCAGGGCTGCAAGGCGATGAGCGACGGCCGCCTCGTGATCGGCGCGTCGTTCTTCTCCACCGGTGCCACCACGACGTTCCAGTCGCTCTGGCGCCTCGCGGACAACGGCACGTTCAGCGACTCCAACGTGTTGAACGACCCGAGCTTCACCGTCGAGGACGGCCTGACGATGGTGTCCGGCCCCGGCGACACGGCGCTCGTCGTCGGTCGGCTCGACACCACCGCCGGCTTCCTGCGCGTCGAGAACACCGCGGGCATGTTCTTCGGCAGCTGGACGTCGATCGCGCTCGACCCGGCCGCCAGCGTCGCGGCGCTCTCCGATGCCGTCGTGTCCGGCGACGGCTCGTTCGTCGCCGTCGGCGCTGCAGTCGTCGGCGACGTCGAGGTTCCGCGCGCGATCCGCGTCGACCTGGCCGGCAACCTCGCGGCGAACGTGGCCTTCAACGCCGGCAACGGTGCGCAGGGCCCCTACAAGATCGCGCCGGAGGCGACGGGCCGCTTCCTCGTGACCAGCGGCGCCCTGGGCGGACCGACGCTGGTGCGGCTCGCGGCCGACCTGCAGAACGACCCCGCGTGGGGCCTTGGTGGCGTCGTCACCATCCCCGAGCTGAACGACGCCGTCGACGTCGCCGTCGACGCCGCCGGGCGCGTGGTCGTCGGCGGCCGCGTCGACCTCGACAGCAACTTCGACGGCATCGTCGACGGCAGCGCGATGCGCGCGGTGCGCTTCGTGTCGGGGCCGTAGTCGTCGTGCTGGTGCTCGAGCGGTTCCATCTCGTGCTGTCGCGCGTCGAGCGCGACGACATCGAGATCATCCGCCAGGGGCGCAACGCCGAGCACGTGCGGCGCATGCACCGGCACCAGGCGCCGATCACACCGGCGCAGCAGGAGGCGTGGTTCGCCCGCATCGACAACGAGTGGAACTACTTCTTCGTGATCCACCACCGCGGACGGAAGGTCGGCGTTGTCTACGTCGCCGAATTCACGCCGCAGATGGCGACGTCGAACTGCGGCGTCTTCGTGTGGGACCACGACGCGCTGGGCAGCCGGGTGCCGCTGATGGCCATCCTCACCGTCCTCGACTTCTTCTTCTTCGACCTGCAGGGCGGCGGCACGTCCTCGGTGGTGCTGCGCAGCAACACCGCGGCGCTGCGGATGAACGAGTTCTTCGGCTTCGCCTTCGAAGACGGCCCCGAGGCCGACCTCGTCCGCGTATCGATGGACCGCGCGCGCTACCTCGCCCACCGCGACCGCCTGCTCGCCTTCGCCCGCCGCGCCGTCAAGGATCCGGCGGCGTTCTCGCTGCGGCTGCGCGGCGCGCCGTCCCCCCGGCTCTTCGACGTCATCAACGACCGCCTGCGCGCCGCGGTGGCCCCGGTGGACGCTGCGGTGGTCGAGCGCTGACGACCGCGGTCAGGCGCGCGCGGCGCGTTCGACCACATCGACGAAGGCTGCGGCGATCGTCCGCGCGTCGTCGACGGTGATCCCCGGGTGCAGCGGCAGGCGCAGGAGCCGCCCGGCGACGTCGTCGGTGACCGGCAGGTGCGCCGGCGCAGCACACGCGCGCGCCGCGGGGGCCGCGTGCAGCGGCTCGTAGTGGCTGGCGACGATGACGCCGCGTTCGCGCAGGGTGGCGACGACGGCGGCGCGATCGACGCCGGGCGGCAGCAGCACGCCGAAGAGGTGCGCGGGCGGCAGGGCGCCTTCGGGGGTTGCCTGCAGCGTGAGACCAAGGCGCGGCGCGGCGCGCCCGAAGACGTCGGCGTAGACGGAGACGACGGCGTGGCGCGCGGCCTGCGTGACGTCGGCGTGTTCAAGGTGCGCGCACAGGAGCGCGCCGAGCAGCTCGCTCGGCAGGTAGGACGAGCCGACGTCCTGCCAGCGGTAGGCGGACACCTCGCCGCGCAGGAAGCGCGCGCGGTCGGTGCCCTTTTCGCGCAGGATCTCGGCGCGCTCGCGCAACGCCGGATCGTTGAGGACGAGGGCGCCGCCTTCGCCGCAGGTGACGTTCTTGGTCGCGTGGAACGACAGCGCGCCGAGCGCGCCGACGGTCCCGAGCGCGCGCCCATGCTGGCGCGCGAACAGCCCGTGGGCGGCGTCTTCGGCCCACAGCAGGCCGCGCTCGCGCGCCAGACGCTGAAGCAGGAGCAGGTCGCGCTGGACGCCGCCGTAGCC
>VGSZ01000208.1 GCA_016874845.1 Deltaproteobacteria bacterium
CGAACGACCGCAACGACCGGAACGACCGGAACGACCGGAACGACCGGAACGACCGGAACGACCGGAACGACCGGAACGACCGGAACGACCGGAACGAGTCGGACCGTGCCCTCGTCATCCTCGACATGACGCTCGACCGCTTCCGCGGTGACCGCTCCGTACCGACGGGCGCTGCGATCATCCGCTTCGTGCAGGGCGAGCTGCGTTACTTCCGCGAGCGCGGCCGTCCAGTGTTCTTCGCCCACGACGCCCTCGCGGCGCCGGTCATCCAGGAGCTGACGCCGCGCTCCGACGAGCTCGTGCTGCGCAAGCCGTCGCCTTCGGCGTTCTTCCGCACCGAGTTCGAGGCCCAGCTGGCGCGCCGCAGCGTGCGCCGGCTCACCGTCGTGGGCCTCGAGACCCACACGTCCGTGCTGCTGACCGCCGCCGACGCGCTCAGCCGCGGTGTCGAGGTCGTCGTTCCCGAGCCCTGCGTCGCCGCCGCCGACCCCGTAGGCCACGCCGCCGCCCTGCGCCTGCTGCGCGAGCTCTGGCCAAGATCCTGGGCCGAGGCGCGCACGAGCGAAAGCTCGCGGTCGCAGGCCATCCCCCAGCCGACGCAGCCGCCGACGTGAACGAGGTGCCCACCGGCCGGCGCGCGCGCGGCGTCTACTTGCACGTCCCATTCTGCCGGCGCCGCTGCAGCTACTGCGACTTCTACTTCGAGGTCGGCCATCCCACCGCTGGCTTCGTCGCCTCCGTCGCCCTCGAAGCGCAGGCCCGCCACGGCGAGCTCGTCTGGCCGGCGCAGACGCTGTCGCTCGGCGGCGGCACCCCGTCGCAGCTGGGCGTCGAGGAGCTCGCGCGCATCGTCACCCGCGTCCGCCACTTCGGGCTGGACGACGACGCCGAGGTCGCGCTCGAAGTGAACCCGGAAGACGTCGACGAGGCGTTCGCGCACGGGCTGCGCGCCGCAGGGTTCACCCGCGCCAGCGTCGGCCTGCAGAGTCTCGACGACGACGTGCTGCTGTGGCTCGGTCGTGCCCACGATCGCGCCCGCGGCATGGCCGCCCTGCGCGCGCTCGTCGACGCCGGCCTCGACGTGGGCGTCGACCTGATCGTCGGCGTCCCCGATGAGCGCCCGACGCGCGTGGACGATGATCTGGCGCGGGTCGTCGACGCCGGCGTCGGCCACGTCAGCGCCTATGTCTTGACCATCGAGCCGGGGACGCCGCTGGTGCAGCTGATCGCCCGGGGCCGGCGCCGCCGGGTCGACGACGACGCGCAGGCCACCGCGTACGAGCGCTTCCAGGACCGCGCCCCCGCGCACGGCCTGCTGCAGTACGAGGTGTCATCGTGGGCGCGCCCCGGGCGCGAGAGCCGCCACAACCGCCTCTACTGGCAGCGCGGCGCCTACCTGGGGCTCGGGCCTGGCGCCCACTCGTTCTACGTCGACGACGACGGGCGGGCGCGGCGCAGGCACACGACGGCGCGGCTCGAGGCGTGGCGCGCCGATCCCGTCCGCGCTGCCGCCGAGCACGAAGCGCTGGACCCGGCCCACTCCCTGCGCGAGGCCGTCGCCTTCGGCCTGCGCGACCTGCAGGCCGGCGTCGACCCGGCGGCCCTCGCCCGCCTGCACCGCACGACGGTGGGCCCCGCGGTCTGGCGGGCGCTCGAGGCCGCTCGGAGCCGGGGTGACGTGAGCGTCGACGTCGACGCCGCCTCTGGGCCGGGCTTTGGACCGGGCTTTGGCGGGCCCGCGGCCGGTCGCTGGCGCCTGACCGCCCGCGGCGCGCGCTTCGCCGATGGGGTCGCCCGGGACGTGCTCGGCGCAGTCGACGACGCCGGCTGACGACACGCCGCGGTTTGCGGTATCGACACCCATGGCGCGCGTCTTGTTGGTCGGTCCTGGTGACGAGCGGACGGCGACGCTCGAAGAGGCGCTGCGCAGCCGCAGCAACAGCGTGGTGGTCAGCACCGACCTCGCGCACGCAGCGCTTCTGCAGCGGATGTTCCGTCCCGACGTCGTGCTGGTGCCGAGGCTGATGCTCGAGGCCGACCGCCGCATGCTGGTGACGACACCGCCCACCCCCCTCGTGCTCTTCGTCGATCTCATGGTCGGTGGTCAGCTGACGCTGGTGGCCGAAGGGGTCACGCGGGTGCTGCCGGCGGCGCCGACGCCGGCGCAGATCGAGGCGCTGCTGGCGTCGCCGCTGTCCACGGAGCGGCCGGTGGGCCGCCTCGTGGGGCAGCTGGCGCAGTCGGCGGCCACCGGCACGGTCGCGCTGCGCGAGCCCGACTCCGGCGCCCACATCGCCGATCTCGTCGTGCAGGCCGGCAAAGTCACCGAGACGCGACGCGGGCCCGACCTCCGCACGCTGGTGGCCCGCGAGGCGCCCGTGGCGGTCCTGTTCCAGGCGGGGATTGCCGATGCCCCGGCCGCCGAAGACAACTTCGCGCTCGGCCTCGACCAGGACGACGACGACACGCCCGTCACCGCTGTCCCCGACGCAGTCCGCAGCGCCGGCGCGGCCCGGCTCGGCCCGGTCCAGGTGCTTCTCGCCGACGACGATCGCGACATGTTGCGCTTCCAGGCGACGCTGCTGCGGGCCCACGGGTACGACGTCGTGACCGCCGTCGACGGCGACGAGGCGCTGCACACCGCGGCGACGATGCTGCCCGACGTGATCGTTGCCGACGCACGCATGGCGGGGACCTCGGGGTGGGACCTGCTGGCGCTCGTGCGCACCCGGGTCCGGCTACGGGAGACGCCGGTGGTTCTGACCGGCTACGACGGCGCCTGGATCAAGCGGCTGCACAACGCCGGCTGCGGCGCCGAGCTCATCCTTGAGAAGGGCCTGCGGCCCGAGCGCCTGGTGGCGGCGATCGACAAGGTGGTGCAACCGACGCGCGAGGTCGCCACCGTCCTTCAGGTGGCGCGTGATTTCTCGCCGATCGATGGTCGACTGAAGGGCTCTGGTCCGCACACGCTGCTGCGCCTGCTGGCAGCGCAACGCTTCAGCGGCCGCGTGACGGTCATCGCTGGCGACGCTCGGTTCCTCGTCGTGCTGGCCGACGGCGGGCTGGTCTTCGCGCGCGTCACCAGCGGGGGCCGCACCCAGATGCACCGCGACGCCCTGGCCGCGCTCCTGCAGGTCGGCGCCGTCGGCTTCAGCCTCGTCTACGAGGCGACGACCGGGCACGCCAAGGGACCGCTCGACGACGTCGTCGGTGAAGCGGCGAGCGCCCTCGACACGGTCGCCGATGCAGCTTACGGCGACGCGCTGGCCGACGGCCTCCAGCTCGTCGTGCGCGGCGACCTGCTTGCCGCCTACCGGGCGTCGTGCAGCCTCGAGGCGCGGCCGATCGTCGACCAGATTGCCTCCGGCCGCGACGCCCGCGACCTGCTGACCCGCGGCGTCGACCCGATGCTCCTCGACCGCGTCGTGCACGACCTGTTCCGCAAAGGCGCCGTGCGCGCCTGGTGAAGGCGGCCGCCGCGTGCGCGGCCCGACGGCGTGCGCCGCGGCTGCAGCCGTCGGCCTTGACCGCGGGTGCACCCTCGGTCGACTCTACCCCCCGACCGTCGTCTAGGGACACACGGCACCCGGACTTCGTGGGAGGACCCGCCGATGAACCAGCAAGCCATGACCGCCTTCGCGCAGGCGGCCCTCGCCGTCAGCGACCTCGTCGCGGCCAAGTTCTCCGGGATGAAGTTCACGGGCAAGGTGCCGCGCGTCGTCAAGGTGCAGGCCCCGCAGGTGCCGTCGACCGGCGGCGGCAAGCAGGCGCGTGAGAGCGTGGTGCTGATACCGGAGAGCGGCGACACCGCGCACGCCCTCACCGCCGGCTTCATCGACGTCGGCCTGCGCGCGATCGAGCTGCGCACCTACGCCGCGGTGGCCGCCGCGTACCAGCAGCGGCACGGGACGGTGCTCGACCTTCCGAAGCCGGAGTACGAGACCTTCGCGAAGGAGCTGCAGGCGTTCCTCGGCGGCGAGGGCTACGCGATCAAATCCGTCGACGTCAGCGACGTCGAAGCCAAGGCGGCGAAGGCGCGCGCCGGCGGCTCCGACGAGACCGGTCCAAACAAGACGCTGGTGCTTGTCGGCGGGCTCGCGGCGGTCGTCGTCGGCGGTGTCGTGCTGCTGCTCCTGCTCCGCTGAGCACCCCACCGTCATGGCAGCCTTCGGCCGCGCCGTCTCCGCCCTCGTCGGCGCTGCGGCGGACGTGTTCTATCGCCGGCGGGTGCTCGCCGGCGCCGTCCCGCCACGCGGGCCGGTGCTGCTCGTCGCCAACCACCCCAACGGCCTGCTGGACCCGGTGCTCGTGCAGCAGGCCGCGCGACGTCGGGTGCGGATGCTCGCCAAGGCCCCGCTTTTCTCGATGCCGGGCATCTCGCTCCTCGTCCGCGCGCTCGACTGCCTGCCCGTGTTTCGCGCCAAGGACGGCGCCGACACCACGCAGAACGCCGAGACCTTTCGCGCCGTCGAGCAGGCGCTGGTCGACAGCGACTGCGTCCTCATCTTTCCCGAGGGCATCTCGCACGACGAGCCGCAGCTGCAGCCGCTGAAGACTGGCGCGGCCCGCATGGCGCTCGGCGCCGTCGCCCGCGGCGCCGGCGAGCTGTTGATCGTGCCCGTCGGGCTGACGTACGCCGACAAGCTGCGGTTTCGCTCGACGGCCGCCGTCGAGGTCGGCCGGCCGCTGCGGGTGCAGGACTTCGCCGCGGCCACCAGCGACGAGGAGGACCAGCGCACGGCGGCGCGCGCGCTGACGGGTGCGATCCACGATGCGCTGCGCGCCGTCACCGTCAACGTCGAGAGCTGGGAGGACGTCGCCCTGCTCGACGCCGTCGACGCCGTCTGGCGACAGGACGATCCCGAGCGGACGCGCCGGATCAAGCAACTCGCCGACGGCGTCGCTCGACTGCGGGGGTGTGCGCCCGAGGCGCTGGACGACGTGCGCGCCCGGCTGGCGGCGTGGGTCGACGCGCTGGCGGCGGCGGGGCTCACGCCGCGAGACGTGGCCCGCGACGGTCTGGCGGCGGCTTCCCATCGGCAGCGGCTCGGCGTCGCGGCGCGGCAGATCGGCGCGGCGTTCGTCGCGCTGCCCCTGGCCGCCGGTGGCGCGGCGTTCTGGGCGACGCCGTTCTGGGCGGTGCACGGCGTCTGGCGGGCGATGCGGCCCGAGCGCGACGTCGGCGCGACGGTGAAGGTCATCGCCGGCGTCGTCTTCTTTCCACTCTGGTACGTCGGTGCGGTGGCGCTGACGGCGAGCGCAACGGGGCTGGCGTGGGGAGCGCTGCTGGCGCTGGTTGCCCCCGGCGCCGGGCTGACGACCCGGCACTATCTGCGCCGCCGGGCGTTCGTGCTGCGTGCGCTTGGCGGTGCGCTGCGGCTGCGGCTCAAGGGGCGGGCGCTCACCGATCTCCTTGACGAGCGCGACGCGCTTTGTCGCACGTTCGACGAGTTGGCGGTGCTGGCCGAGGACCGCGCCGGCTTGCCTGCGGGTAAGGCGGGCGCTCAGGCCGACGAGCGAGAAGGCGGATCGGGGAACCGTGCGGCGACCGCCGGTGTCTGACCCGCGACAGGTCGGACGAAGGTCCGATGGCGCTCGCTCGACGCCGGCAAGACTGGCAAAGCCGTTGCCAGTTCGGGAACGGGTGGTGTAAGCCTTCGGCCGTCCATGTCGCAGCCGCCGGTGATCGGCGGGGGCTCGCAGGATTCCACTTGGGTGATGTCGACGTCACCGCAGAAAACGATGGGCCGGCACGCCGGCGCCGACAAAGGGAGTCAGGAATGTTCGAGAGCTTTGGTCACCGCGTCCAGGAAGCCGGCCTCTGGGCAGTCCCGATCTTCGGCATCGGCGCGTTCGGTCTCGCGATCATCATCGAGCGGCTCGTCGTGCTGTTCTTCCGCACGCGGCTGAACAAGGACGCCCTCCTTGCCGGTCTGCGCGAGCGCATCTTCCGCGGCGATGTCATGGGCGGCATCCGCTTCCTGTCCGACCAGCCGCAGTCGCCGCTGACGCGCATCCTGAAGGCCGGCCTGCTTGAGGTCCGCCACGGCGAGGAAGAGGTTCAGGCCGCGATGGACGAGGCGGCGATGCACGAGCTGCCCTACCTTGAGAAGCGCACCGGCTACCTGTCGATGATCTCGAACGCGGCGACGCTGGTCGGCCTCATCGGCACCGTGAACGGCATGATCAACGTGTTCAAGGCTGTCGCCAACGTGTCGGCCGCCGACAAGTCGGCGGCGCTGAGCCTGGGCATCGGTGAAGCGATGAACTGCACGTTCTTCGGCCTGGCCGTCGCCGTGCCGATGCTCATCGCCTTCTCGCTGCTGCAGGGGCGCACGCAGGCGCTCAACGACGACATCAACTCGGCGGTGGCCTCGACCGTCAACCTCGTCATGCGCAACAAGGACAAGCTCAACGTCGCCGCCATCGAAGACGGCAACGGCTGAGTGACGCCTGCCTGAACGGGCGTCGTCGTCGACGGCGCTCGTCTCCTCGGGTCGACCGTATCCCGGCCGTCCCCGTGACGGCCAGAGCCGGCGAGTCGCCAACACCTCTTTCTTCCGGTGACAAGAACATGGGCGGCGCAGCAGTAGAACCGACAGGCAAGGGCGGCAAGAAGAGCCTTGACGCCAACATCAATCTCGTCCCCTACATCGACATGCTGATGACCATCATGACGTTCCTCATGATGACCGCAGTGTGGACGCAAATCGCGATGCTCGAGGTGCAGAACGCTTCGGGCGGCGCCGAGGCGCAGCCGGAAGAACCCGACCCGAACAAGCCCAAGCCTATCCTCGTGCTCGCGGGCAAGGAGCAGGTCATCGTTCAGGAGGAAGGCGCCGAGCAGCGGCCCTTCCCGTCGACGGCGGACGGCTTCGACTTCAATGCGATCAATCTGGAACTGAAGCGGCTCAAGGACGCTCGGAAGGATCGCAACGAGCTCAAGATTCAAGCCGAAGACGGTGTCAAATACGAGTACCTGACGAAGATTATCGACCTCTCGACCGGCAATGACATGAAGCAGATCACCCTGACTCCGATGGGGCAGTGAGGACACCATGGCCGTCAAGCTCCGTCGTCATCGTCAGAGTCACCGCTTCCATGAGATGAGGCTCCTCGGCAAGGAGCACGGTCGCAAGGGAGGCGACGTCATCATCAATGTCACCGCGATGGTGGACATGATGATGGTGCTCGTGATCTTCCTGGTCATGAACTTCAACGCCAGCGGCGAGATGCTGTTCGTGTCGAAGGACCTGAGGATGCCGCAGGCCGAGAACGGCGACGAGGTCACCCGCGTGCCGATCGTGTCGCTCAACTGCGCGCGGTCGTCGTCCGATTCGTCGCAGTGCGTGCGCAGCCAGCTGTACTTCGAGGGCGTCGTGCTGGTGCCTGACCTGCAGGCCAACAGCGACGACCCGAACCCGCGCATCGCCGAGCTCGAAGAGAAGCTGGTGGAGCAGCGCCAGAAGTTCGAGCTGATCGCCAAGCGCGAGTTCGAGAACCCTGAGGAAGACCCGACGACGACGGTCAACGTCCAGGCCGACAAGAGCATCGAGTTCGCGCTGCTGAAGCGCGTGTTGATGACCTGCGAGCAGGCCGGGTTCGGTCGAATCCGTCTTGCCGTGGGCGACGCACGCAAGCTGGACGCGGCGCCTGCGGCCGAGTGAGCCGCGTCGACGGGACACAACGAGGGCGGCGCCGACGCGCCGCCCGCCTTTTTTTGGCGACGGATCGAACGACGCGCCGACGAAGAGGTACACACAGCTTGTCTCTTGCAGGCGACCCAGCGTGCGCCTAGTCTGCCGGCCGACAGGAACCCGACCCTCGTGCGCACCCATCCCAACTTCCTGACGACGACGCTGGCGATGGTGATTGCGCTGTCGTCTTCGTCGCGCGCGCAGGACGCGGGCGCGGGGATGGCCCAGGGCGGCAGCGTGCGCGCCGACGGCGACGCCACCGGCATCGCGCTGGGCGACGACAGCCGGTCGCGCTTGCATCTGGGTGCCGACGCCGGCTTCGGCTTCGACACCAATCCGTACACGACGCCTCTGGCCACCGGTGATTTCACAGGTGACGTCGCCGCGCGCATCCGGCCCTACGTCGAGGCATCGATGCCGGGTTCGATGATCGACTTTCGCGGTCGGGCGGCGTTCGACTACGGCGCACTGCCAGGAGTACTGACGCCGTCAACGCGGTCGTTCTTGCTCTATCAGGCCAATGTCAGCGCCGATGCGGAGATCCGAAGAGGCGCGCCGGTGAGCTTCGTCGTCGGCGACACCGTCTCATTGCACACCGACCCTGGTGTCGTATCGCTTGGCTCGCTGTTGAGCCGCGTCAACAATCAGCTGCGGCTCGGCGTCGGCATCACGCCGGGTGGGGGCAGCCTGAAGTTCAGGCTCGGAGTCACCTCGACGCTGGTTCATTTCTTTGCCGATGAGAGTGCTGACGGCTTCGTGCTTCGCGATGGGCTGCTCGATACTTTGAACAACACTGCAATACTGCGCGCCGACTACCGTTTCCTCCCAAAGACTGGTGCATTCGTCGCACTCACCGGCGGGTGGCAGGTCTACCCTTTCGCACGGCGTTCACTGCCGCAAGCGTTCCCCGTTGGTGTCCGACTGGGCCTGCAAGGACAGGTGCTTGCAAAGCTGTCTACGCTACTTGCAGTCGGGTATGACAACCCACTGGTATTCGACGAGAACGGACTGCAGACCGGTCAGGTGGCCGGACTCTCGGGACAGGCTGAGGCGCAGTGGGCCCCTACCCCTGCCACTGCACTCGCCATCGGATACCGCCGGAACTTCGAGCCGGTGGCGCTGTACCAGTTCCTTGGCCAGAACAGGGCGTATGTTCGCGCGAGCCAGCTGCTCGGTGTGACCGAGCTCTACGGCTTTCTAAGCTGGAGCCTGCTCGAGTACGGCGAGGAGTCGACTGGGGTTGCCGAGTGCGGGTCAGGAGCAGCCGGGCAGTGTGACCAGCTGACGGATACACCGGTGGGGCGAGTCGACCACATGGTGGCCGCGACCGTTCGCGCCTCCTACTATGTGCTGCCATGGTTGGCGATTGGTCTCTCGAACAGCCTCGACTGGCGAGTCACAAATGCCGGGACCGTGCCGACTGAAGGCGTCGACGCACTGAATCTCTCTTATCTCCGAAACGAGACGCTCTTGCTTGCTAGCGTCCGCTATTGAACCCTGGCGAGTGACGGCAGGTGCTCCGTCCCACACCGCATCTCGAGCCGTCGCCTCAGCTGCCACGCGACCTCGGCACCGACACACCTCTGCTCAGGACGAAGGGGTGGGCAGTGTGGACATG
>VGSZ01000209.1 GCA_016874845.1 Deltaproteobacteria bacterium
GAACGCCAACTCCCTCGACGGCAACAACCCCTTCGCCTGGACGCAGCTCGGGCGGGCCCACGGGCGCCTCGAGAACCACTTCGACGCCGCCCTTGCCTTCCAGCGGGCCCTCGCCGTCGACGCCAACTTCGTCGCCGCCCGCTACGGCCTGGCCGTGTCGCTGTTCTTCCAGGGCAAGCTCGACGAGGCCCGCGACGAGGCGGCGCAGGCGCGCGGCGTCGGCGACGCGCGCGCCGACGCGCTGCTGCAGCAGATCGACCAGCGGCTCGCGGCGCAGAAGCAGAAGGGCAACGACGCGGGCCGTTGAGGACACGTCATCGGCGACGCGTCATCGGCGTCGACGACCACGGCGTCGACGACCACGGCGTCGACGACCGCGGCGACGCGTCATCGGCGACGCGTCATCGGCGACGCGTCATCGGCGTCGACGACCACGGCGTCGACGACCACGGCGACGCTCGTCGCGCGCCGCGCGATGGTGTAGGCGGGCGCATGGCCCGCCTCGCTTTCCTTGGCACCCCCGCGCTCGCCGCCACCTGCCTGCAGGCCCTGCTCGACCGGCACGACCGGCGCGAGCATGACGTCGTCGCCGTCGTCTGCCAGCCCGATCGCCCGCAGGGCCGCGGCCAGAAGGTCGAGGCGTCGCCGGTGAAGCAGCGCGCGCTGCAGGCCGGCGTCCCGGTGCTGCAGCCAACGACGCTGAAGAAGGGCTCGCCCGACGGCGACGAGTTCTTCGGGCGGTTCTCGTCGCTGGGCGTCGACATGGCCGTCGTCGCCGCCTACGGCCGCATCGTGCCCCAGCGCCTGCTCGACCTGCCGCCTCGCGGCTTCGTCAACGTGCACGCGTCGCTGCTGCCCCGCTGGCGCGGCGCCGCGCCCATTCAGCGCGCGCTGCAGGCCGGCGACCGGCAGACCGGCGTCTGCCTGATGCACATGGTCCCCGCGCTGGACGCCGGCGACGTCTTCGCGACGGACACCGTGACAATCACCGACGACGACGACGGCGCCACGCTGACCGACAAGGTCGCCGCCCGCGGCGCGGCGCTGCTCGGCCGCCACCTCGACGATCTGCTCGCCGGGCGCCTGCCGCGCGCGCCCCAGCCCGACGAGGACGTCACCTACGCGTCGATGCTGACGAAGGACGAGGCCGCCGTGCCGTTCCAAGAGACCGCACGGGCCGTCTTCGACCACTGCCGGGCCATGGTGCCCTGGCCCGGCAGCCAGACCGTCGTCGATGGCGAGGTCGTGAAGCTGTTCCAGCCGGCGCTCACCGACGTCGACACGAGCGGCGTCGCCCCCGGCACCCTCGTCGACGTCGACCGCGTGCTCGGCGCGCTGTTTTCGTGCGCCGACCGCGCCGTCGCCTTCGCCACCGTGCAGCGGCCGTCGAAGGCGCGCGTGCCGGCGTGGCAGTGGGCCCAGGGGCGTCGCGGCTGACCGGCGACCTTGCCGGCGGCCCTGCTCGCCTGCCTGCTGGCTGCTCTGCTCTACGGGCCGCTCTACGGGCCGTCCTTCTTGCCGACCTTCCCGTCGGGGTCGTCTGGCGTGCGACGTGTCGGCTCGCCGTCGACGATGGGGCCGTCGTCGGCGCCGTCGAGGGTGAAGGTGCGCTTGTACCAGCCGCGGGCTTCCTTCCAGGCGCGCGACATCGGGTCGTCGCCGCCTTCGTCGACGCCGGCGGCCTCGCGCACCTCGCGCACCGCGCGCTCGGCGGCCTCGCCCGTCGGCTCGTCGACGAGCTGGTGACCACAGTGGGTGCAGACCATCGCCTCGACGCGGTTGGCGTTGCCGCACGATGGGCACGGCTTCGTCGCGATGAGCGCGCGCACCTTGTACTCGCCGTCGAGGATCTCGAGGTAGTTCCCCGTCGTCACCCAATCGATGACCTCCTTGGTGCGCCAGATGGGGAACGGGTGGCTGCGAAAGAGCGACTGGAAGATCGTGATGTAGCGGCCGAGCGGGCCCTCGTCCTGCATCTTGCCGAACGAGTCGGCCTGCTCGATGAACGCGTCGATGCCAAGCTCGCCCGCGTAGCGGCGCGTACCGCCGGCGATCTTCATCAGCGTCCGCATCACCGTGAACGGGTTCTTGACGACGAGCAGGGCGGCGCGGTCGCTCGACAGCTCGCTGGCGCGGTCCCAGCGCAGGAGCGCCAGCTGCACCGGGTAGACCACCAGGCTGCCGATGCCGAAGGTCGCCTGGATGATCGTGCTGGCGACGCTGCCGAAGACCCGCGCCGCCGACTTGTAGAGCACGTGGTCGGCGTGCACGTGGCCGAGCTCGTGGGCCAGCACGACGAGAATCTCATCGTCGTCGAGCAGCTCGAGGCAGCCCGTCGACACGGCGACGAAGTAGCGGTCGACGCCGAACGTGTACGCGTTCGGCACCGGGTCCTGGTAGACGTACAGCTCGGGCAGCTGCTTGATGCCGAGGCACCGGCCGGCGTGCTCGAACTTCGCCCACAGCGTTGGGTACTGCGCCGGCCCCACCCGCACGAAGTTCGCGTGATGGTGCAGCCGCGTCGCCAGCTCGAACGAGTGGCGGATCAACGAACGAAGCAATGTCGCCACACCGGGGATGCGCTTGAGCGCGTCCAGCGTCTCCTTGTCGAGCGGATGGATGTAGCTGTCGGGGTCGAGGTCGTCGAAGAAGCGGTCGTAGGCGCGCAGCAGCGGCTTGTCGCAGCGGCCGCACAGCGGCGAGCTCTTCAGGTTCAGCACCTTCTCGCGCGGCAGCCGGTTGACGGCGCCGCACTCGCCGCAGGTAAATTCGACGGCTTCGACGGGCTTGGCATCGGCCATGGTCGGGGGCTCCTCGCGCGCCCGCTGCGGGCGACTCGCGCCGACGGCGGCCGGCGCGCTGTGGCGTGTCGCTCCCTACGCTAGGCACGATCCACGCCGCATCAACCGCGATCCCGCGCGCCGACTACTCGACCGGCGCGTCCTCGGCGGTGTCCACCGGCATCGGCGCGGGCGACGCCAGCTCGGGCTCCTTCGCGCCACCACGCTCGAGGACGCCCCTGGGCTCGCGCCCCGGCAACGTCGTCGTCGGCGACGTCGTGGGCGCGGCCACCGGCGAGGACGCCGCGGCGTCGCCGCGCGGACTGCGCGCCCGGCCGGCCTTTTTGCCGTTGTCGCGCGACAGCTGCGGACGCAGCGTCTGCAGCTGCCCACGGGCGTTGAAATGGTAGCGACCCTCTTCGTCCTTCGCCTTCGACAGCGACGGCGCGCCGGGCAACGACAGCTTCTCGCCGAGCTCGATGGCGCTCTTGACCTTCGGGTTCTGGTCGAGGAACGCCGACGCCGGCCGGAACCAGCCCTCGATGTCGAGGCGCGACGACTGCAGCCGCTGCTTCACCGCCAGCGTGCCGGTGACCTCGGCCTCGACGTCGGTGCCGCCCTCGAAGCGCAGCACCTCCAGCGTGCCCTGCCCCTGCGTGATCGGCATGCGCCCCTTCAGGTCGCCGAGCCGCAGGCCCTCGGGCAGCTCAAAGCCGCCGGGGATGAGCTTCAGGTTGCCAGCGCCGAGCCCGAAGCCCTCAATGGCGAGGTCGACGCGGCCGCGCGCGTCCTTGTCGGCCTGCGCACCAAGGTCGAGCTCGACGTCGGCGTCGAGCCGCCCCTGCACGGGCAGGCCGAGCTTGCTGCCGAGGAACACCGCGCGGCCGAGGTCGACGTCGTCGACCTCGACGTCGACGCCGACGACGTTCTGCTTCTCGTCGACGGTGACCGACGCGGCGACGTCACCGTCGTACAGCTCCAGATCGACGTCCACGGTCTTCTTGTCGCGCAGGAACGACAGCAGCGGCCACAGCGGGATACGCACGCGGTCGAGCTCGATCTGTGGCCCGGGCTCGGGCTCGGTGTTGGCGAGCTGCACGCTCACGCGGCTGGCCTGCACGGCGAAGCCGCTCATGCCGAGCTCGCCAATGCCCAGCACCGGGTCGACGCCGTGGGAGCCCTGCCGGCCCTTGCCGAGCGCCTTCTCGCCCTCGGCAATGACCACCGGGCGCAGGCCCTCGAGCGGAAAGGTCAGCACCGCGAAGACGAGGAAGCACCAGGAGAACCACGCGCTCCACGCCCAGGCCAACAAGAGCTTCTTCACGGCTTGCCTCCGTCGGTGCCCGCCGGCGCCTTCCACGCCGACACCATCAGCGACGCCTCGAGCATCTCGGGGTTGTCGAACTTGGTCTTCACCTTGAGCTTCGTGACCTTGACGACGCCATCGGCGCTGCGGCCCTCGATTTTCTCGAGCAGCGTCACCAGCTTGTCGACGCCGATCTCCTTCAGGTTGACGTCCACGGTGACCTCGGTGAACTCGCTGTCCTTGACCGGCAGCCGGCGCTCGTTCAGATCGGACAGCGCGAGCCCTACCTCGGCCGCCGACTTCTGCAGCAGCGAGAACAGCGATGTCGCCGACGCCGTCTTGATGCGCGCCTCGGCAGCGTGATCGCGGGCGACGGCGGCGTCGTAGCCGATGCGCAACGTCTCGATCTGCGCGATCTCGTCGCGGCGCAGGCGGATGCGCTTCTCGCGCGACGCGAGGAACGAGGACGTTGCCATCGCCGCCCCGCCAAGGATGAAGAGCGCGATGGCACCGACCATGACGAACACGAGCTTGCGCTCGCGGTCCGTCATCTTCTGGAGCGCGCGGCCGACGGCGCTGCCCTGGGTGGTGTTGTCGGACATGTCACTCGTCTCCGTCGTTGCCGTCCAGGACGGCGGGCTTCTGGAACCGGTCGCGCACGCTCTGGCGCTGCAGCGGGTTCGAGATCAGCTGCTTTCGGCGCAGCTCGCGCTCCTCGCGCAGCTTCTTGAGCCGCTCGCGCCGCTCCTCGATGGCCTCGGTCGACGGGCGCTTGAAGCCGCCGTCGCCACCAACCTCGACAGGTACCGGCGGCGGCGCGTAGGGCACCGCGTCGCCGGGCATCGACGACGACTGTGACGGCGTCAAGGACGGGATCGACGCGGCCGCGGAGTTCGACGACGACGACGTCGCCGAAGCCGACGTCGCCGCGCGCAGCTGCTCGGCGGTGGGCCCCGGCGGCGGCGCGGGCGTCTTGCCGTCGCCGGGCGCCTTCGCGCAGTCGAGGTTGATGGTGACGTTCATCTCGACGGTGTCGGCGTTGACGTTGCGAGCCTTGCCCTTCTCAACGAGCGAGAAGCAGCGGCCGCCCTGCAGGCGCTCGACCATCGTATCGATGGCGTCGTAGGACACCGTCGTGCCCTTCAGGCGCACGCGCTCTGACGTGATGTCGAGTTCGGTGACCTTGCGCTTCAGCTCGGTTGCGTACGGTAGGCGACGCGAGATCTCGAGGAACGTGTCGGTGGCCGACGTCTCGGGCACCTGGAAGCCAGCGGTGCCGTTGATGCGCTCCTGAATCAACGCGAGGCAGCGCGACGTCGAGTCGGTCTTCTCGCCCGTGATCTCCTGACACAGCTTCAGCTGCTGCTCGAGCAGCGCGGTGTCTTCACGCGACAGCATCACCGCCTGGGCCGCGGCGCCAAGCCCGAGCGCGACCACGAGCGCCGCAGCCCACGCCGACAGCGCCGGCAGCCGCTCGCGCAGGAAGTCGAAGTCGCCCTTCCAGGCGAACGGCCCGGTGCGGAAGTCGAGGCGGGACGTCCCGCGGCTGCCGCCCAGAGCCGACAGCGCGTAGGCGAAGGCCAGCGCCGATTCGGCGCCAGCGCCATCGTCCAGCGGTGCCGCGTCATCGACGGCGAGCGGCGTGCGCTGCGCGGACTGCAGCAGCGCGTTCAGCTCGGTGCCGCGCGCCACCTTGACGTTCAGCTCCTCGGCGATGTGCCGGTCGAGGTTCAGGACCTTGCTGCCGCCGCCGGTCAGCACGACCTTCACGACACGCAGCCGCGCCGACGAGATCGTCGCCTGGATGATCTGGCGCAGGCGGCGCACGACGGGCGCATACGCGCGCTTCAGCACGTCGCTGATCTGCTGCTGCTCGGGGAACTGCGCGACGGCGCCGCTCACCTCGATGAAGGCCTCCTTGCGCTTGCCACGCTCGGCCTCGTCCAGCTGCAGCGACAGCTCACGGGCCAGCGCTCGCGTGGCGTCGGCGCCCCCGTGCAGCAGCGTGTGCGCCGACACGACGCGTCCGCCGGCGAGCACGCACACCGTCGTGTGCCGATGGCCAATATCGACCAGCGCGGCGCACGGCGCGGGCGCCCCCTCGGCGGTCTCGATGACCGTGCCCCCCGGCGTGCGCAGCTCGGTGGAGCCGTCGTGGTCGCCGCCGTGCGGGGGCGCGAAGACGCCGTGCCAGACGTGAGCGAGGGCCAGCGCGTCCAGCTCGACGTGCCGCGGGTCGACACCCGTGATCGCCAGCTGGTCGAGCACCTCCTGCACGGCGTCCTTCCGCGCGTACGCACACAGCACCTCGGAACCCTTGTCGCGGCTGCGCGCGCCACCCTCGACGAAGACGTGGCTGTAGACGACATCGTCGAGATCGAGAGCGATCTCATCCTCGAGCATGAACGGCAGCGTCTCGGCGACCTTGGCGCGGTCGTTGAACGGGAACGTGAGCGTCTTCACCGCCGCGGCGTCGCCCGGCAGGCCGGTAACGAAGACCTCGCCGTCGAGCGCGCCGCGGCGCTGCAGCATCTGCAGCGCCGCGCCCTGACGCTCGCGCAGCGTCGCCGCCTCATCCTCGCCCTCGGCGGCCGCGCGCACCGGCTCCTCGCCCCACTGCAGCATGTCGAACCCGACGCGCTGCGGACCGCGGCCAGGCACGGGTCCCTTGCTGCGGGCGGCAATGGTGACCGCTTTCACGCTGTGGCTGCCGAGGTCGATTCCGACAATTCGCTGTACCATGATGATCTCGGGTAGAATCTTCTAGAGTGATAATCTGCAGCCGAATAGTCACCGGACCGCGTAGTAGTAGATCTCTTCGGTGGCGCCGTAGACGCGATAGACGGTGGTGACCGTGCGAGTGACGTCGCCGACAGTGGCGGTGGCCAACACCGTGAAGTTCCTCGACTCGGTGGCCATCATATTCTTGCAGTCGGGGCTGGCTCGCAGGCCACGGGCGTCGAGCATCTGCACGAAGCCGTCAGGGTCTACCGGTCCGCCACCGGCGAGCGGACCCAGTGTCTTGAATTCGCGCCACGTGATCAGAGTTTCGTCCATCCACTGCTGGTTCTGCACCAGCGGATCCCCAGCCTCGGCGCACGCGTAGACCAGCGCCTCGATGGTCGAATCCGGCGCCGACAGCAGGTTGATCTTCCCTTCGCCGTAGACCGAGATGTTGTCGCCGAAGGCGCGCAGGTGCGCGTCGGTGATCCCGCGGACCAGGCGCAGCTCGCCGGGCGAGTCGAAGTAGGAATTCTTCGGCTCGACCTTGTAGCCCGACGAGTACAGCGCGTCCTCGCTGCCGACGGTGATGCGCCCCCAGCTGTTCTGGTCGGCGTGCCCGTCGGTGGCCTCGCCGTTGTCGTCGATCCAGTCGTGCAGCGCGGCGATCAACTCGTAGCGGTCGGTGCGGTTGCCCTGCGCGTCGCGGTCCTCGAACAGGAAGTCGTAGCGCTCGGGCTGCAGCACCATGAACAGCCGCTGCGCGAACGGGAACTTCTGCTGCGGCGTCACCGCCTGCGCCCACCCGCGCAGCGACGCCGCCTTGCGCTCCTCGTCGACGATCTTCGACGAGAAGGTGCCGTCGAAGAAGCCGAAGCCGCTGTCCGGTGGCTCAAACGGCCCCGACGGCGCGCCCTCGCGGCTGCCATCGAAGTTGGCGCGCTTCTCGTCCATCTTGTCGGCCTTGCGCTGCTTGCGCTCCTCCATCGACGCTGTCACGTCGAGCCCCAAGGCCTGCTGCAGCTCACCCGACGTCAGGCCCTTCAGCGTCTCGCTGTCCAGCGGCACGAGCTCCCAGAACGTCAACGCCGGCAGGGGCAGGCCGAGCCCCGCCAGCTTCGTCACGAGCGGCTGCACCGCCGACTGCATCGCGAGCAGCAGCCGCGACAAGTTCGTGCTCGACTCGGCCAACGCCTGCGCCTTCAGCGCGTCGCGATCGTTGCAGGCGAGCCGGTAGCGGATGAGCTCGTTGGTGCCGAGGTCGGTGACGACGGCGCTCATCAGCGCCAGCGCCACCATCACCGTCAACAGCGCCACGCCGTGCGGCGCGCCACGACCGCGACGCAGGGGGATGCGACGCCCCACCGGCGTCATCAGCAGCCGCCACGCGCGACGCCCCCACGAGGTCGGGACGTCGGGCTTCGCGTCGGGAGCAGGCGTCGAGGACATCGTCGGCTCCCTCAGAAGGCCAGCGGCGCGAGCAGCCACAGCCGCGCCTGGGTGGTGAAGGTCTGCTCGCGGCCGTCGTCCATGACGGCGACGAGCCGGATACGTACGCGCGCGGGCAGGCGCTCGAGCTCGGTGCCGGCGGCGTCCCACTCTTCGCTCCAGGCCTCATTGCTCGGGTCCCAGTACTCGAGCTCGAGCTCGCGCACGTCAGGCAGCAGCGTCTGCTCGCGGCCGCCTTCGTCGAATTCGTCGTCCAGGTTCGCCTGCTCGCGGCGGATCAACGACTTCGTCCTCGTGCGCGGGTCGGTGTCGAGGAAGTAGGACAGCTGCCGCTGGTCGGAGCGCTTTTCGTCCTCGACGCGCGGCACGTAGCCGAAGGCGGTGAAGTCCACGCGGTCGCGCTCGCCCTTGAAGCCGGTGACGGCGCGCAGCTCGGCGCCGTTGCCGGGCCGGTGGCGCGACAGGTAGGTCATCGACAGCTCGTCGACGACGCGGCTCATCGCCGAGCGTACGACCTGGTACCGGCTCGACGTCGTCTCGATGGCCTCCTTGGCGTCGATGGACGACGACAGCGACTGCGCGAGCAGCGCGCCGATCAGCGCGATCAGGCTCGCGGCGATCAGGATCTCGAGGAGCGAGAACGCGCGCCTCATCCCCTGGGCCCCCACGGCGGCGGGGGCGCCGACCCGGGACCAGACATCGACCCGGGCATTCCCGGCGGCGTCACCGGCTTCTGGTCCGCCGCCGGCATGCCGCCGCCGCCGCCGCCGCCCGGCAGGCCGCCGAGCGCACGCGCTTGCTGCTGGATCATGTTGGACACCTGCGCCACCGGCCCCTTGTCGATGACGTGGGTCGTCACCGTCAGCTCCGACCGGTCCTCGCCTTCACCCCAGCGGACGACGACGACCAGCTCGCGGATCGAGTCGCCGACCACCGACGCCATCTGGGACAACACCGGCGCGAG
>VGSZ01000210.1 GCA_016874845.1 Deltaproteobacteria bacterium
CGTCACGCTGCCCGGCCCGGTGCTCACCAACGGCCAGATCGCGCGCTTGAAAGCCGTGACCGGGCAGGGCCTCTTCGAGGCGCGCACGCTGTCTACGCAGTACCCGAGGGACGGCCACCTCGACGTCGCTGTAGACTCCCTGTGCGACGCCGCCGTCGCTGCCGTCGACGACGGCATCAACATTCTCGTGCTGTCCGACCGCGGCGTCGACGCTGAACGGCTCGCGATCCCGTCTTTGCTCGCGCTGTCGGCGGTGCACCAGCGCCTCGTGCGTGAGGGCATCCGCACGCACACCGGGCTCGTCGTCGAGGCGGCCGACGTTCGCGAGGTGCACCACGTCGCCTGCCTGATCGGCTTTGGCGCCGCGGCGGTGAACCCGTGGCTCGCCCTCGACACCCTCCGCGACCTCGCTGAGCGCGGGCTCGTCGACGCCGGGGGCGAGCATCAGGCGCGGTACCTGAAAGCCCTGCACGAGGGGCTGCTCAAGGTCATGTCGAAGATGGGGATCTCGACATTGCAGAGCTACCGCGGGGCGCAAATCTTCGAGGCCGTCGGCCTCGACTCTGACGTCGTCGCCCGCCACTTCACGGGGACCCCCTGTCGCATCGGCGGTGTCTCGCTGGCGACGTGGCACGACGAGAACCGGGCTCGCCACGACCGCGGCTTCCGCGCGCCGCCGGCACCGCCGGCCCTCGCGCAGCTGTTGCCCACCGGCGGGCTCTACGCCTTCCGTAAGGACGGCGAGATGCACCGCTGGAGCCCCCAGGTGGTGCACGCGTTGCAGAAGGCGGCCCGCGCCGGCGACGACGCGGCGCTGTGGGAGCACTACCGCGTCCTCGCCGACGGCGACGAGGGGGCGCCGACCGTCCTGCGCGGTCTGCTGCGCCTGCGCACCGACGCCTGCACCCCGGTGCCGCTGGACGAGGTCGAGAGCGCCGACGCGATCGTGCGCCGCTTCTCGTCGGGCGCGATGAGCCTCGGCGCGCTCTCGCCCGAGGCCCACGAGATGCTCGCGGTTGCCATGAACCGGCTGGGCGCCCGGAGCAATTCGGGCGAGGGCGGCGAAGAGCCCCACCGCGACGTCGTCGACGTCGTCGACGAGCCGACGCGGGGGACGCGCGTCGGCGACTCGCGGCGCTCGGCGATCCGTCAGGTCGCCTCGGGCCGCTTCGGCGTCACCGTCGGCTACCTCGTGAACGCCACCGAGCTGCAGGTGAAGATGGCCCAGGGCGCGAAGCCCGGCGAGGGCGGCCAGCTGCCGGGGCAGAAGGTCGACGAGCGCGTCGCTCGCGTGCGGCACTCGACGCCCGGCGTCACGTTGATCTCACCGCCGCCGCACCACGACATCTACTCCATTGAGGATCTCAAGCAGCTCATCTGGGACCTGCAGAGCGTGAACCCGACGGCGCGCGTGAGCGTGAAGCTCGTCGCCGAGGTCGGCGTCGGCACCGTCGCGGCGGGCGTCGTCAAGGCCGGCGCCGGCGGCGTCACCGTCTCGGGCTGGGAGGGCGGCACCGGCGCGGCGCCGCTGTCGTCGCTGAAGCACGCCGGCCTGCCGTGGGAGCTCGGCATCGCCGAGGCGCAGCAGGTGCTCGTGCAGATGGGCCTGCGCGACCGTGCCCGACTGCAGGTCGACGGCGGCCTGCGCACCGGCCGCGACGTCGTCATCGCGGCGCTGCTCGGCGCCGAGGAGATGGGGCTTGCCACCGGGGCGCTCATCGCCGGCGGCTGCGTGATGATGCGCAAGTGCCACCTGAACACCTGTGGCGTCGGTGTCGCCACGCAGGATCCGGCGCTGCGCCGCAAGTTCCCCGGCCGGCCAGAGCACGTCGTCGCCTACTTCCGCTTCGTCGCCGAAGACGTCCGGCGGATTATGGCTTCGCTCGGCGTGCGGCGCTTTGACGAGCTCGTCGGTCACGTCGAGTTGCTTGCCCGGCGCGATGACGCCGCGGGGCTGAAGGCACGCGCGCTGGACCTGTCGCGCCTGCTCGTGGCCCCGGCGGCCCCCGCGGGCCCGGCCCGCCGCGGCGGCGACCGCCGCGTCGACCTGGGCGCGCACCTCGACCACGCGCTGGTCGAGCGCGCACGCGCGGTGGTCGACGGCGACGACGCCGGCGCCCGCGTCGTCATCGACGCCGTCGTGCGCAACACCGATCGCGCCGTCGGCACCCTGCTGTCGGGCACCGTCGCCCGTCGGCGCGGCCCTCGCTTGTCCGATGGCGCCATCGACGTCCGCCTGAGCGGCGCGGCGGGTCAGAGCCTTGGGGCCTTCCTCGCCCCCGGCGTGGCCCTGGCACTGCGGGGCGAGGCGAACGACGGCGTGGCCAAGGGACTCTCCGGCGGACGCGTGGTCGTGATGCCGCCCGCCGAGTCGACGCTGGTGCGCGAGGACAACGTGATCGTCGGCAACGTTGCGCTCTACGGCGCGACGGCGGGCGAGCTCTTTGTCTCGGGCGTCGCCGGTGAACGCTTCGCGGTGCGCAACAGCGGCGCCCGCGCCGTCGTCGAGGGCTGCGGTGACCACGGCTGCGAGTACATGACCGGCGGCGTCGTCGTCGTGCTTGGCGACGTCGGGCGGAACTTTGCTGCCGGGATGAGCGGCGGGCTTGCGTTCGTGCTCGACCGTGCGCGCACGTTCGCGCGCCGCTGTAACGTTCACGGCATAGAGCTGCTCACCCTTGACGACGGCGACGCGTGGCTCGTGCAGGGGCTGGTGCAGCGGCACGTCGAGCTGACCGGCAGCCCCCTCGGGGCCCGGGTGCTCGCGGCGTGGGAGCTGCTGCGGCCGCAGTTCGTGAAGGTGCTGCCGGTGGAGTACAAGCGAGCGATCGAGAGCCGCCGGGAGCAGGCGCGAGCCGCGGCGACGGCCAACGCGGCGCCGTGAACGTGCGCCCGCCGACGACGCCGCGGCAGACGCCGCCGCCACCGACGACGTCGCGAAAGGAACGCCGCCCGTGCCTGCCCTGCCGATGTCGTTGACCCCCTACGCCGTCCGGGCCGTCGTCGTCGCCGGGGTGGTGCTCGTCTGGGCGTCGCTGTTCACTTTTCCGCCGTTGGTGCGGCTCGCCGCGACCGGCACACAGGCGCTGCAGCCCCTGCTCCCTGCCGTCGTCGGCTGGCCGGGGTGGGACCACGTACTCGCGTCGTCGGTGAAGGTCGCCGCGGCGGGGGCGCTGCTGGCGGCGGTGCCCGTGGTGCTGCACGGGCCGGCGCGCGCCGGCCTGCTGCCGCCGACCCCGACGGGCGCCCGCCTCACGCTCGTGGCGTTCTTCTTCGCCGCCGCCGCCACTGTCGCCGGCGCATGGGGCGTCGTCGGCGCCCGCGTCGCGCACGCGGTGGAGCGGCCCCAGCCGTGGACGTGGCTCGGCGTCGACGCGGTCTTGATCGCGGCCGAGCACCTCCTGGCCCAGGGCGGCGTGCTCGCGTTGGCCCTGCCGTTTGGCCTGCCCGTCGTCGACGAGCGGCGGCGGGTGGGCCTGCCGGGGCTGCGGTTTCTCGCTGGGCTCGGGGTGGGCGGCCTCGAGAATGCCCGCCTCGCCGGCCCGTCGACGTTCC
Source organism: Deltaproteobacteria bacterium (assembly GCA_016874845.1). GTDB lineage: Bacteria > Myxococcota > UBA727 > UBA727 > VGSZ01 > VGSZ01. The sequence continues at coordinate 3,556 of VGSZ01000210.1, forward strand.
TCGCTGTGCCCGTTGAGGCGTGGCCGGCCATCGGCGCTCAGGCCGTCGTCTTCACGCTCGTCGACTATGTGCCGGTGGCAGGGTCCCCGTGGCTGGCTCTGGTCGGCGGGCTGGCCGCCGGCTGGCTGGCGGCGCGGACCGGCAGCCTCTGGCCGGCGGTCCTGGTGCGGCTCGCCACGTCGCACGTGCCTGTGGCCGCGTTCGCCATTTTCACCGCTTGAGGCGACGGGTGTCGGCTCGCCGGTCGTGCGGTCGCTCAGCGAATCGGCGCGAACAGGTCGAGCAGCGGCTTGAGCTTGCGTATCGCCGCGAGCTGTTCGGCGGTGCAGTGAACGCCAGGGCCGAATGCGACGACGGGCGTCCTTCCGGACGACGGCGCCGGCTTCGTCGCGCGCCAGCCGGTACTCGATGACGCGGCGGTCGCCGGCGTCGATGCGGGCGCGGAGCAGGTGCACGAGCCGGCCCGCCACCGGCGCGCCCCACAGCGCTCCGGCGACCTCGTCGTTCACGCAGGCCGACAGGGGATCCAGATTGTCGCTGCCGACGAACGCCAGGTCGTCATCGATGACGCCGACCTTGGCGTGCATGAGGCGCGTCTCGGCGACGACGTACAGCCGGGCCGTGGGCACGCGCTCGAGGATCTCGGGCCACCGGCGAAGGAGGGCCGCTTGCGTCGGCAGGCTGTCCGGGGACGCCGGGCTGCTCGTCAGGATGGTGACCGTGACGCTGCGGGCGGCAGCGGCCTCGGGCGCACCGAGCCCGCGCGCGATGAGCACGAAGTAAGACCTCTGGACGACGATCGATCGCCGCGCGCCCTGCGCGGCCACGAGCAGGTTCTCGTTCACGGTGTTCTTTGGCGTCGCGCCCTCGACCGAGTGTGTGTCCAGCACGCGCACGTCGACGGTGTCGGTCGCGGGCGGCAGCGCTCGGCGGCCGGCTCCGCGCGGTTGGGCCGTGCACCCAGCTGGCGCGTGATCTCGGTGAGCACGGCGCGCACATGCCCGTAGGCTCTTGCGGCTGCACGCCGACGACGCGCGCCTCGAACTCAGCCCCCAGCGCCGCGCGGGCGTCGTCCATCTGGCTCAGCGCTCCCGCTGGCATCGGGCCGTCGGCCAGCCGGGCGTGCATCGTCGCCGGCGCCGGCGCGGTGCGCCCGTCGCCCGTCGCCTCGACGAGCAGCCGGGTGGTGCGCAACACCAGGAACCGGGCGTCGAACGCGGCGCGCAGGTGCTTCGTCGTCGACGCGCTGTCGTGCAGGACGTGCATGTCGATGTACGCGCCAGGCTGGTCGCACGGAACGCCTATGTAGTCCTTCGACAGGTTCCGCCCGCCGGAAACGGCGAAGCGACCGTCGACGACCACAAGCCTGTCGTGGTTCGAGGCGGTGACGTCGCGCAGGTCGTTGCGCGCGATGGTCGGCACGAGCTGGAAGAGGATCGAGTTGTGGACGCACATGTCAGCGTCGGCGCGCGCGAGCTCCTGCAGCAGGTCGCGTTGCGCGCCACGCAGCAGGCTGGCGGTGCCGCGCGCATCGACCATCAGCCGGACCTCGACGCTGTCGCGGGTCTTCTCGGCGGTCAGTCCGACCATGCGAGTCCGAACGCGTCGCCGTCGATGATCAAGTTCTGGACATCGACGCTCTTCCGGGCGCCTCCGAGCATGCGCATCCGCGCAGCCCACGCGTCGGTGTTGTCGTCGAGCATCACGACGCTGCCGACGGCGGCGGCTGGCATGGCCTCGAAGCGGACGCGGAGCGCCTCGGGGGCAGGGGGGCAACGCGCCGTCGGTGAGCCGAGGCGTCGCACACGAGAGCAAGGTTGCCGAGAGCGTGAGCGCAGCGGCGCAGCGGGCAAAACACCGACGATGAAACACGCTGGGCGTCCACAGGACCGACGCAGAGAGCGCCGCGCTCGTTGTGTCGCGCATCACGACGGCGTTTCGCGGCGCGGCCGGGATCCGTGGGGACGCTTGCGGTTCCCTGGCGAGGAAGCCACACTGACGCGAAGCCGGTTGTCTCCGGCGGAACCGAAGGACGTCGCCATGAAGAACAACCTGCGCCACGCAGCGACCGCCGCCCTCGTCATTGCCTCGACCGGCTGCCTACAGGAGCGGACCTACGTCGACCCGACGGCCAACCTCGGTTTCAGCCCGGAGACGGCGTCGAACATGACGCTTCGTGACGGCGCGCTGCGCGGCGACTTCGGGGCGCGCCGCGGCTTTGATGGCGTGGCGACGAACCTGCAGGGCAGCGACGACCCGCAGTTCCGCATGACCACCGTGAACATCGTGCGTGAAGAGGCAGGGCGCGGCGCCGCCATGGTGATCGTGTCCACCAGCGGCCGGACCCTGGACGAGCTCGAGCTCGGCGAGCACGTCTTCCGGTACGACGAGACGGGGCTCGGCGACGACGAGATCTTCGTCAATGTCTGCGGCGGTCAGGACGCCAGCGCCTTCGACTACGACGCGCCGGCGGCCAACGGCAGCCTGACCATCGAAGACACGCCCGAGGGTCTTCGCACGGTGGCGGTGCACACCGAGACGCCGACAGTCGACCCCGCGACGGGCGCGCCTACCGGCGCCATCGAGATTACGGACTCCTCGTTCGCCCGCTGACCTCGTAGCAACGACTGACCCAGGGCGGCCCTATGGGGCCGCCTTTCCTTGGGTCAATTTCTGGACGACGCGCTGTGACCGGCGCGGGCCCTGCCAGCGCTGAGCTCGTCAGAGGCCCCGCGCGCACGTCGCGTCGGACGAGGTCTGGCCGTTGTCGAACCGCGTCGCCCAGTGTCCGTCGGCGACTCCGGCCCGGTACGACTCGAGCGCGTTCCGTCGGCCGTCGGGGGCTCGCCTTGACGTCGTCGCAGTGAGGGCCGAAACCGACTCACGGAGGTACCCGCCGATGTTCGAGCTGACGCAGGAGCAGAAGGATCTTCAAAAGCTGGCGCACGAGTTCGCGCGGGACATCGTGCGGCCTGGCGCGCCCCACCACGACGAGACCGGCGAGTGGCCCGACGCCATCATGAAGAAGGCGTGGGAGCTTGGCCTCATGAACATGCACATCCCGGAGGACTGCGGCGGACTCGGCCTCGGCGCCTTCGAGGGTGCGCTGGCCGACGAGGAGTTCGGCTGGGGCTGCACCGGGATTGCCACGGCGATGACCGCCAACACGCTGGCCCAGGTGCCGGTGATCGTCGCCGGCACCGACGCGCAGAAGAGGCGGTGGCTGTCGCGCTTCGCCGACTCACCGCTGCTGTGCAGCTACGCCGTCACCGAGCCGGGCGCCGGCTCCGACGTCGCCGGCCTGAAGACGACGGCGACAAAGCGCGGCGACAAGTACCTGTTGAACGGCCAGAAGATGTGGATCACCGGCGCGGGCAAGGCCGACTGGTTCTTTGTGCTGGCCAAGACCGACGCCGCCGCGGGACACAGGGGCATGACCGGCTTCGTCGTCGACGCGAAGGCGCCTGGCGTCACCGTCGGCAAGAAGGAGAACAACATGGGCCAGCGCGCCAGCGACACGCGCGGGGTCACCTTCGAGGAGGTCGAGGTCCCCGAGGACTGCCGCCTCGGTGTCGAGGGCGACGGCTTCAAGATCGCGATGAAGGCGTTCGACCACACGCGACCGCTGGTCGCGGCGGCCGCCGTCGGCCTCGGACGGGCGGCGATGGAGCACGCGGTCGCCTATGCGAAGGAGCGCAAGGCCTTTGGTGGGCCCATCGCGCAGTTCCAGGGCATCAGCTTCATGATCGCCGACATGGCGACGAAGGTCGAAGCCGCCCGCCTGCTCGTGTGGAAGGCGGCGAAGGAGATCGACGCCGGCCGTCGCAACACGCTGTACGCCGCGATGGCCAAGCGCTTCGCCGCCGACAGCGCGATGGAGATCGCAACCGACGCGGTGCAGGTCTACGGCGGCAACGGCTTCAACCGCGAGTACCCCGTCGAGAAGCTGATGCGCGACGCCAAAATCATGCAGATCTACGAGGGCACCTCGCAGATCCAGCGCGTGATCATCGGGCGCGAGCTGTTCAGCCGCTGACGTCGACGTCACGGGCCGTCGCGCGCCTCGGTGGTCGGCGCGCACACGGCGAGCAGGGCCCGCAGGATGGCCTCGACACGCGCAAGGCAGGCGCGGGCCCGGGGCGTGCCCGGCGCTACGTCCGTGGTCGCGCCGAGGTCGTCGGCGGCGCGCACCAGCCCGCCGGTCGAGCGGCGCAGCTGCCGGGCCGCCAGCGCCCGTACGTCGATGAAGCCGCGCCGCGGCAGCCCTGCCTCGTGCAGCAGGTCGCGGGCGAAGCTGCCCCAGCACACGAGCTGGTCGCCCGCGGCGAAGGCGGCAAAGGCGTCGACGGCGGTCGCGACATTGACGCCACCGCGCAGCGCGTCTTCGGCGACGCCGATGCGGGCGGCCAGCGTCGGGTGCAGCGGCAGGCGCGGGGCGACCACGAGGTCGAGCCGGGCGACGTGGTCGGCGAGCGGTCGCGACGCGACGAGGTGAGACAGCTCGGGCGGGCCGAGGCCTGGCTGGCTGTTGCCCTCGGCGTAGACGACGACGGCGCGCTCGGGCTGGCGCCGCAGCGCTTCGAGCTCGGGCAGGGCGGGGCGGCCGTTTCTGTGGATGAACCGGCGCATCCGCTCGTCGTCGCGGTGGCGCGCCTCGCTGTCGATCTGGTGGTCGACCATCCACGTGAACGGCCGCAGCATCGTCGCGAAGCGCGCTGGATCGCCCTCGAGGAGACCGAGGACGGCGGCGGTGGCCTCGATGGTCGACAGGTGCTGGTCGGTGGGCTCCTTGCGGATGCGGTAGTTGCCCGGCTGCGACGGCGAAAACGACAGCTGCGGGAGCGCCGCGAGCCGCGGATTCAGCTTGAGCAGCTTCTTCGCCTGCGACCACGTGCCGTCGACGACAACGAGGCGCTGCGGTCGCCGGTCGAGCCAGTCTTCGAGCGGGCGGGCGTCCTCGCCGGGGTAGAGCACCGCCGTGTCGTCGTCGAAGACGTCCTGCAGCGCCGGGTGGTCGTCGAAGGCGAGGCCCTCGACGAGGCGTGAGCCCGGCAGGCAGAGGTGGGTCATGCGGGCGGTGCCGATGGCGACGTCGCGCTCGCGGGGGTGCTGCAGGATCACGACCTGGGTCTTCGTGGCGAGCGCCGGCAGCTGCGCGCACCAGCAGGCGCTGCTGGGGCGCCGACAACGCAGGCAGGTGATGCGCATGGGCGTCACGCTCTCACGTCGGCGACGCGGTGCAAGGCGTCCGTCCGGCGGTGGTTCGTTGCCGTGCGGCGACGGTGGACGACGCTTGCCGAACGGGCTCGACGGGCCTATCGACGACGTCATCGACGGTTTCGCCCGCCTCCGGAGGTCCCTCATGTCCAATTTCGCCGAGCAGCTCGTCACCCTTGCTGAGCTCGCTCGTCTCGATCAGCGCGCGCGGGCCGTCACCGACAAGCTCGAGGCGCTGCCGCAGGCGGCGAAGAAGGCCGACGTCGCGGCAGCGAAGCTGAAGGCCGACCTCGACGTTGCGGGCCTGCGCAAGGCGACGGCGA
>VGSZ01000211.1 GCA_016874845.1 Deltaproteobacteria bacterium
GGCCCAGATGCAGGCCCAGATGCAGGCCCAGATGCAGGCCCAGATGCAGGCCCAGATGCAGGCCCAGATGCAGGCCCAGATGCAGGCCCAGATGCAGGCGATGCCGGCCCAGTCGCTGCAAGCCCCGCCGCCGCAAGCCCCGCCGCCGCAAGCCCCGCCACGCGCGCAGTCCCCCGTCGTGCCCGCACCCGATCCATTCTTGCCCGGGCCGCCGTCGGCGGCGGCGATGCAGCGGGCGGACGCCGCGCCACGCGCGTCCGGTGCGACGCCCACGACCGCTCCGAGCGCCCTCGCCGCTCCACCGACCCGCGAGGCCGACGGCGAGGTGCTCGAGCTGCTCGGCGAATACCTCGCTGGCGACGGCGACGGCGACGTGACCGTGCGCAACGCGCTGGCCGCCGGACCGCCGGAGTCGACGAACGAGAGCCTGCTCATCGACCTCGTCCACATCGATAACGTCGACACGGTGTCGTTCGACGACGGCGTGCCCCTCGGTGACGTCGACGCTGTGCGTCCGGCGGTCCGACCGGCGGCGCAAGCTCGCCCCGTGCGAACGGCGACGTCGCCGCATGCGCGGGGGACATCAGATGAGGGTCCGCCCACGACGACGCCACCGCCCACGCGGCGACGCTGAACAGCAGGCGGCCGCGACAGCGAGCCCTGGTCAGGGCGTCGGCCTCAGGGCGTCGGCCTCAGGGCGTCGGCGCAGGACCGAAGCGGATCGCGCCACCCGGCAGGAAGTACAGGATGTCCATCGTGCCCGTGGACACCGTGGGCACGTGCCACGATCCGGGCGGATAGACCATCCAGCCGGCGGGGGCGCCGTCGAAGCGGGGATCGCCGTCGACGCCGAAGCAGAGATCAACCTCGCCGTTGTCGTGGGTGTGGCCGGGGCCAGGGCCGCTCATGTGCACCGCGTCGACGGACAGCGACTGCGGCCCAAAGGGCGTCACCGCCTTCTGGACGCGCGAGAAGCGCACGCCGGCGTTCTCCTTATCGCACAGCCAGCCCGCCGCACGGCCGGCGGCGAAGCGGGCGCGCAGGCCGCCGACGACCTCACCGTCGACGGGGAAGCGCGCCTGCAGCGCAGCGCGCGCGGACGCGGCGTCGCGCAGGTCGAGGGCGGCGACAAGCTCGAGCACGGGCGCCAGGGCGGCGAGGAGATCTTCGCGGGGCGTCATGGTCGGATGCTCGCACGCGCGCGCGCTGCGACAAGAGCGGGCAACCGAAGATGGGCCGACGACACCGCCATCGCCGCCGGCGACGACGTTGCCGACGCGGCGGTCGTTGACAGACTGTCGACGACGCCGTCTGCTGGGGTCATGCGCCCCCTTGCTGCCGTCCTCGTCGTCGCTGGCGTCGTCCTCTCCCTGCCGGGTCGGGCCGGTGAGGCGTACACGAAGGTGTTCATCAACGGTCGCGCGACGCCGGTGAGCTTCAACGACGGTGATTCGTTCCGCCCGCAGGCGGGGACGTACAAGGGCTCGCAGTCGCGCCTCGCGGGCTTCAACACGCTCGAGTCGTTCGGGTCGGTGCACTCGTGGGGCGGCTGGTCGGCGCGCGAGCTGTGGGTCATGGCGAAGCTGGCGACGAAGAACGCCCAGCGCGGCGTGTGGCACTGCGAGACCGACGGCAACAAGGACGGGTATGGCCGCCTGCTGATGTTCTGCAAGGATCTGGCGAAGAGCCACATCGCGCAGGGGCTGGCGATGGTGATGTCCGTCGACGACAAGCCCGGCGACGCCGAGCTGATCGCCGCCCAGCGCGAGGCCATCGCGCAGCGCCGAGGCATGTGGGCCCACGGCGTGCCGACCTTCGTGCTGTCATCGCTGCACGCGACCTCCGAGGGCGGCGGCAAGGACGGCAAGACCTACAACCGGCTCGTGTCCACCGTCGACGGGCACTCCGAGAAGTGGCAGCACGCCGACGACTACGCCGAGTGCCAGAAGGTCTGCCGTCGCGGTCAGGCCCTGCCCCCCGCCGGGCTCGGCGTGGTCGTCGCCGCCGTACGCAAGCTCGACGGCCTCGCCGACGCCAGCGACGACGACGTCCAGCGGTTCATCGACGAATTCCTGTCCTACGGACGCGTGACCTCGGCGCGCGACGCCCGCCCCGCGCTCGAGCAGCTGCTCGGCGCCCTCAAGGAGCAGGGCGCGCTGGCGACCACCGCCCTCGAAGACAGCTGCCATGTCTACGTCGACTTCCGGCGACGCTTCGGCGGCGACCGCGCCGTCTGCCTGCGCTGAACGACCGGCCAGCGAGCAGCAGCGACGGCGCGCCTCATCGGCGCCCGGACGACGACGTCAGCGCCCCTCGCAGGCGAACAGGGAGCAACCCTTGCTCGACGGGTTCTCGGGATCGGTGGCGCACACCGCGCCGTCGCCGCAGTCCTCGTCGACGTCGCAGGGCATCGAGCAGGCGTGCACCACCGTGTTGTCGGCGAAGTCGGGGATGCAGATCGCCGCCTCGCCGTCGAACAGGCTGAACACGTCGCACTGCCCGCCACCGCGGGTGCACGGGCGCCCGACGCCGAGCGCGTTGCCGCACTGGTCGGCGAGGCACGGGTCCGACGGCGGCGGCAGATCGGCAGGGCACACGACCTCTTCGTCGTCGACGTCGTCGGACGGCGATCGGCCCGGCGGCGCGCAGGCGACGAGGTACGCGAAGGTGGCGATGACAAAGGAGCGCACGGGGTGACTCTCGCGGTGTGCCGTCCGCCGCCGCAACCGCCGAGCCACCCCTGCTCCGAACGGCGACGACGTCGGCGTCACGCCGTGGGCGGGAGCGTCTTGCCGCTGCCGCGCGCGAACCAGGCGAGGAAGCGCTTCTCGTACGGCGTCAGCATCGCCCGGTCGACGAGCCGACGATCCAGCGGCGAGAACGTCAGCGGCTTGACCCGCAGGAAGGCGCGCGGCACCCCGGCCCGCTGCGACACGGGATCGGCGACGACGGTGCAGAGGTTCTCGATGCGGATGCCACCCCAGCCGGGGAGGTAGACGCCGGGCTCGATGGAGAACACCTGCCCGGGCTCGACGGTGCCGCGGTTGCCGATGCGCACCGACGGCGGCGCCTCGTGGACGTTGACGCCGACGCCGTGGCCGGTGCCGTGGCCGTAGTCGAGGCCGAAGCGCCACAGCTGCTCGCGCACGATGCAGTCAAGCTGCTCACCGGTGACGCCGACGGGCACGCGCGCCGACATGCCGGCGATGGCCGCCTTCAGCACCGCCGTGTAGAGGCGCTGCTGCTGCTTCGTCGCCTTCGTCGTCGACGGCCCGGCCAGGAACGTGCGCGTCAGGTCGGTGGCGTAGCCGCCCTCGTAGTAGGCGCCGGTGTCGAGCAGGAAGATCTCGCCCTTCTTGACGCGCCGCTTCGGGTCGGGCGTCGAGTAGTGGATGACCGCGCCGTTGGCTCCGGCGGCTGAGATCACCTTGAAGGACAAGCCGAAGGCACCCGAGGCGCGGAAGAGCTCCTCGGTCTTTTGCGCCACGCCGGCCTCGGTGACGACGCGGCCCTTGCCGAGCTGCTTCGCCAGCCACCGCTGCACGTCGTCGATGACGCCATCGGCGCGGGCGAAGGCGGCCTGCATGTGGGCGAGCTCGGCGGCGGTCTTCTTCGTGCGCAGCAGCGCGTAGGGGCTCTGCACCTCGATGAGCACGGCGCCCCGGGCGAGCAACGCCTCGGCGACGGCGTGGGGTGTCGTTGACGGATCGATGCCTAGCCGCATGCCGGGGCTGACCTTCGACCACAGGCCGCCGGCTTCGACGAAGGACACCACATCCTCGACAGGTCGATCGCGGCGCAGGGCGGCGGTGTCGGCGTCGACCAGCGCCAGGTCGCGGGTGACGAGAGCAGTGGCGCGCAGCGTCGCCTGGTAGGGGAACTGGTCGCCGCGCAGGTTCGTGATCCACGCGAGCTCATCCAGCGCGCACACGAGCAGCCCGTGCAGGTCGTGCTCGTCGAGCAGCGGCGCGCCGAGGGCCAACCGATCGCGCACGCTGCGGCCGGCCAGCGCCGGCTCGATGGGCCAGAACGACGTCGGCGCTGACGACGGCGGCAGCGGCCCGCGGACCTCCTCGACGGGCGACGGCAGCAACGGCACCAGCGTCCAGCCGTCCTTCGCCGCGCGCTGCGACAACAGGCGCATCATCGCCACCGACAGGCGGTCGCTCTCGACGCCGACGCGCAGCCCGCGGGCGTGCGCGGCGAGCAGGTCGAGCCACGCACCCTCGATGGACTGGCCGGTCTTCGCCGTCGTGACGACCGCGTCGGGGACCTCCTGGCTCGCCTGCAGCGTGTAGCGCCCGTCGACGAACAAGTGCAGCGCATCGGCGAAGACGAGGGCGTCGCCGGCGGAGCCCGAGAAGCCGGTGAGCCACAGCCGCGTGCTCTCGTCGTCGGGGACATACTCATTCAGGTAGCGGTCGGTGGCGCGCACGAGCAGCACGTCGACGCCGCGCTCCTTGAAGCGCGCGCGGACGAGACCGAGGCGGGACGGCGAGGCAGCGAGCTGGGCGGCGACCATGTCGGGCTTCATAGCACGACGACGTGCATTGACGTCGTCGCTGACGACGCCTACGACGGCGCTGATGCAGCCAGGGAGGCGCGCATGAAGATCGGCGAGGCGACCGCGGTCGCCATCGACTACAAGCTCACCACCGACGGCGGCATCATCGTCGACGCCTCCGAGCGGGGGCAGCCGCTGTGGTACCTGCACGGTAAGGGCAACATCATCCCCGGCCTCGAGCGCGCGCTCGAGGGGCTCGAGCCCGGCGCGAAGAAGACCATCGTCGTGGCGGCGAAGGACGGCTACGGCGTCGGCGACACGAGCCGCGTGCACCAGGTGCCCAAGAACCGCTTCCCCGCCGGACAGTACACGCTCGGCGACGTCATCACCGCCACCGCCCCCGACGGCAGCGAGAACGACGCGCGCATCACTGCGATGGACGCCAAGACGTACACCCTCGACTTCAACCACGAGCTGGCCGGCAAGGAGCTGACCTTCGAGATCACCGTCGCTGAGGTCCGCGCGGCCACCAAGGACGAGCTGGCGCACGGCCACGTGCACGGCCCCGGCGGTCACCAGCACTGAGAGGCCTCTGAGGGACCACCGACAGGCTCGCGTCGACGCCGCCTGCCGCTCCCCGGACACGCGCTGTGTACCGGCGGACACACGGAAGAGAACGACCACCACGGGGCGCCCCGCTGCGAAGCCGCCGGGCGCCCCGGTCACGTTGGCACATCGGCTGCTTTACTCCCGGCAACCGTCGTCGCCGGAGGTCGCCATGCTGCCCGCCCTGCTCGCCCCGCCCCCTGCCGCTGCCCGCATCGCCGGGGCGTGGCCCGCTTCCACCGCCCTCCAGAAGCGGCTGCGCTACGACCGCGACGTGCTCCCCCACGTGCACGCGCTGTATGGCGGCGCGATGCGCTTCACGCGCTCGCCCAACGACGCCAACGACCTGGTGCAGGAGACCCTGTTCAAGGCGTGGCGCTCGTACGAGTCGTTCACCGAGGGCACCAACTGCAAGGCGTGGCTGTTTCGCATCCTGACCAACACCTTCATCAACAAGTACCGACGAACCCACAAGGAGCGCGACATTGTCGAGGGCTCGGGCCAGCTTGGCGCCGAGCACGAGCTCGTGCACATCCCCTCGAAGCAGCGCTTCCTCGATCCCGAAGGCGCGCTCGCCGACGCCGCGCTCGCCGACGAGGTGCAGGCCGCGCTGCAGGCGTTACCGCCAGACTTCCGCGCCGTGGTCATGCTCGCTGACCTCGACGGCCTCGCCTACAAAGAGGTCGCCGACGCCGTCGGCATCCCCGTCGGCACCGTCATGTCGCGGCTGTTCCGCGGGCGCCGGCTCCTGCAAGCGGCGCTGTTCGGCTACGCCGTCGAGCAGGGCGTGCTGCACCCGTCGTTCGACGCCGATCGCGAGGGGCGGACGGCGCCGCTCTCGCTCGACGACTATCGCAAGCGCCGCGCCCGCCATGTCGACGCGGGGGCCCTCCAGGCCGAGCACGCCGTAGCGCCCTGACTGCGACGGCGTCGCTCGAGGACCGACGACGACCGCCCACAGTCGCGCGGGCGGTCCTCGGTCAGCCTCGCAGCGGCAGCTGCCGCTGGTCGGCGATCACGCTCTCGAACACCGCCGGCGTCAACAGCGCCTCGTCGACGTCGACGCCGGCGTTGCCCTGAGCGACGGCGGCGCGGGCGACGGCGCAGGCGACCTTGCCGTGCAGCTCGGGCTGTAGCGGGATGGGCACGAGGTCGCCGGCGTCGGCCGCCTCGACCATCGCCACCGCCGCGGCGATCTTCATGGCGTCGTCGATGCCACGCGCGCGCACCGCGAGGGCGCCGAGCATCACGCCGGGGAACGCCGACGCCGTCGAGATCGCCTTGCCGTCGGCGGCGAAGGCGGCGCCGGCGAGGGTGGCGTCGAAGGGCTCGAGCTCGGGGCGCGGCTCGCCGAGAGCCAGCACGACCTGCCCTTCGCGCACGAGGCTCGCCGGCACCAGGCCTGGGTGGCCGGTGTTCATCACGATGACGTCGCAGCGCTCCATGATCTCTTCGATGGTGGCGTGCTTGCCGCCGTAGGCCAGGTGGCGCGACACCGCCGCGGGGTGGAAGTCCTCGCCGAGCACCGGGCGTCCCTGGTGACGCATCACCAGCCGCGCGATGGCTCCGCCGGCGGTTCCGAGCCCGATCTGGCCCACCTGCACGTCGGCGAAGTCGCGGTCGACCTTGCGCGCCGCGTTGATGATCGCCGCGAGCACGACGATGGCCGGGCCGTCGGCGCCCTCGTGGAAGACGGGGATCTTCAAGCGCTCGGCGAGACGGTTGGCCACGCGCTGCCCGCGCGGCGAGGCCACTGACTCGATGAGGATCCCGGCGTACGACGGCGAGAGGCCCACGAGCGCCTCGACCATCTTGTCCTCGTTGTGCACGTCGAGGGACAGCGGAAGCCCGCACAACCCGGCCAGGCGCGCCAGCAGCGCGCACTTGGTCTCGACGACGGGCAGCGCGGCGGCGGGGATCACCTTGTTCAGCCCGGTGACGCCCGAACCGTCGGTGACGACGGCGACAGTGCGGGGCACGGCGGTGTACAGGTCGGCGAGCGTCGGGTCTTCGCCGATGCGCTGCACCACCTGCTTCACGCCGGGCTGATGCGCCGCCGACAGGTCCTTGTGCCCTGAAAACGCGACCCGGCTCGCCGTACGGATCTTGCCGCCCCGGTGGATCGCGTCGGCGGCGTCGACGACCTCGACGACCGTCGAGCCCTCGAGGGACGCGACGGCGTCCATCACCGCAGCGAGGTGCTCCTCGTCGTCGAGCAGCAGCTGGAAGTCCCGCAGCGTCGAGTTGTGACCGATGCGGACCGTCGTGATCTCGCCGATGGAGGCACCGACGTCGCCGAGCGCGGTGGTGAGCAGGCCAAGGACGCCGGGCTTGCGGTGGCTGCGGATGCGAAGGGAGCGGACGAGTCCGGGGCTCATGGCGCGGGGCTAGCACGCCGTCGTTGGCGCGACAGCCCCGCCGACGGTCCCGGCGCCGGTCGAGCCGCGCGGCGAGCACCGTACGTCTCGCGGTGTAGGTCGAGCGGCGTAGGTGGAGCGCCCTGCGTCGAGAACCCTGCGTCGAGGGCGGGGCGTACCGGAGCGACCGACGACGGCCGACAACGACGGCGCCGCCGACCCTCCGTCAGGCTCCTCAGCAGACGTGCTCCTCGGACAGCAGGAACCGCGACCCGCACCGGCACCGCCACTCGTCACGCACGAGGTAGCTCGTCTGCGTCCGGCGGAAGCCCTCGAGCGTGACGTCCTCGTTGCACGACGGGCACGACGCAGCGCCCTGCTTCTTGAGCAGCGCGATCCGCAGGGTCGCCCGCCGATCCCCCGGGCGCTCGTGCAGGTCGAACAGCGCGTCGATCACGAGCCCGAGTTTGGGGGCCGTGACCAGCGGCGCGGCGCTCGGTGGCAGAGTGGTGCGATCACGGACTTCGATGACGACGGAGATTTTTCGCATGCCGCACCGTGCGGGATCGACGGTGCCAGAGCGACTTTTTTTCCGTTGTCCCCGACGGGCGCTCGTCGGCGCCGGTGGGCGCCACATGGCTCCACCGCCCGTAGCTATGAATGCAAGCGCGGGGGCTATTCAGCGGCGCGCAGCGCGCCGCTCTCGAGCGCACCGCCGCCGAACACATGGCCCTCGACCGCGACAGGGCCCGCCACGTCGCTGCGCTGCGCAGCGTCGCGACGCGCGTTCCATGCCGCCACGCGCGGGTCCATGACGCACCGCCACAGCGGCGGCAGCGCGGCGAGCCACAGCATGCCGGCGTAGCCCGTCGGCAGCTGCGGGCTGTCCTCGATGTGGCGCAGCGCGAAGTACGGACGGCTGGCAATGTGGTGGTGGTCGGCGTGGCGCTGCAGGTGAAAGAGCACCCAGTTGGTCAGGCGCTCCGACGAATTCCACGAGTGGTGCGGCAACGTGCGCTCGTACACGCCGGGGCGGACCTCGCGGCGGGCGAGCCCGTAGTGCTCGATGTAGTTGATGGTCTCGAGCAGAAGCATCGCCACCAGCGACTGCGCAGCGAAGAACACGACGCCGCTGAGGCCGGCCACCGCGGCGACTACGACGTAGACGACGGCGAGCCCGATCGGGTAGCGCACGCGGCGGTCGCGCAGCGTGCCGGCGCCACCCTGGCGGGCGACGCGCACAGTCTCGATGCGCCATGCCGAGCGCAGGCCTCCCAGCAGCGTGCGCGGCAGGTACTTGTACAAGGACTCGCCCGGACGCGACGATGCGGGGTCGAGCGGCGTGGCGATGTGCTTGTGGTGCCCGTGGACGTGCTCGACGCAGAAGTGCGTGTACGTCGTCGACATCATCAGCACCTCGGCAAAGGCGCGCTCGACGCGACCCTTGCGGTGCATCAGCTCGTGGGCGACGTTGATGCCGATACCCGTCGACAAGCCGCACGCCACCGCCGCGACGCAGAACTGCCAGACCGGCACGGCGCCGGCCCCGACGCCTGCGCCGAAGGTGCGCACGGCGAGCGCGACGCCGACGAGCTCCAGCGGGATCCACAGCCA
>VGSZ01000212.1 GCA_016874845.1 Deltaproteobacteria bacterium
GATGGCCCCGGGCTGGCGGCGTGGTCGCTGGCGTGGCCGCGCGCCCACCGGGCGGCGCTGGAGCAGGGCGCGGCCGTCGGGCGGGTCCCCACGCCGTTGTTGTTCGGGCTCGCGCGCGAAGAGAGCGCGTTCGATGCGCGCGTCGTGTCGTGGGCCGGCGCCGTGGGCCTGTGCCAGCTGATGCCGACCACCGCCCTCGACGAGGCCCGCGCGCTGAAGCTGCCGCCGCCGTCGACCACCGACCTGCTCGAGCCGTCGCTGAACGCGCGGCTCGGCGGAGCGCACCTCGGGCGACGGCTGCACGGCATGAGACACCCGCTGCTCGCCATCGCCGCCTACAACGCCGGTCCCGGCGCCGTCGCGAAGTGGATGCCCCCCGAGGGCCAGCGGCTCCCCATCGACCTGTTCGTCGAGCAGATCCCCGTCGAGGAGACCCGCAACTACGTGAAGAAGGTCACCGGCTCGTGGGTCACCTACTCGGTGCTCGACGGCGCCGCCGGCGGCGCCGCGCTCGACGAGGGCGTCCTGGCCTTCGACCTGCGCGTCGGTCGCTGACCCGGGCAAGGCGGACGCCGGTTGACTTCTCGACGTCGAGGCCGCCGCGCGGTAACGCTCGGACATGTGGATTGAAACGCTCCTCGCTCGTTCGTCACGCCGTGCCCTGAGCATCAGCGGCATCGGCGGCCTCGTCCTCGCGCTGGCTTCGTGCGCCACCGCGCCGGCCCCGGGGCCTGCCGCCCCGCCGGGGACGACCGACGTCGAGGTCTTCGCGACCCCGCGGACGCGGACGACCGTCGCCGAGCTGCAGCCCGCGCGCCTGTGCCGGGTGGTGGCCGAGGTCGACGACGCCGTCTCCCGCAACGCGTTGGGCGTGCTGCGGCTGCGCTATGACAGCGTCGCCGACGACCGCGCCGCCGCGTTCGGCTCGATGTTGTCGCGACCCAAGAACGACGAGCGGTTCCGGCTGTTCCACGACGACGACAAGGCGCGCCCGCTGAGCGTCGTCGGCGCGCTCGGCACCTGCCTCGTCTACAGCGACTGGAAGATGCCGTCGCAGCGCGAGGTGCCCTGCCGCAAGGCCGGCGAGCGCCTCGCCGCCCTTGGCGGTGACACGTCCTTGATCCGCTACGCCGACGCGCTCGTGCAGTGGCGGCAGGGCGACGCCGACGGCGCGCTGGCGACGCTGTCCACGGCCATCAGTGCGACGCCGTCGTGCGAGGCCCTGCACCTGCTGCGCGCGCGAGTGACCGTCGCCAAGGGCGCCGACATCGCTGCGCAGAAGGCGGCGTGGGCGCAGGCCGAGGCCGCCGTGCTCGACTGCTTCTCGTGCGCCGTCGAGAGCGGCAAGCTCGTCGAGCAGACCGACGGCAAGGCCGCCGCCGCCGCCGCCTGGGAGCGCGCGCTCAAGATCGTGCCTGACCACCCCGACACGCTGCGCCGCCTCGCCGCCGCGGTCGCGGGCATCGACGACTCCCGCGCGCTGGCCGCCTACTCCGCCGCCGCCGACGCCGGCGTGCGTGATTTCGCCACGCTGCTCGCCGCGGCGAAGCTCGCCGCGCAGCTCGCGGAGACGGCGGCCGCGCAGGAGCGGGCGCTCGACCTCGCCCGCAAGGCCGTCGAGCTCGGCCGCAACGACCCCGACGCGCGGCGTCTGGTCGTGGTGCTCGCGCTGCGCCGTGACGACATGGCCACGGCGTCGGTGGCCAGCCGGGCGCTGCTCGAGCTGGCGCCCGACGACGTCGTCGCCCACGGCGCGCTGGCCCGCGCGGCGATGAAGACCGAGGCGTACGCCGAGGCCGCCCTGCACTACGAGGTGGTGGCCCGCGAGGTCGCCGCTGGCCGCACCGCCGACCTCGGCGGGGCGCTGCTGCAGGCGTTCGGCAACGAGCGCCTCGCGCTGTTCGCGATGCTCGGGGTCAGTGACGAGGCGCGGGCCGAAGGCGGGCCCAACACCATCGCCCAGAACACGCAGCGCACACTGACGAAGTTGTGGCGCAAGCGCGTCGAGAACAAGCAGGTGGGCGGCGGCGGCGTGCTCACCGTGAGCGTCGAGACCGACGCCACCGGCCGTGTCATCGACGTGATCATCAAGAGCGACCCGCTGGGCGACAAGGTCATCCAGGCCGCGACCATCGCGGCCCTGCGGCGGACCACCATCCGGGGCGGCGCGAAACGCTACACCCTCGACTTCACGCTGGAGTGAACCGGCGCGCCGCGCTCACCCCGACCCCTCCTCTGCGGAGCCCACCCGTGCCGACGAAGCCCCCTGCCGCCGACGACGACGCCGACCACGACGTCGAGAACGACCCCCTGCGCGCCGCGGGCGACGGCAACCGCCTCGACCAGAAGCTCGGCGTCGCCGTGGCCCGCGGGGTGGTTCACAAGCAGCCCCGCCGGCCGATGCACGTGGCCGTCGTCGGCGCCACCGGCGTCGTCGGCCGCGAGACGTTGTCGATCCTGAGCGAGCGGCGGTTTCCGCTGGCGTCGCTGCGGGCGCTGGCCTCGGCGCGCTCGGCGGGCGAAGAGCTCGGGCTCGACGATGGCAAGAGCATCACCGTCGAGGATCTGGAGCAGGCCGACTTCAAGGGCGTCGACGTCGTCTTCTTCGCCGCGTCGGGCGGCGTGTCGAAGACGTGGGCACCGCGGGCCGCCGCCGCGGGCGCCGTGTGCATCGACAAGTCGTCGTCGTTCCGGATGGACGCCGACGTGCCGCTCGTCGTGCCCGAGGTCAACGGTCAGGCGCTGAAGGACTTCGGCCGGAAGCGGATCATCGCGACGCCGAACTGCTCGACCATCCAGATGGTGCAGTGCCTCGCCCCTCTTGAGCGGGCGGTGGGCATCGAGCGCGTCGTCGTCTGTACCTACCAGGCGGTCAGCGGCGCTGGCCGCGGCGGCGTCGACGAGCTCGAAGGGCAGGTGCGCGCGCTCTTCAACTTCAAGGCCATCGAGCAGAGCACCTTCGACCAGCAGATCGCGTTCAACGCCCTGCCGCGCATCCCCGCCCGGGACCCGATCCCCGCCGACGGCACCACCGGCGAGGAGCGCAAGATGATCGAGGAGACACGCAAGATCCTCGGCCGGCCCGACCTGCGGATCGGCGCGACCTGCGTGCGCGTGCCGGTGTTCAACGGCCACTCCGAGGCCATCCACGTCGAGCTGAAGAAGCCGCTTTCCGCCGACGACGCCCGCCGCCTGTTCGCCGAAGAGCCCAACGTGCTCGTCGTCGATGACACCAAGGCGGGGCTCTACCCGACAGCGCTCGACGCCTCGGGCGAGGACAAGACCCTCGTCGGCCGCATCCGCGTCGACGACAGCGTCCCCGATGGGCGCGGGCTCGCCTTCTGGGTCGTCTCGGACAACCTACGCACCGGTGCGGCGCTCAACGCCGTGCGCATCGCGGAGGCTCTGTGCGCCGACTGGCTTTGATCCGCGTCGTCGGCGGCGTCGTCGCCTGCCTGTCCGCCCTCGCGGCGGGGCCCGCCGCCGCGCAGCTCGAGGTCACGCGCTTCGACATCGACAACCGCGAGAGCCTGCGACTGAACGCGGTCGACTGCGGCGCGGCGCTCACGGCGCGGCTGTTCCTAGAGCTGCAGGTGCAGACCCAGCTCTACAACCTGCGCTTCGTCGAGTACCCGCGCACCGGTCCGCTGGGGCGTTGCCCCGTCGACCGCATCGAGCCGCTGGCCACCGAGCTGTTCGACGAAGAGACCGTCGTGCCGGTGGGCGGTGAGATCCTGCTCCAGCGCGACCTCGCGCGCAGCGCGCTCCTCGGCCCCGACGCCTGCCCCACCGACGACGACCCCGACGCCGGCCGCCGCTTCGAGAGCTTCTTCTGCGTGCAGGTCTTCGCGCTGCCGGGCGACCTGACCGCGCTGGGCACGGCCAGCGTGTCGCTGGACATAGACTCGACGATCCCGCCGGTGCCCACGGTCACCGACGTGCGCGGCGGCAACGAGGCCGTCCTCGTGGCTTTCGAAGCGATCACGTCCCCCGAAGGTGACGCCACGTCGTTCATCGTGCAGTCCCGGGTCTGCCCGGCGACCGGCGAAGGCGAAGGCGAAGGCGAAGGCGAAGGCGAGGGCGAAGGCGAGGGCGAAGGCGAAGGCGACACGGACTCGGCGTGCGGCGCCAGCGGCGAGTGGACCGAGACCGCTGGCACGGCGCCGGAGATCGAGGTCGCTGCGGCCTCGGGCAGCCAGATCGAGCTGCGCGTGCTGGCAGTCGACGACTTCGACAACCGCTCGGCGCCCACCGAGGCGGTGGTGGCCAGGCCGGCCGCAAACCTGTCGGCGCTGGCGCTCTACGACGGCCCGGCCAACGCGCTGTCGTGCTCGCCGGCGAGCTGCGGCGAGGTCGACGCCGCGCTCGCCCTCGGCGGGCTGTCCCTGCTGCGGCTGCGCCGGCGTCGACGGTCCCGCCCGCCCGGGGGGCGCGGCCGGTGGACGGCGTGGGCGGCGCTGCTCGCGTGCGCGGCTCCGGTGGCCCACGCCAACGACGTCGACGACGCGCGCCTGTGGCGGGGGCTTGGCCGCACGACGCTGTCGTTCGGGGGATCGACGTACCAGCCCGCCCTCGACCGGGGCGCGACGTTCCCGGTGTACGGCTGCCTGTTCGATGACGCGGCCCTGCTGCGGCTCGGCGGCGACGCCGACGTGCACCTGTGGGACGGTCTCGGCACCTTCCAGCTGACGATGGGGCTGTCGATGGCGCAGGCGCGCGGCTTCGCTCAGCCGCCGTCGGCGGCGACGTCGCAGAAGTGCGAGAAGCCCACCGAGACCAGCGCCGAGCTCACGCTGGCGACGCTCCGCGGCGGCCTGACCTATCGCTTCGACCCGCTGCTCGACGACTGGGGCGTGCCGCTGGTGCCCTATGTGCGCGCCGGCGCCCTGGCGGTGGGCTACCTGTTCTCGCTCGACGGCCAGAGCGACACGGCCAACCCGAAGCACGAGCCGGCGGGCGCCCGCTTCGGCGTCGAGGGCGCGGTGGGCGTGATGCTGGCTCTCGACTTCCTGGACCAGCTCGACCCGTTCACGCCGGGCGCGACCCAGCGCGCGCGCGCGTCGGGGGCGTTCGACCACACCTTCGTCTACGTCGAGGGCGCCTACCAGGAGATCCGCACGTTCGGCGCCCCCGGCTTCGACCTGTCGCCGCGCGACAACCTCGCCGGCACGGGCCTGCCGCTGAGCTGGGGCCTCGGCCTCGCCGTCGAGCTTTTCTGACCGTCTGCAAGTTCGCGAGGTTCCCCCATGCCCGAACCCAAGGACCCACCGAACACACCGCGCCAGCCCGACCGCGATCGGGGCACGGGCACCGAGACGCTCGAGCGGTCGAAGCTGCAACGGCCGCCGATGTGGCGCGTGCTGATGCACAACGATGACTTCACGACGCAGGAGTTCGTCGTGCACGTGCTGACGACGTTCTTCCGCAAGGACCCCACCGAGGCCACGGCGCTGATGCTCAAGATCCACATGACCGGCAAGGCGATCGTCGCGGTGTACACGCGGGACGTCGCTGAGACGAAGGTGGATCAGGTCACCGAGTATGCGCGCGCGCAGGGGCACCCGCTGATGCTCACGCTCGAGCCCGACGCCTGAAGGACTGAGCGGGAAGGGCCACCGAAAGGGCTCGGTGGACACGCCGCGCGGCCGTCTTGCTCGCGCGCGTCTCGTCATGGCGACGTGAGCGGCCCGGGCGGCGGCATGTCGCAGGGACCCTTCGTCGTTTCCTCTTCCCTCGACGCCGTGCAGGTCTACCGCCGCGGCGCCACCGTCGTGCGGCGCGCGACGCTCGACGAGGCGGCGCTGTCGTCGAGCGTCCCCGCCGAGGTCGAGCTCGTCGGTCTGCCGCTGTCGCTGCTCGACCCGACGGTGAAGGTGCGGGGCACGACCGTCGAGCCGCCGACGGCGATCGTCGTCGCGGCCGAGGTGCGGGTGGAGCTCGTCGAGCGCATGCCCGTGAGCGAGTTCGAGCACGTCAGGGTCACGCTGCTGGCCGACAAGACCTCGGGCGTGCCAACCGTCGACGACGATGGCTTCGTCCGCTGGACGCAGACGTTCCCGCCACGGGGTCGGCTGCGTCTGGCGCTGGTCTACGTCGTGGCGTTCGCGACGGGGGGCCGCGCGGTCTGCCCGCGGTCTGCCCGCGGTCTGCCCGTCAGGCTCTCAGGGTCGCAGGCGCACCACCGGCGTCGCGTCGCGGACGACCGCGTCGGGACGCACCAGCACGTCGACGATGGTGCCGGCGGCGTCGCTGGTGACCGTCAGGCTGGTCTTCGGGCGGGCCTCGAGCCGGCGGATCTCGTCACGGATGGCGGCCAGCTCGGCGCGCGCGCGGGGCTTGTCGACGCCGACGAACTCGGCCTCCTCGCGACGCAGCGCCGCCAGCTTGCGCGCGCTGCCGCCGCCTTCGACATCGACGACGACGAGCTCCGTGCCGCGCTCGACGCGGTCGCCCACCGCGATGAGGACGCGCCGCGCGCGCCCGGAGCCCCGCGCCCGCACGACGAGCAGCGCGCCTTCGGCGACCGCGGAGCCGGCGTCGACGACGGCCACCGCCGGCCCCGCGCCGGCGTCCCCCACGGCGACCGCAGGCGCCACGCCAGCGTCGACGACGGCCACCGCCGGCGCCGCGCCGGCGTCAACCATGGCCAGCGCTGGCACCGCGCCGACGTCAACCACGACCAGCGCCGGCACCGCGCCGGCGTCGACGACGCGGGCCGGCGCCGCGCCGGAGGCATCCCCGGTCGGCGGCACCCAGACGGTGAGCACGACGGCACCGGCGGCGAGCGCGGTGGCAGCGGCGACGAACCACGGCCAGCGGGGTCTCGGCAACGGCGGCGGCAACGGCGCCGCCGAAGACACCACCGCGCCTTGCGTCGTCATCGACTGCGACGACGCCCGCGGCGGCGGCGACGGCACGCCGGGCACGGCGGCGAAGAGCCCGGTGTCGCGCGGCACCGCGAACCCGGGCGGCGTCGATGGACGGGGAGCCGGCGCGACGGGTGCAGCCGTCGCGGCGTGGGGCGGCTGGGTCGCCGGCAGCGACTCCGCCGACGGCCCCCCAGGACCCACGGGCTCGTCCGCCCCCGACACGGGCACGGGCGGTGGCGCCGGCGAGGGCGACGGGACAGCCGGCGACGCGGGCCCCGACAGCGTCGACCCTTGCGCGCGCACGACGAATTCGATGACCTCGTCACCGACGGCGATGCGGTCGCCCGACTCAAGCACCTTGCGCTCGACGGACTGGCCGTTGACGATCGTGCCGTTGCGGCTCTCGAGGTCAATGACGACGAAGCGGTTCGAGAGGTATTGGACCTTGCAGTGGCGCCGGGACACGCCCGACCCGGTGCGCAGCACGAGGTCGCACTCCGACGAGCGCCCGATGACGATCGTGCCGCCGCCCAGACGCACCGTCGTGCCCGTGAACGCGCCGCGCACGACGATCAGCTCGGCGTGCTCGGCGACGCCGGCGGGGCACACCCGCGTCTCGACAGCGGCCTCGTCGAGGTCCGCGGGTACGGGGGCCGTCCGGGGCGCGGGAGCCGACGCCGGGGAAGGCGACGACGACGGCGACGCCGGCGGACCGGCGGCACGGCCCCGGTCGCCGCGGCCAGAGATCTGCTCCGGCGACTTCCGCGGGTCGATCGATCCGGGCCCCGCGGGGGAGCGGGGCTTGCGAGGCGGAGGCGGAGGCGGTTTGCCGGTCATGGGCGCGGCTTCATCGATCTCGCCGCGACGCAGCCGCGGCGAGATCGACCGGCGCGAACGTGTCAGGTGCCGTTGATCGAGACGAGGCTGATGTCGAACACGAGCATGCCGTAGGGCATGCCGGGGCGCTGGGGCGTATCCCCGTAGGCGAGGTTGCCAGGAATCCAGAAGCGCACCTCGTCGCCCTTGGACATCAGCTGCACGCCCTCGGTCCACCCGGGGATGACGCCGTTCAGCGGGAACTTCGTCGTCTCACCCCGACGGTAGGACGCGTCGAACATCTTGCCGTCGGTGGTCCAGCCCGCGTAGTGCACCTCGACGGTGTCGGACGGCGACGGGTGCGGACCGCCTGGTCCCTTCTTGAGCACGCGGTAGGCGAGGCCCGACTTGGTCTTCGTGGCCGTAGCCGGCACCGCGGCGACATCCTCGGGGGTCTTCGGCATCGCCGGCATCTTGACGACCTTGATGAGCTCGACGTCGAACACGAGCATGCCGGCGGGCTTGCCGGGGCGGCCCTTGTAGGCGAGCTCCTCGGGGATCCACAGGCGGCGCGTCTCGCCTTCCTGCATCAGCTGCAGGCCCTCGGTCCAGCCGGCGATCACGCCGCCGAGCGGGAACTTCGCGGTGCGGCCGCGCTTCACCGACGAGTCGAACATCTTTCCGTCAGTGGTCCAGCCCGTGTAGTGCACCTCGACGGTGTCCTCGGCGGTGGGCTGCTCGCCGGTGCCCGGCTTCAGCACCTTCGACGCGAGGCCCGTGGCGGTCTTGCCCGCGTCGGCCGGGGGAGCGGCGACGTCGGCGGGGGCGGGGATGTCTCCGGGCCTGGCCACAGGGGCCTCCTTCTTGGGTTCGGCCGGCTGCTCGGCGGCCGCGGGATGGCAGCCGACACCGCTCACAAAGCTCGTGGCGGCGATCACGCCGACGGACACGGCGACCGCCGGGGCGCGGGCCGACGCGAGGAGCGAGGCAAGGGGAGAGGTCGGGCGATGGTTCGCGATGAACATGGGCAGGGCGTCGCACCTTCGCGGCAGACCGGCAAGGCCCGGCGCGGCGCCCCGCGGCCACCCGGCGACGAGGTTGTTTGCGTACAGTCGGCGGGAAAACGCTGGTAAATCGTTTGCTTGGGTGGTTCATCACACTCGGGCGGGCCGCCGGCGGGCTCGTCGCCTTCGGGCTGTGCACGACGTGCGCGCCGCTGGCGCTGCTGCCGTGCTGGTTCCTGCACGGCAGCAGCGCCAGCGGCG
>VGSZ01000213.1 GCA_016874845.1 Deltaproteobacteria bacterium
CCACCGCGGCGCCTGAGCGGCCGCCGGGGGACCTGGGGGCCGGGCGGGATCGGCCCCCAGGTCGCGCCCAAGGCGAAAGCTCGCAACGTGAAACCGCGAGCAGACGAAGGGGCTGAACAGGAGCGCGCAAGGAGCGGGGCGCAGACGGGGCAGCGAAGGCAGCGAAGGCAGCGAAGGCAGCGAAGGCAAAGAAGGCAGCGAAGGCAGCGGAGAAAGCCACAATGACGACGCAAAAGCACAAGAAGGCGTACATCACAGCAGCAGGCGGCTTCCTGCCCGGCCCTCCGATCGACAACGACACGATCGAAGAGATCCTCGGCAAGGTCGGCGGCAAAGAAAGTCGCCTGAAGAAAAGAATCCTGACGCAGAACGGGATCAAGACGCGCCACTACGCGATGGACCGCGAGGGCCGCACGACCTACCTGAACGAAGAGCTGGCCGCGCACGCGATCACGGACGCCCTGTCCCGTCGAGGACGACCGTTGAGCGACGTCGAGATGCTCGCTTGCGGCACGACGCAGGGAGACCTCCCGGTGCCCGGCTTCGCCTCGATGGTGCACGGCCGGATGGGCGGCGGGCCGATGGAGGTGCTGAGCGCCGGCGGCGTGTGCTGCTCCGGCATGGCGGCGCTGGCGGGGGTCGCGCGCGCGGTGGCCCTCGGCGAGCGACGCGTGGGCGTCGCCTGCGGCAGCGAGCTCGTCAGCCGCATGCTGAAGGCGTCGCGCTTCGAAGAAGAAGGAACCCTCGAGGGCAACGACGAACAAGGCGGCAGGGGCACGTTCCGCATGTTCGACGCCGACTTCCTGCGCTGGATGCTGTCGGACGGCGCCGGCGCCGTCGTCGTCGAGCCGCGGCCCGCCGAGCGCGGGCTGTCGCTGCGCATCGAGTGGATCGACCTCGTCAGTCACGCGCATGCGAACCCGACATGCATGTACACCGGGCTCGCCGACAAGGATGAACCCAAGGCGGGCAGGAGCTGGCTCGATCAGCCGACCATCGCGGCGGCGGACAAGACCGGGATGATGAAGGTGCGGCAGGACACGCGCCTCCTGCCGCGCATCGTGCGCCTCGGCGTCGAGGAGTACCTGCGGCACCTGCGCGACGGTCGGCTCGACGTGAGCCAGATCGATCACGTGCTGTGTCACTACTCGAGCCACTTCTTCAAGGGCGAGGTGATGAAGCTGCTCGCTGAGGCCGGCGTCGTCGTCCCCGAGGAGCGCTGGTTCACGAACCTGTACACCAAAGGCAACACCGGCGCGGCGAGCATCTTCTTGATGCTCGCGGAGGCGCTGAACGGCGGACGGTTCAAGCGAGGCGAAAAGATCGTGCTGATGGTGCCCGAGAGCGGGCGCTTCTCGGTGGCGTTCGCGCTGCTCACCGTCGTCGATGGCAGCGACGCCCAGGGTGGCGGCGACGATGTCGACGAGGCCAGCGACCGTGCCGGCGCGGCGGCGCCGTTGAACACGAGCCTGGCCGACAAGCGGTGGTCGACGTCGCCGGTGGTGGTGCGCGCGCCGCAGGACCGCAGCGCGGCCGCCGTCGAGGCGGCGCTCGCGCGCAGCCCCCTCGGCCGTGACTTCGCCGACGACGCCGACGAGCGCACGAGGAGGCTCGTGGTCGAGCTCGGCCTCGTCTGGGCCGACTTCGAGCGGATGCTGGACGCCACGCCCATCCTGACGCGGCTGCGCGACGGCACCATCACGCTGGCCGACTACCAGCGCCTGCTGGTGAACCTGCGGCAGCAGGTGATGGAGGGCGCGCGGTGGATCGCGCGGGCGGCGAGCAGCCTGAGCATCGAGCTGTTCCCGCTGCGCTCGCTGTTCTTGACCCACGCCAGCGAGGAGCACCGCGACTTCCAGATCCTCGAGCGCGACTACGTCGCCACCGGCGGCGACCTGCGCGTCATCCAGTCCGCCGAGAAGAACGTCGGCTCCGAGGCGCTGTCGGCGTACATGTTCCACCGCGCCAGCCAGCCCGACCCGCTCGACCTGCTCGGCGCGATGTTCATCATCGAGGGCCTCGGCACCGCGAAGGCCCACCAGTGGGCCGAGCAGCTGAAGGAGACGCTGCGGCTCGACGACAGCCAGGTGAAGTTCCTCGGCTACCACGGCGGCAACGACGACCGACACTTCGACAAGCTGCGCGACGTCGTCCGCTCCGGCGCCGTCGACGACGTCGTCGCTGCCCGCATCGTCAAGACCGCGCGCACCGTCGCCCGGCTGTACGCACTGCAGCTCGAAGAGCTCGACCATGTCTGACGGTGGCGCGGCTGGTCCGATCCCGACGACGGCGACGACCCCGACGGCGACGACGAGGACGACGACGATCCCGTGGGACCGCGCCGACCCGTCGCTCGCGGGGCTGCTGCTGGTCGACCCCACCAGCGACGTCGGCGCGGGTGCGCGGCGCCTGCTGCAGTTGCACCTGCGCTCGCAGACGCGGCGGGTGCTCAAGCCGTTCGTGCGGCTGTTCAGCCTCGTGGCCGTCGCGCTGATCACGGCGTGCAAGCGCGTCCTGCCCTTCGAACTCTCGTGGCACAACGGCATCGACGTGCTGTGCCTCTGGTTCATGAAGCGCTTCGTCGCCCCCGAGGCGTGCGCCATGCTCATGCGCCACTTCGTCATCGAGACGAACCTGCTGTGTTTCCTGGCGAAGAACGCGCGCCCCGGCCAGACGAACGACGACGGCGCGATCGAAGAGCCCACGCTGCGACCACGCCGGTGCGACGACCTCGGTGACCGCGCCGTGATCCGCCACGACCTCAACGTCTACAACGTGCTCCATGATCTCGGTGTCACCGCTGGCATCGACCTGCGTACGCCGCGCCCGCTGCACGCCCTCGACGTGTCGATGCTCGACGTGGGTGGCATCGAAGGCGACGACGGACGCGACCCGCACACGCGCCTGTTGCACCTCGACATCGAGACTTCGCTGTACCTGATGAACATCCCGTTCTGCCTGTTCACGACGACGGCGGAGTACGAGCGCGGGGTCAACTCGTTCCAGCTCGATCAATCATTGTGCGCGGCCATCGCCGGGATCACGGGTGACCCCGCGTTCCTGTCATGGACGCCGCTGAAGTTCGGCGCCTACGTGACGACCTGGCGCGACGTGCCCCGCGATCTGTACTGGCACGCCGCCGTCGACGAGCTGGCCCACGGCCGCCTGAAGCGCCTCGTGCTCGAGGCGAGGGCGCGCCATGCGCAGCAGCAAAACCAGCAGCGCGCGGCGACGACGACGACGACGGAGCAGCCATGACCGGCCTCCTGCCGTGGTGGACGCTGCCGCCGGTGTTCGTCGCGCTGACGCTGGTGATCGGCTTCGGCGTGGTCGTCGGCTTTCACCGCATGCTCACCCACCGCGCGGTGCGCTTCGTGCGTCCGCTCGAGGTCTTCCTGGTCGTCACCGGCCTGCCCGCCGGCACGCCCGTCGGCTGGGTCGGCCACCACCGCCACCACCACGCCCACGCCGACGACGAAGACGACCTGCACAGCCCGCGGCGCCGCGGCTTCTGGGTCGCCCACACCGGCTGGTACCTCGGCACGACGTCGGTGACGCTGTCGATCCTGTACGCGCTCGCCGGCCCGCTGCGCACCGCCTTCGACGCCTTCTGGCGCCCGCGCACGAACCAGCAGTACGCGCACCTCGCCAAGGACGTCGACGACGACCCGGTGTTCCGCGCGCTGTCGCGGCCCGTCGTCTACGCCGCGGCGCTGCTCGGCTGGGTCCTCGTACTGTGGGTCGTCGTCGTCACGCTGTGGGGCGGCCTCGGCGTCGTGTGCCTGTGGGGCTTCCACGTGCTGGCCTACAACTTCGGCGACCTCGTGAACTCGTGGGGCCACGTCTGGGGCGAGCAGCCGTGGGACAGCAATGACGACGCCCGCGACCACTGGCTGCTCGCGCTCCTCGCCGTCGGCGACGGCTGGCACGCCGGCCACCATGCGTTCCCCGGCTCGGCGCGCTGCGCGTTCGGCCCGGGCCAGGTCGACGTCGCCTACTTGTTCTGCCGCGCCTGCGAGCGCCTCGGCCTGGCCAGCGCCCTGCGCGTGCCCGCGGACGCCGACCTCGCCCGTCGTCGATGTCGCGCCGCCCCTTCGTCCCCGCTGCCGCCATCGGAGCACCCCGCATGAGCGCCCCGTCCGCCGTCGCCCACCCGTCCTACCGCCTGCGCACCGCGAGGCTCGACCGCGCCATCCAGGCCACGCTGAGGCGCAACGTCGAGCGTCGCCTTGACGCGCTGCCGTGGGACACGTTCGACGGCACGAGACTGACGTCGTCTTCGTCGTCGAAGATCCGCGACGCCTTCGGCTTCTACCTGACCCAGATGTACTTCACCGAGGCATCGAGCCCCGAGAACCTCGCCGCGCTGTCGGCGGCCAGCCCCGTCGCCCAGGTGCAGCAGGCCTTCGCCGCCCAGATTCAAGACGAGCTCGCCCACGGCGCCCTGCTCGGCCGCTACGTCGCCCAATGCGTCGGCGACACACACCCGCGCGAGCACTTCGTCAGCTTCGTCGGCCGCGCCTCGGGCAAGTGGCTGCAGGGCGCGCACCCCACAGTCGGCGCGCAGGCCGTCACGATGGCCATCGAGTACTACGCGAGCAACCTCGCCGAGGCCCTGCTCGCCCGGGTCGACGAGCCGCTCTTGCGCACCTGCCTGCAGGACATCCTCAAGGACGAGCACCGCCACCGCGTCCTCGCCGTCGAGTCGGTGCACCTCTTGAAGGCCGCCGGCATCGGGCAGGGCCTGGTGGGCCGCGCGACGGCGGCGCTCCTGTTGCCGCTCGCCGAGGCGTGGTTCCGCCACGTCATGAACGGCACGCTGCGACGACGCTGTGGGGTGCTCGGGATCCCATTTGGCGAGCTGTACGAGCGCTCCGTCGAGGCGATGCGCGTCGATCTCGCTGCCTGCGTCGTCGACGACGAGGCGGCCGTCGCCTGAGCCCGCTTCTTCGACAGCGCTTCTTGCCTGTTCGTCGATCGGGCTGCGCCCCACTGCCGGCGCTTTCGCTTTTGGCGTCGTCATCGACAGACCTTGTCGCCTGGCCCGCTTTCGCCTTGGTCCCGAGACCCCCCGGCGCTTCGTGGAGTGCCCACACGGCAAAGCGACCCGGGCCCTGCAGCCGATCGCGTTCGCTTTGTCGTCTTGGCCTGCTGCGGCGCGCGGGTCGCTTCGCCTGTTCACGACGACACGCCCGGCCAGCAAATGCCTGTCGCGCACGCGACAGGGGCGCGTCGATCATTGCTTCTTCGGCACCCGCACGACCTCGACCAACGCCGTCGACGCGCGGCGCACTTTGCCGCGCAGCGGCGGGCCGTCGCCGCGCGGCGGACGCACCGGGAAGTCGTCGAGCGGCGGCACACGACGACGCGCCTTCGACGGCGACTCGAGCTCGGGCTCCGACGACGGCGTGGCCGCGATCGCAGCGGGCGCGGCGGCGGGCGCGGCGACCGCGGCAGGCGCGGGCGCGGCGACCGGCGGTGGCAGCGACGACTCGGGCACCGCCGCGATCGCGGGAGCCGCCGGAGCGACCGGGGCCTCGTCGACCACGTCGGCGTCGGCAACCTTCTTGCGCCCGCGGCGGGGCTTGCGGGCCGGGCCCTCGTCGTCGGCGGCCGGGGCCGCCGACGGCAGCACCGTCGGCGGCGGCGCCGGGACGACCAGCTCGGCGATCGACGACGCGCTCTCGGGGGCCACCGACGTCGCGGCCGGCGCGACGACGACGGGGGCGATCGCGGGGGCGGTCGTGGGCGCCGCGGCCGACGTGAGGACGACAGGCGCGGTGACGGGCGCGGCGCGGCGGCGGTGCTGCTCGAGGCTCACGAGGTACAGCGGCTCGTCCAGCAGCGGCAGCACGGCGAGGCGGATGCGGTCGTCGGGGTAGCGATTGACGACCTTGTTCACGAGGTAGTTGAGCGACAGCAGCGCGCCGTTGCCGAGCACGAACAGCGGGCCGTCGCTGGCGGGGCCGCGCCGCTCGGGGGGCAGGGTCGCTGACGGGCCGCGATCGTCGATGGTGACGACGAGCTTGGGCTTGTCGCCGTCCTGCAGGATGCGGGCGGCGACGGTGGCGTCGCGGCCGGCCTCGCGCAGGATGTCGGCGACGAAGCGCTCGGCGAGGGCGCGCTTGTCCTCGGCGGGCGACCTCAGCGTGTATTCGAAGCGATCGTCCTCGTCGAAGTCGAAGAAGCGCGCGGCACGGCGCTCGGAGACCTCCTGCGCGGCGATGCCATCGACGTGCTCGAACTTCTTTTTCTGCTGCTGCTGCTGCTGCTGCTGTCGCTGCTTCGGGCGCTGTTGGGGCGCGCGCGGCTCGCCGAAGCTGTCGCTGTCGTCAGCCTCGGACTCGTCGGCGAAGGCGGGCTGAAAGCCCGGCGCCGGCGGGCGGTTGCCGCCGGCGATCAGCGGGTTGACGCCGCCGATCACGAAGCGGCCGATACGCTCCAGCGGCGCGGCGCCCTTGGGCCGTCGGCGACGCTTTCGGGGATCGAGGTCGAGCAGCACTCCCGACAGCTCGTGGGTCGGGTTGGCGTCGACGCGGTTGCCGAGATCGTCGGCAGGGATGAACTCGTCCTCCTCGGGATCGCGGCGATTGCCGAGGTCGTCGGGCGGCATCACCAGCGCCTTCAAGTTCTTGCGGTTGCCGATGTCGTCGCCGGGCTGCAGGCCGTTGGCCTCACCCGTCCAGAACCCGTGGCCGCCGTGGCCGTGGTGCCCGCCGCCGTGGCCGTGGTGCCCGCCACCGCCACCGCCGCCGCGGTTCCGCCGCCGCTTGTGGAATCCCATCCGTCGCTCCTGCAAGGAGTCACCGACGTCAGAGCCCACGCCCCGACCCGGTGCCCGCTACCGTCAGCCGTACTTGCGCTTGATCCACCAGCTCTGTGCCATGCGCAGCAGGCTGTTGGTGATCATATAGATCGAAAGACCCGACGCCATGCTGAACATGATAAACAAAAAGAACACCGGCATGCCGTACATCACGTACTTCATCTGCGGCTGGTCCTCGGGCGGCGGCTGCTGCAGCGTCGACACGAGCATCAGGCCGCAGACGATGAAGGGCAACAGCGGCCAGCCGAGGATCATGATGTCGGGCTGGGTCAGGTCGAAGACGCCAGGCAGCCACGACGCCGGCTGCTGATACAGCTCCACGGACGTCGACAGCGTGCGGTACAGGGCCATCCACACCGGCATCGAGATGAACATCGGCAGGCAGCCCATCAGGTTGGCGAACGGGTTGACGCCGCGCTCGGCGAAGAACTGCTGCTGCTTCTCGACGAACTGCCGCTGGTCGTGGCCGTACTTTTCCTTGATCTGGTCGAGCTCGGGCTTCAGCGTCTTCATGATGTTGCTGAATTTCTTCATCTCGACCATCGACTTGTGCGTGAGCGGCAGCGTCAGGCCGAAGATCGTCAGCGTCAGCAGGACGATGGCCAGGCCGTAGTCGCCGGTCTGCGCCTTGAACTGTATGAGCAGCCACAAGAGCGGCCGCGACAGCGCGGCGAGCATGCCGAAGTCGACGGCCTCTTCGAGGCCGTGACCGAACTGCTGCAACACCCCGAACTGCTTGGGACCAAGGAAACCCTGCTGCACCAACGTCTTCGTCTCGCCGGGGGCGAGCGGGATCGACGACAGCGACACGACGACCTCGAGGCCGCGGCGCTCGTCGCCCTCCTTCCAGGCGGTGGCCTTGCAGCCCTCGGTGGGGACGTCGTCGAAGGTCAGGGCGCCGACGAAGTAGTGGCGGTCGACGGAGGCCGAGCGCACCGCCCCCTTCCACACGTGATCCGCGGGGTCGCTCTCGACGGCCTTCGAGAAGAACGCGTGGCGGTCCTCACCGACGACGCAGGCGCCGCCGAGCTGGTCGGTCGCCGGCGACAAGAGCCCGCCCTCGTCGCGCTCCCCCGGCCGCTCGACACCGACGAAGGCGACGTCGAGTTCGGCGGTGCGCTTCTGCGCGCTCTCGTTCTTCAGGTTCAACTCGTGCTTCACCGTGAAGGAGCGCGGGTCGAACTCGTAGGTGCGGGTCAGGCGCACGCCCGACGACGTCAAGCGCGAGAACACCACCTTGCGCTCGCCCCGCTCCACGATCTCCCACGGCGCCCGGGCGGCCAGCGCGACGTCGCCGCCGCGCGACCGCAGCGCCGGCATGCGCGCGCCGTCGTGGGCGCCCCTGGCGATGTCGACGCGCACGCCACGCTCGCGGTCGGGAGCCTTGTGGGGCTCGGTCTCGAGGTAGGCGTCGAGCTGCCAGCTCTGGATCTGGGCGCCCCACGACGACAGCGTCGCCGCGTAGCCGCCCTCGATGTCCTTGCTGCCCGACGCCTTCGCCACATCAGCGCTGGTGCGCCACGTCTGCTCAGGCAGATCGTCGGGCGTGCCCACGGACGCCGGCGCCGCCTGTAGACCCGCCGCACCGCTGCCCGCGTCCGCGCCGGCGGCGGTCTCGGTCGTCGCCACGGCCTTCGGCTCCGACGACGCCGGGGGCTGCGGGGGCGCCAGCCACTGCATCATCAGGATCGACAGCGCCATCAGCACCGACGTCAACAGGATGCGCGACGTCGCGCTCTGCCCCTGGGGGTTTGGATCAAGGGGCGGCAGCAGACCGCCAGGAGAGCTGCTCATCAGGGATTCCTTGTGGATTCCTTCACGCGCTGACGGTCACCGTCGGAACGACCCACGGCGACGCTGTCCGGCGCGTAGGGCAGTGTTACCGTCGACGCAACTGCTCAACCGACAAGTCCCACGCGGCGAACGCCGGCGACGCCCCGCCGCCCTGGACGCACCCTTGCGCCGCGATCACAGCCGGAGGGCGACTGTGTGTGGGTGGTGTGGGCGCAGGGTGGGAGTCCGGCTGCGTAACGGCCCACGCACTGCGCGCAGCAGACAACGCACCGCATCCGGATGGGATTTCAGCGCGGTCGTCGACGATCGCGAGCGGG
>VGSZ01000214.1 GCA_016874845.1 Deltaproteobacteria bacterium
GTACTTGCCGATCATGTCGCTCTCGACGTTGTCAACCTCGAGAGCGACATGATCGGCAAGTACGTGCGCCGGCTCCTGTCGCGCGGCGGCACCGGCGGTCACGCCGGCGGTGACGACGGCGTCAGCTGGGACCTCCTGCGCCGCGCCGGCTTCTCGTCGTAGGCGCCGCGCGTCCGCCCGCGACGGCGGCGGCTGTGGATCCTCCTCGATCGGTCACCGGCGTTCCGCTATCGCCCTACCGTGCGCACCTACGTCAGCAGCTCCCTTGCGACTACGCCGGTCGAGGCGATCCTTGAGGTCGCCACGAGGCTGCGCGCGCAGGGCTTCGTCGCTGCGCGCACGCCGGTGGGCTTCGCGCTGGCCTTCGTCTCGCAGGGCCTGCTCGACCCGGGCGACGTCGACGCCGACGCCCCTCCACACAACCTCGCCGCGCCGCGCCTCACCGAGCACGCCGCGATGCAGGCGGCGCTAGGCGACCTGCTCGAGCACCTGCCGTTCCTCGGCTACGTCGGCCGCGCGGCCTTCCATGACCAGCGCATCCCCGAGGGCCGGCCCGGGCTGGTCGTGATCGTCTTCGCCGGCGCCGACCACGAGGCGCTCGACGGCGCCGTCGCCGAGCTGCGCCACGCTCCGCTGCATGAGCACGGCCTGCAGACCGCCGGGCCGCTGTTGGCCGACGGTCCGTTCGCGACGACGCGGTTCGTCGCGCTGAACGGCGGTGGCGGCACCGGCGGCAGCAGCATCCTCGGCGAGCTGCACGAGGCCGGCGGCGACGCCGTCGGCGCGCTGACCGGGCGCCCGGTGCGCCACCTGCTGCCCGGCGCGGCGCTGCTGTCGACGTCCCTGGTGCGGTGCGTCCTCGCGACGTCACAGGCGACCCGCCAGCTCGGGCCGACGCGCACGATCACCGCTGCGGCGACCAACACCATCCGCGAGCTGGACGGGCGCCCGGCCCTCGAGATGCTGATGGCGGACCTGCCCGAGCCGCTGCGCCAGCGCGTCACCGGCCTCGGCGGCGCGCTGTTCTGCAACTTCGACGTCGACGATGGCGACGCCAGCGTGCTGCGCACCATCACCGGCATCGACACCCGCACCGGGGCCGTCGCGGTCGCCGAGCGCCTGCGCATCGGCGCCGAGGTGGCGTTCTCGCTGCGCGATCAGGACGTCGCGCGCGACGACCTCGAAGAGGCGGTCGACGCCATGGCCGAGGCCCTCGGAGCGCGCCAGCCGCTGGCTTTCGTCGTGTTCTCGTCGACGACCCGCGACGCCAGCCTGTTCGGCGCGCCGCTGTGGGACGTCACGCGTCTCCTATCGCGCTTCGGCTCCGACATCCCCGTCGTCGGCTGCTCGACGCGCATGGAGCTGGCGACGTTCGGCCGGCAGACGCTGGCGTTCTCGCAGTCGGTGGTGGTCGCCGCGGTGCTTCCCGCCTGAGGCGGGGAGCGGCGGCCCCTCAGGATCCAAGCCATCCTCGACGAGCCTCCCCCGATCGTGGCGAAGGCAAGCTTGAAGCGCACTGACGCCAATCCGGGCGAAACGAGGCCCGCTCCCAGAATTCCACGGACTGGGAGAGGGCAGCCGGGTGAGGGCCGCCGCGCCGCCCACTGACGCCAATCCGGGAGACAGGAGACCCTCTCTTCGACCTGGCAGAGGGCAGCGGCGAAGCCGCGGGTGAGGGCGGCCGCGCCCGGGGCCGGCCGCCTGGCGGTCGACCCGCTATCGGCGGCGGAGGCCGGCGATGAGCATCTCGAGGTCGCGCGCCGCGTGCCGCAGCAGGAGCCGCGCCCGGCGGGTCGTCACCGCCGCCGGCGCAGGGCGGGCCTCGACGGCGACCACGTCTTCGTGCCGGGTGGCCATCTCGGCCTCCAGCGCGGCGGCGAGCGCTTCGCCGTCGAGCGCCTCGACGCAGACCTCGGTCTCGTCCGGTCTCGGGGGCGGCAACGGACCGGCGAGGTGGAGCTCGAGCTCCACCTCGTGCTCTTCCTCGTGCTCTTCCTCGTGCTCTTCCTCGTGCTCTTCCTCGTGCTCTTCCTCGTGCTCTTCCTCTCCAGCGTTGCGTGCATCGTCGAGAGCGTCATCGCCGGGCTCTTCGTCGACCTCGTCGTCGCGCTCGCCCCCGAGTTCTTCGTCGCTGTCGTCGTCGTCGTCGACCTCCTGCGGGATCGTCGACTCGAGCACCCGCGCGTGCCGGGCGGTCACCGACGGCGCCGGCGGCAGCGTCAGCTGCTCCGCGGTGCGCGGCAACGTGGACGTCACGCCCTGCCGCAGGGCCTGCCGGGCCCCGGCGATGGTGAAGCGCTGCACATGCAGCAGGTCCTTGATCACGAGCAGCGTTTCGACCTCGCGACGACGATAGAGACGGTGCCCGCTGCGCGCCTTGTGCGGCCGCAGCTGCGGGAACTGCGTCTCCCAGTAGCGCAGCACGTGGGGCTCGACCCCGACGATCTCGGCGACCTCGCCGATGCGGAAGTACTTCCGCTCCGGCAGCACACTGATCTGCTCGTCCACGACGACGGTCCCCGCCGTCTTCCTACCCTTTTCCATCGTCAACGCTCGCTCCCGTCGCTGTCGTCGCTGTCGTCGCTGCCGTCGCTGTCGTCGCTGTCGTCGCTGTCGTCGCTGTCGTCGCTGTCGTCGGCACCGTTCGGCTCCGCGGTGGGCCGCACGCGCCGCCGTGGCCGTGGGCTCAGCCGTCGTCGTCGTCACCCTGACCCGGCGCGGGCGCGCGATCGATGGTGGACGTGGAGCGCGCGCCTTCGCCGGCGACCCGCTGCTTGAGCACGTGGCTGGCTTTGAACGTCACGACGGTGCGCGCGGCGATGGTCAGATTTTCTTCGGTCTTGGGGTTGCGCCCACGCCGCGCGTTCTTGCGACGGATGTCGAACTTGCCGAAGCCGGAGATCTTCAGGTCGTCGCCCTGCTCGAGCGTGTGCTTCATCGACTCGAAGACGCGCTCAACGATCTCGCCGGACTCCTTCTTCGAGAAGCCCATTGTCCGGTGCACGGCCTCGACCAGATCGGCCTTGGTGATCGTGCGACCGCCGTTGCTCTGCCCGTCATTCATCGCGCATCTCTCCCGCGGTCGACAACGTCGTGACCCAACGAGTCTGTACCGGGGTAGGCGCCGGCGTCACCCCCCGGCGCGCGCTGTCCGGTCCCCGAGGGCGGCGCCCTCCCCGCAGCGTCAAAGGCCCGGTCGAACCGCCGCTCGACGCGGTCCTGACGCGCCTCCTCACGGCCGGTGACCTCGGCCGTCCGCAAGACGAGAAACCCGCAGGCGCCAGCGAACGCCAGCGACGACGCCACCGCCACGATCCCCGCGACCAGCGGCCCCCGCGCCCGGATGCCCCGCCGCTCGAGCAGCAGCGCCACCACGATGAGCGCCATCCCGAGCAGCGCCCCGGCGCCAAAGGTCGGCACCGAAAAGGGCGACAGCGCCATCGCGACGACGGCCCATAGCGTCAGGCCCCGGGCCCGCTGCCGCCGGCGATCGGGCGACTCCGAGGGGGCAGACAGGGGCCCCGGCAACGACGCGGTCATCCGGCGCGCACCTCGGCCCCCAGCGCCCGGGCGCCGCCGAGCAGGCCATCGACGACCGCCGCTACCTCGGCGTCGGTCAGCGTGCGATCCGCCGCGCGCAGCGTAACGCCGATGGCGACGGACTTCTTGCCGTCAGGGACGCCCTTGCCCTGGTAGACGTCGAAGATCGCGACGTGCTCGAGCAGGCCCGTCGCCGCCGGCGCCGCGGCGAAGCAGCCCTGAAGCGCCGCCGCCGGCAGCGCCGCGTCGACCAGCAGCGCGAAGTCGCGCCGCACCGACGGGAACCGCGGTAGCGGGCGGGCGCGCACCCGCGCGCGCGCCGCCACCGCGAGCAGCTCGGCGTCGAGGTCGAAGGCGTAGGCCTGAGACCGCAGATCGTGCAGCGCGGAGATGTCAGGGTGCAGCTCGCCGGCGACGCCGAGCACGACGTCGGCACCGTCGACCTCGACCTGGATGCTCGCCCGCGCCCGCGGATGCAGGAACGGCGCTACCACGGCGGCCCCATCCAGGCCGATGAAGCGCGCGCCGATGACGCCGACATCGTCGAGCAGCTCCTCAAGGTGGCCCTTCAGGTCGAAGAAGTCGAATGCCGCCTCCTTGCGATCGAAGGTCGCGCCGACGCTGGCTCCCGAGGCGACGCCGGCGAGCCGGGGCCGCTCGAGGGCGAAGGCGTCTCGGCCGGCGGCGGCGGCGCGGTCGTCGGTGCGCGGCATCGCGCCCTGCCCGTTGCGCCCGAGGAACACCGTGCCGGACTCGTATAGGCGCACCTCGACGACGCCGCGCCGGTGGTTGGTGGCCATGTTCTGCACGAGGCCGGGCAGCAGCGACCGGCGCATGAGGCTTCGCTCTTCGCCCAGCGGGTTCTTCACGCGGATGGGCTCACCGCCGCCGTCCCACGCTGGGAACCGCGCGACGTCATCGGGCGAGGCGAAGGCGAGGTTGATGGCCTCATCGTAGCCGGCGGCCCGCAGCGCCCGGCGCGCCGCCGACAGCGCCTGATGGCGGCGCACGTCGAACAGTCCGGCGTTGGCCTCGCCGCCGCGGGCCGGCAGCGTCGACGGGATCTGGTCCATGCCGACCAACCGCAGCAGCTCTTCGATCAGGTCGACCTCGCGGGTCAGGTCCGGTCGGTAGGTCGGTACGCGAAACCGGATGGCCTCGGCCTCACGCCCCTCGACCTCGAGCCCGAGGGACAGCAGAAGCTTGCTCACCGCTGCCTCGTCGACGACCCTGGGCGCCACGCCGAGCAAGGCGGCCGCTCGCCGTGGCCGCAACGTGACGATGGCCGGGGCGACCTTGCGCGGGTAGCTGTCGACGACGCCACGGGCGACGCGAGCGCGGTTCTCCTTGCCGTGCGGCGCCGACAGCTCGGCGACCAGCCCCGCGGCGCGGTCGAGGGACTGCAGCACGCCGTTGGCGTCGGCGCCGCGCTCGAAGCGATGGCTGGCCTCGGAGTGCAGGTCGAGGCGCCGCGCGGTACGCCGCACGCGGCTGGCGTTGAAGTGTGCACCCTCGAGCAGCACCCGCGTCGTCGACGACGACACCTCGGTGTCGCGACCGCCCATCACCCCCGCCAGCGCGATGGCGCGGCCATGCTCGCCAGCGACGTCGCCGATCACGACGTCACCCTCGACGAGGGTGCGCTCCTTGCCATCCAGGGTCACCAGCGTCTCGCCGGCGCGGGCGCCGCGCACGACGATGGCCGCCCGGCTGCCGCTCTTGCCAAGCTTGTCGTAGTCGAAGGCGTGCAGCGGGATGCCCCGCTCCATCATCAGCAGATTGGTCACGTCGACGACGTTGTTGATGCTGCGGATGCCCACCGCCGCGAGGCGCGCCTGCAGCCACCGCGGCGACGGCCCGACAGCGACATCCTCGATGACGCGGCAGGCGTAGCGCGGGCAGCCGTCGGGGTCCTCGATGGTGACGCGGGCGAGCCCGTCGATGGGGCCGCCCCGCTCGGGGCACGTTGGCGTCGCCAGCTTCATGCGCGTGCGCAGCGCCGCCGCCAGCTCGCGGGCCACGCCGACGTGCGACAGCGCGTCGGGGCGGTTGGGCGTCACACCGAGCACGTAGACGACATCGTCGCGGCCCACCAGCGGCGCGACCGGCGCGCCGACGACGACGCCGGGCTCGCCGTCGGCAAGCAGCAGCAGCCCGTCGCTCGTCGCCTCGAGGCCGAGTTCACTGGCCGAGCACAGCATGCCGTGGCTGGTGACGCCGCGGACGCTGGCGACGTCGATCCGCTTGCCGCCCGGCAGCACCATGCCCGGCGGCGCGAAGCACACGAGCGCACCGCCGTGGACGTTGGCGGCGCCGCAGACGACGTCGACGGCCCCCGACGGCAGTCCGGAGTCGACGCGGCAGAGCTTCAGCTTGTCGGCCTGGGGGTGGGGCACGCACGAGTCGACGCGGGCGACGACGACCCCTTTCAGCTGTGCCGCAAGATCGACGACGGCCTCGACCTCGAGGCCCGCCGAAGTCAGCTTCTCGGCGATCGACGTCGGCGTGATGTCCTTGGGGATATCGACCAGCTCGGCGAGCCACTTGCCGCTGACGTGCATGAAGGTTCCTTCGGGGGAAGACGAAATGACGCAACTGCGCGGACGCCCCCGGACGGGCGCCGCCGCGACTAGGGGAACTGCGCGAGGAAGCGCTCGTCGTTCTCGTACAGCAGCCGGATGTCGGAGATGCCGTAGCGCAGCATCGCCACCCGCTCGACGCCGATGCCGAACGCGAAGCCGGTGACGTGGTCGGGGTCGAGCTTGCAGGCCTTGAAGACCTCGGGGTCGACCATGCCGGCGCCCATGATCTCGATGAAGCCCGTGGCCTTGCACAGGCGGCAGCGGCCGTCTTCGGCGGCGACGTTGCCGCCGCGCCCGGTGCCCCCGCAGGCGAAGCACGAGATGTCGACCTCGACGGACGGCTCGGTGAACGGGAAGAAGCTCGGCCGCAGCCGGACGCGCACGCCGGGGGCGAAGATGCGCTCGGCGAACAGCTGCAGGGTGCCCTTCAGGTCGGCGAACGTGACGTTCTGGTCGACGTAGAGGCCCTCGATCTGGTGGAACATCGGGCTGTGCGTCGGATCGTCATCCTTGCGGTAGACGCGCCCGAAGCACGACACCCGCAGCGGCGGCTTGCCCGCGGCGAGCATCGCCCGCGCCTGCACCGGGCTCGTGTGCGTGCGCAGCACGACTTCGGCGCCGCCGGCGTCGACGTAGAAGGTGTCCTGCATGTCGCGCGCGGGGTGGTCGCGCGGGATGTTCAGCGCCTCGAAGTTGTAAAAATCGTGCTCGACCTCGGGGCCCTCGGCAGGCTCGAAGCCAAGGCCCTGCAGCACGGCCAGGATGTCGTCGCACGTCGTCGACAGCGGATGGCGGTGGCCGCGGCGGCTACGGCGCCCCGGCAACGTGATGTCCTGACGCTGCGCAAGCTCGGCGACGCGGGCCTCACGAGCGAGGCGATCGAGGTTAGCCTGGTAGACGTCCTGCAGCTCACGGTCGCGGTCGTTGCAGAGCTTGCCGGCCTTCTTCTTGTCGTCGACGGACGCCAGCTGGCCCACGGACTTCTTGGCGGCCTGCAGGAAGCCCTTCTGCCCGAGGAACTGCACGCGCGCCGCCTCCAACGCGGCGGGGTTCGCCGCCCCCGCGAGGGCGGCCCGGGCTTCGGCAAAGCTCTTGTCGAGGAGAGACTCGATCTCGGCGAGGGTCACGGGCGCTCCGAAGGTTTCTGCTCGTGGTCGACGTCGTGGATAGCGCGTCTGTCGGGGGGAACGAAAGCCCATCCGCAGCGAGGGCGGGCGCCGCGAGTCGCGGGCGCCCCGGCGTCCTCCGGCGCCTGCAGGGACGAACAAGCCGCACACCACCCGTCGAAGACGGAGCGGCGTGCGGCGTGCGCGGTGAGGTCCGGGAAGAACCTCGCGGTGAGCGCCACCAAGGGAGCCGGCGGGACGCCGACGCCTCAGCTGGCGGGGCGGCTCAGCCCTTGGCGAGCGCGACGACAGCGTCGAAGCCCGCCGGGTCGACGGCAGCGAGCTTCGCGAGCACGCGGCGGTCGAGACCGATGTTCTTCTTCTTCAGCTTGTCGATGAACGCGCTGTAGTTCAGCCCGTGCGGACGCACGGCGGCGTTGATGCGCTGGATCCAAAGCTTGCGGAAGTCACGCTTCTTCACCTTGCGATCACGGAACGCGTAGGCGAGCGCGCGCTCCACGGTCTCGTTCGCGATGTAGAACATCGTACGACGCGAGCCGTAGTAGCCCTTCGCCATCTTCAGGATGCGCTTGTGACGACGACGCGTCTTGACTCCGCCTTTGACCCTGGCCATTTCCGACTCCGATAGGGGGGCACGTGGCCCCGACTGCTGACGTGATTGAGGTGCGGGCGGCGACGACGACGTCGCTCCGCCGGGCCGGGGAACCCCGGCGTCGCGCTAGAGGTAGGGGATCTGCCGCGCCACGCGCTGCGCGTCGCCGGGCGACATGTACCGCACCTTCTTGAGCTTGCGGTTGTGCTTGCGGCTCTTGTTGCTGAGACCGTGGCGGTGGCCCTTGGCGCCGAACACGATGAGGCCGGTGCCGGTGGTGCTGAAGCGCTTCGCGGCGGCGCGGTTCGTCTTCACCTTCGGGTTCTTCTTCTGCTTGCGGGCCATGTGCGCTCCAACCGTCTCGCGACGGAGCGGCCTCGGCGACAGGGTCGGCGGGGCCGGGTTCGATGATCCACCGCGGGCGCCGTGGATCGAGAAAGACTGCGGCGATTCCTAGCGGAGCCGCCGCGCGACGCAAGAGGGGCGTGCGCGACCGGGCGCTCCCAGCCCCCGCCCGCCCCCTCCGATGGATCAGTCGACGACGGGGACCGCGCAGTGTTCGCGCAGGAACGGCACCAGCGCGTCGAGCCCGAAGAAGCCCTTGTCGCTGCCGTCGCGCAGGCGGACCGTGGCGCCGCCCTGCTCGACCTCCTTGTCGCCGACGACGAGCATCACCGGAACCTTCTCCATCTGGGCGTTGCGAATCTTGGCGCCAAGCTTCTCGGAGCTCTCGCCGAACGTCGCCCGCAGCCCCGCCGCCAGCAGCGCATCGGCGACCTTCTGGCCATGCTCGTTGTGCTTGTCGCTGACCGTGACGACGCGTACCTGCTCGGGCGACAGCCACGCGGGAAAGGCGCCGGCGTACTCCTCGACGAGGATGCCGATGAAGCGCTCGATCGACCCGAGCAGCGCGCGGTGCAGCATCACCGGCTGCTCTTTTTCGCCCTTCGGGTTCACGTACTCGAGGTTGAAGCGCTCGGGGTTGTTGAAGTCGAGCTGCAGCGTCGAGCACTGCCACTTGCGGTCGAGGCAGTCGGTCAGCTTCACATCGATCTTGGGCCCGTAGAACGCGCCACCGCCGACGTCGACCTGG
>VGSZ01000215.1 GCA_016874845.1 Deltaproteobacteria bacterium
CGCCACGTGGACGGGCATCGCCCTTGGCCTGCTCGGCGTCTTCGTGCTCGTCGACCCCTTCGCGAGCGAGCGCGCGGTGCCGGTCGCCGGCGTGCTGTTACTCGTCGCCGCGTCGGCGTCGTGGGGCCTGGGCGCCATCGTGCTGAAGGTCTTGCCGGTGCACCCGTCGAACGCCCTGGCGGTCGGCCTGCAGATGGTGGTCGGCGCGCTCGTGCAGACCGCGCTGGCCGTGCTTGACGGCGAGCACCTCGACGTCGCCGCGGTGACGTCGTCGTCGTGGGCGGCCCTCGTGTATCTGGCGGTCTTTGGCTCGCTGCTCGGTTTCTCGTGCTACGGCTGGCTGCTGAAGGTCGAGCCGGCGTCGCGCGTCGCTACCTACGCGTACGTGAACCCCGTCGTCGCCGTGCTGCTCGGCGCCTGGCTCGGGCACGAGCCCCTCACCGTCCGCGTCGTCGTCGCCGCCGCGATCATCGTGCTCGCCGTCGTGATCACGCTGTCGGCGGGTCGCCCGCGCGGCGCGCAGACGACCGCCGGCGACAAGGCTACGCGCGCACCTTGATCGTGATCTCGACCGAGCCGTCGGCGCCTTCGTGGCGCTGCATCGACTCGACGTAGCCGAGCGCGCGCGCCTTCTGCTGCAGCGCCTCGACGTAGACCCGCTGCACGGCGGCTTCGACGGCGGCGCGGACGTCGCCCTCGGCGCGCGCCAGCCGCTCGGTCGCCTCGCGCTTGACGTCGACGGCGGCGCGCTGGGCGTTGTGCGCGGCGTTGGCCTCGGCGGCGGCCTGCGTCGCGCCGCCGCCGCCGACCGCCCGCTGCTGCGTGGCTGTCACCGTCACGCTGCGTCCGTCGGCGCCGACCGTGGCGACCATGCCGTCGCCCCAGTCCTTCTGGCGGCCGCCGTCGTCGGTGGGCGTCCACCCGTCGCGGCCGAGCTCATCGAGCAGCAGCTGCCGCATCGGCTGTTCGCCAAGGATCGGCAGCAGCGCGACGTCGACGCATACGGTGTCGCTCTGCTCGACGTCGGCGCGGGCAGAGTGCAGGGGAACGACCTCGACGCGGTAGGCGCGGCTCACGCCGTCGACCGTAGCAGGTCGGCGGCCACGCCGCCGCCGCTCGCGCGGGCATGCAGCCGGCGGGCGCTGTGGGTTGACGTGTCGTCGGCGCGCTGCGAGCGCGCGCCACGGGCGGCCCAGGGGCGCTTTAGGCGCAGTCGGTGGTGTCGGTGCCCGGGGCGCACAAGTCCGGCTCGTCGCAGAAGTTGTCGTTGGCCCAGATGCACGTATCGCCGGAGCCGCCGCCGCTGCAGTCGGTGGTGTCGGTGCCGGATGCGCACAGGTTGGGCTCGTCGCACTCGTTGTCGTTGGCCCACACGCAGGTGTCGCCGGAGCCGCCGCCGCCGCCGCTGCAGTCGGTGGTGTCGGTGCCCGGCTCGCAGAGCACCGGCTCGTCGCACTCGTTGTCGTTGGCCCACACGCAGGTGTCGCTGCCACCGCCGCCGCCTGCGCAGTCGGGATCGGGCTGGGGGCAGAACGAGTCGCACGTGCCGTCGCCGTACCAGCCGAAGTCGAGGCAGATGTCGCCGCTGCTGTTGGCGCAGTCGGTGGCATCGGTGCCTGGCGGGCAAAGGTCGGGCTCGTCGCAGAACTGGTCGAGCGCGAACTCGCAGGAGTCGTCGCCGTCGCCGCCGCCGGTGTCTCCTTCGCCTTCGCCTTCGCCTTCGCCTTCGCCGGCCGACGCGGGCACGCAGGCGCCGCTGTCGTCGTCCACGAAGCCGGGGTCGCAGCGACAGCGGCCGCCGGCCACCGGCTGGGAATTGGGGCCGCAGTCGTTCGTCGTCGGCGCGGCCTGACAGACACCGGGCGGCACGCAGAAGCCGGCGTCGCAGTCGCCGTCGTCGATGCACTGGACGCACCGGCCGGGGAAGTCGCTGCCCTGGGCGCGGTTGCTGCAAAGGACGGTGAGGCCGCTGCACTGGCTGTCCTGCCGGCACCAGTCGGTGGGCAGCGGCGCGCACTGGCCGCCGCCGGACTCGCAGTACTGGCCGAGACCGCAGTCCTTCGTCGCCGTGCAGGCGGCGCCGTTGCCGCCGCCGTTGCTG
This sequence comes from Deltaproteobacteria bacterium, assembly GCA_016874845.1. Taxonomy (GTDB): domain Bacteria; phylum Myxococcota; class UBA727; order UBA727; family VGSZ01; genus VGSZ01. The sequence continues at coordinate 2,102 of VGSZ01000215.1, forward strand.
GCGGCGTTGGCAGCGACGATGCAGAGGCCCGCCGAGCAGACCTCGTTCTTGCCGGGGTCGCACTCGAGGTCGCTGGCGCAGGGTTGGCTGCCCGCTGTCACGCACGCGCCGGCGCTGCAGGCCTCACCGTCGAGGCAGTCGAGGTCGTTGGCGCAGCCGGTGACCGGGGGGCCCACGGTCCGCGCGCAGCCGGCGACGGCGGCGACGGCGGCGAGCAGGCCACCGACGAGCAGCAGCCGCGCGGCGTGCGGCAGACCAGCGGTGGAGGAGGCGGCAGGCGAGCGGCGATCCACGGAGCCACCTCGACGGGTGCAAACAACGCCAACGATGACGAGGCTATCGAGCGAGGGCCGCCAGCGCGAACCGGATCTTCGGGATGGGTCTCGGGCAAACGGAGGATGAGCACCCTCACGGTGCGGTGGTCGTCGGGCGGATCCACGGCCCTGGCGCCGGATCGCGCCGAAACGGCGGCGAACGGGCTACACAGACCACACTACTTTCCGTTGTCGAGGAACCCATGCGCATCGCCGACCGCCAGCTGAAACCGATCGCCCAGCGCATCGCCGCCACTCCGAACCAGCTCGTGGACGACAAGGTCGTGCTCGAGCTGCTGGGCGCGGTGGCGGACAAGTTGGGGCGCTCGGCGGACCAGGCCACGGCGGCGCTGTCGGCGCCGGGAATGACCCGCAAGGCGCAGCTCGAGCTCGCGGCGCAGGGGATGTCGAAGCGCGAGAAGCAGGACCTTCTGACGCTGCTCGACCAGTCGGGCTTCACGTTCTCGCCGGGGGCCAAGAACTTCCTCGAGGCGTTGGTCGGCCGCGCGACGTTGAACGAGTCGGGCGGCGCCGCGCCGCTGCCGCCCCCGCCGTCGTCGGGGGTCAGCGCCGACACCAGCGGCATCCGCGGCATCCTTGAGAAGAACGTCGTCATCGAGGCGATCAACCTGTCGTCAGCGCCGGCGCTGCGGCTGCACCTCGAGGACACCAAGCAGATCGGCAGCACCGACGCGCAGGGGCGCTTCGTGCTCGACGCCAACCGCGTCACCGGCACCGACGCGATGAGCCGCCTGAACGCCGGCGACGTCATCCGTCTGCGTGGCCGCCGCGCCGACGGCACCGCCACCGACTGGGTCGAGCTGAAGGTCGGCGGCCGCGACGCCGACAACGCCCAGTTCAACGGCATGCGCCTGACGCTGACCGACGACGGCCGCGGCAGCGTCGGACTGGGCCACAACACCAGCCGTCCGCTCACCGAGCCGGGCGCGAAGCTGCGCTTCACGAACCTGCGCACCGGCGACGTCCTCGACGCCACCGCCGACGCCAAGGGCTCGATCCCGGCGGGCCTGAAGATCGCCGGCAAGGGCGGCGACCAGATCGCGGTGTCGGTCAGCGACGGCACGAACAACACCGACCTGAAGACCATCGCCACGACCTTGTCGGTGCTGGCGCAGTCGGGCGTCGACACCACCGACGATCCCAAGCCCCACAAGGACGAGACGAAGCCCGACGGCACGCCGACGTATCCGCTGCGTCGCTACACCGGCCCGCTGTTCGTGAACGGCGTGAACTCGGGCGACGTCCGTCAGGGCGCCATCGGCAACTGCTACTTCCCCGCCGCCGTCGCCGCCGTCGCCCACGTGTCGCCCAAGACGATCGAGGACGCGATCACCGAGACGACCAACGCCGCCGGCGAGCGCGACTTCAACGTGCGCTTCTACAGCCGCTCGGGCCGTATGGAGATGGTGACCGTCGACGCCGACCTCTACACGCGCAGCTGGGGCGGTCCGATCTACGGCACCACCGGCGGCCACACCGACGCCGACAAGATGGAGCTGTGGTTCCCGATCCTCGAGAAGGCCTTCGCCAAGTGGAAGGGCAGCTACGACGCCATCGGCAACGGCGGCTCGTCCGCGGCCGTGCTGACGGCGCTCACCGGCAAGTCCACCACATACCTCGACCCCGGCTATGACAGCCCGGACGCGATCTTCCGCGCCGTGAAGGCCGCCGGCGACAACAAGCAGCCGATGTGCGCCGGCACCCACGATGACAAGAAGCTCTACACGAACACCGGCGTCTACGCGAACCACGCCTACTCGGTGCTTGGCGCCGAGGAGTCGGGCGGCAAGAAGTACATCCTGCTGCGCAACCCGTGGGGCGAGTCCGAGGCCGGCAACGACGGCAAGAACGACGGCTACTTCAAGCTCGAGCTGTCGCAGTTCGTGAAGCTCTACAGCGACGTCTCGATCCTGCGGGCCTGACGCTCATCGTCGGCCGCGCCCCGCGCCCGAGGTCTCTCATGGCGATCCCTCCCGAGCCGCTCCAGTCCGTGCTCTTCGACGCCAAGGCCGTCGTCGTCGGCGAGGTCGTCGCCGTGGACGCCACCGGCCCGCAGCCGACGCAGCGCGAGGTCAAGAAGGGCATGACCGACGTCGGCAACCTTGCGCCGTGGCAGCGGGTCACGCTGCGCGTCGACGCGGTGCTGTCGCCCGGCAAGGACGGCATCGACGTGAAGAAGGGCGTCACCGTCGCGGTGTTGAAGCCCGAAGCGGCGTACGTGGTCGACAAGGGCACCGTCGGGCCGTTCCTGCTCGGCGCTCCAGGCGGCGACGGCCTGCCGCCGATCCTCGGTCGCTACGGCCCCGACAGCTGGCGGCTCGAGCTGGTCGAAAAGGCCTGTACGAAGGCCCGCTGAACCCGGGCGTCAGGCGCGGGCGCGAGTCTGGCGCTTCGTGAATGCGTCGACGAACGCCTGCGTCGAGGGCGCGAACGCGTAGGTCAGCGCGCAGCACAGCGCCGTCAACGCCAGCACCGACGGACCGAGCGCACAAGCGACGACGCCGACGGTGACGCCAGCGACGATGACGGGCTCTCGCGCCGCGCGCTCCAGCGCCCCGCTCACCGCCACCCGCACGTTCCTGTGGGACATCGAGACGGCGGGTCCGGCGGAGCGCATCGCGACCAACGACAAGGCGCTGGCCTACGTCGTCATCGTCGGTCCGATGGGCGCGACGCTCAGCGACTGGCTGCTCACGGGGACGGTGACCTTCCAGAACAACGAGGCGCAGACGTTGACCGTCGCGCGGGCCGACGAGGGGCTCAATCCGCTCGGAGGGTCACCATGGTGGGTGTGCAGCCTCGCCGTCGACAGCGTCGTCCTCGCCTCGGGGGACGCGGCGATGATGGCCTACCAGTGTGACTGGCCCGAGGGCGTCGGCGACCCCGACGGCGGCACCAACCGCGTGACCACGACGTGGATCGTCGACGGCGCGCCGAAGACCGCGACATCCGACCTCGCGTTCTTCGTCGCTGACGCCGAGCCCTGCCAGGTCGACGAGTGCGTCGACTTGGACGAACTGTTCAAGGGGCTGTCGTCGTTGAAGGGCGCGGCCGACGCGCTCGGGACGGCGTGTGTCGGCGAGCCGCTGCCAAAGACCTTCACGTACTCGCGCCTTGTCCGCAGCGAGCCAGGCACGTGAACGACCTTCGACAGCACCGCGAAGTTCATGGCCGTCGACACCGGCGCCACCGGCTCGTCGTCAGCGAGCGCCAAGGTGTGTACCGAGTTCGTGCGGCGCGACCAGTGGGACGTGGAGAAGGACGTCGACCCCGAGCGGGTCAACCGCGTCGGCGGCACCGCGACGCTCACCTACGTCGTCGCTGTCGCGCCGACGGCGGTGGTCGACAGCGGCAGGGTGATCAGCGGGCAGGTCGCCGTGAGCAACCCGAACGACCGGCAGGACGTGAGCGTGACCGTCAACGACGTCGCTTCGGGCGATACGTGCATCGTCTACACGCCGATGCCCGTCGTGATCCCCGCCGGCAGCACGGCGAGGTTCGACGATGCCTGCGGGTTCGACAGCGGCGCGGCAGGGACGAGCTTCGCGATGGCGATGTGGGATGTCGCGGGCGCCTTCACGCCATCGGGCGCGGCCACCGGCATGGCGGACTTCGCGTTCACGGTCCCGACGACGCGGTTCTTCGCGAACATCACCGTGGTTGACTCGTTCGCCGGCGTGCTCGGGACCGTCGCGGCGGTGCACGAGCCGCCGTTCGCGACCGCGAGCGACACCCATACGCGCGACGGGACGGTGCCGACGTGGGGCCGCTTGCTCGCTGACAACACGGTCACGAACCGCGAGACCGGCCAGCAGGCCACCGCGCAGGCCGCGGTGTGCGGGTCCGTCCGCATCTCCGCGCGCACCATCGGCTTCTGGCAGAACAAGAACGGTCAGGCCCTGATCACCGGCGGCGCGTCGATGAGGGGCGTGTGCCGCTCGGGCACCTCGCTGCGGCGGTTCGCGCCGTTTGGTGATCGCTCGTCCACGACGACGTGCACCCAGGTCGCCAGCTACGTGCTCAACGTCATCAAGGCGGCGAACGAGTCGGGCTCGTCGATGAACGCGATGCTGAAGGCGCAGATGCTGGTCACCGCGCTCGACGTCTGCTTCAGCGACGACGACCTGAACCGTGTCGAACCGAACCGAGTCGCTCAGCCGATCCCGTCGATGATTGCGTTGAACGACGCGCTCGGCCGCATCGCCGCCGTCGCCTTGCCGAAGTCGGGGGCGTAGTAGCCGCCGATGTCGACGGGCTTGCCCTGCACGGCCTTCAGCTCGGCCTCGATGGTCGAGGACTTGTCGGCCAGCGCCGCGGCGATGGGCTTGAACTTCGCCGCCAGCGCGGCGTCGTCGGTCTGGCCCGCCAGCGCCTCGGCCCACCACTTCGTCAGGAAGAACTGGCTGTCGCGGTTGTCGAGCTGGCCAACCTTTCCCTGCGGCGACTTGTTCTCGTCGAGCAGCTTGCCCGTCGCCTGGTCGAGGGTCTTGCCCAGCACGCGGGCGCCCGCGTGCTGCCGGGTCTCGGCCAGGTGCTCGAAGCTGCAGGCCAGCGCGAGGAACTCGCCGAGGCTGTCCCAGCGCAGGTGGTTCTCTTCGTTGAACTGCTGCACGTGCTTGGGCGCCGACCCGCCGGCGCCGGTCTCGAACAGGCCGCCGCCGTTCATCAGCGGCACGATGGACAGCATCTTGGCGCTGGTGCCGAGCTCGAGGATCGGGAACAAGTCGGTCAGGTAGTCGCGCAGCACGTTGCCGGTGCACGAGATGGTGTCCTTGCCGTCCTTGATGCGCGTCAGCGAGAACTTCGTCGCCGCCGCCGGCGACATGATCTCGAGCTGCAGGCCTTTCGTGTCGTGGTTCGGCAGGTACTGCTTCAGCTTCTTGATCAGCTGCGCGTCGTGGGGGCGCTTGTCGTCGAGCCAGAACACCGCTGGCGTGTTCGACAGGCGCGCGCGCGTCACTGCGAGCTTCACCCAGTCCCGGATCGGGGCGTCCTTCACCTGGCACATGCGCCAGACGTCGCCGGCCTCGACCTTGTGCTCGAACACGACCTTGCCGTCGCCGTCGGTGACGCGGACGGTGCCGTCGGCGGGCACCTCGAAGGTCTTGTCGTGGCTGCCGTACTCCTCGGCGGCCTGCGCCATCAGGCCGACATTGGGCACTGAGCCCATCGTCTTTGGATCGAAGGCGCCGTGCTCCTTGCAGAAGGCGATGACCTCTTCGTACACGCCGGCGTAGCTGTTGTCGGGGATGATCGCCTTGGTGTCCTGCTGCTTGTTGTGCTTGTTCCACATCTGACCCGACGTGCGGATCATGGCGGGCATCGAGGCGTCGACGATGACGTCGGACGGCACGTGCAGGTTCGTGATGCCCTTGTCGCTGTTGACCATCGCGACGTCGGGGCCGGTCTCGTAGGCCAGTGCGATGTCGGCCTCGACGGCCTTCTTCTGGTCGGCGGGCAGCTTCTCGATGGCCGCGAGCACGCTGGCGAAGCCGTCGTTGGGGTTCGCGCCCACCGAGGCGAGCAGGGCGCCGTGCTTGTCGAAGACGTTCGCGAAGTACGCCTTGACGGCGTGGCCGAAGAGGATGGGGTCAGAGACCTTCATCATCGTCGCCTTCAGGTGCAGCGAGAACAGCACACCCTGCCGCTTCGCGTCCTTCACCTGCTCGTCGAGGAACGCCCGCAGCGCCTTCGCGCTCAGGAAGGTGGCGTCGACGATCTCGCCGGCCTGCACGGCGACCTTGTCCTTCAGCACCCGCGTCTCGCCGTTGCCCTGCACCAGCTCGATGCGCAGCGCACCGGCCTTGTCCGTCGTCGTTGACTGCTCGTTGCTGAAGAAGTCGCCGCCGCTCATGTGGGCGACGTGGGTCTTGGAGTCCTTGCTCCACGCGCCCATCGAGTGCGGGTTTTTCTTGGCGTACTGCTTGACGGCGTTGGGCGCGCGGCGGTCGCTGTTGCCCTCGCGCAGCACCGGGTTCACGGCGCTGCCCTTGACCTTGTCGTACTTCGCCTTGGTGGCCTTCTCGTCATCGTTCTTCGGCGCGTCGGGGTAGTCGGGCAGGGCGTAGCCCTGCTGCTGCAGCTCGGCGATGGTGGCCTTCAGCTGTGGGATCGACGCCGAGATGTTGGGCAGCTTGATGATGTTGGCCTCGGGCATTAGCGTCAGCGCACCGAGCTCCTTCAGGTCGTCGGCCTGCCGCCTACCCTCGGGCAGCACGTCGGCGAACGCGGCGACGACGCGGCCGGCGAGCGAGATGTCCTTGCGCTCGATGTTCACGCCGGCGGCGCCGGCGAAGGCCTTGACGATGGGCAGGTACGAGTAGGTCGCCAGCGCCGGCGCCTCGTCGGTGTGGGTGTAGATCACGGTGGGGTGCTTCGTCGTCATCGGGGGCCTCGACTCAGGGGAGACAAGTCAGGGGG
>VGSZ01000216.1 GCA_016874845.1 Deltaproteobacteria bacterium
AGGATGGCTTTGACGACGGTGGGCTCCTCGATGGTGGCGATGATCTTCATCGGGCCGTCGCAGCGCGAGCAGACCATGACGTCGACGGCGAAGACGCGCCCTTCTGGATGACGAACAATTCACGCCCGATCTCGTGTCTTCCAATGATCAATTCGCCCGGCTCGTAGTGCTCGACGCGCAGCTGCGGTGGCGCCTCGGGCTGCAGCTGGGTGATGTCGCGCGGGAAGAACAGGTCGAGGGTCCAGTCGACGGTGACCCGCAGCCGGCGGATCATGCCCGGCAGCTTCGACAGGTAGATCGTGCGCCAGGCGAACCAGGCGATGAAGCCCTTCAGCTGCACGCCCATCATGTCGGCGACGGCCGAGCGGTTACCGAGCGAGGCGAGGGTGCCAAGCCCCTTGAACTTGAACTCCCGACGACGATCGGGCCGGTTGTCGATGGTCGCCAGGATGTTCTGCGCGCAGGTCTTGCCCTGGCGGATGGCGAACTGCGCCGTCGCCGGGCAGATCTCGTCGGGCTTGCCGGGCATCGGCACGCCGGCGCAGTCGCCGACGGCCCAGTCGTGCGTCTGGCCGGTGCACTGCAGGTGCAGGTCGGTCTCGAACACGCCGATGCCGCGCCCGCCGGACTTGCCCTCGACGAAGGCGCCGCCGGCGAGGACGTCCTTGCAGATGGGGTTCGGCGCGTTGCCGACGGTGCAGATGAAGGTGCGGGTCTCGAGGCGCGCGCCCGTGCTCAGGTACACCGCGTAGCGCGACGCCGCCTTCGTGCGCGCGTTGACGATGATCTCGACGCCGCGCTGCTGCAGGATCTCCATCGCTGCCTTGCCGAGCGCGGCGGGCATCTCGGGCAGCAGCGTGTCGCGCGAGTGCACGAGCACGAGGCGAAGCTCGCGCGCCTCGATGTTCTTGAAGTTCTGCTTCACCTTGTGGAGCATCTCGGACAGCTCGCCGATGGTCTCGACGCCCGAGAAGCCGCCGCCAGCGACGACGAAGGTCAGCAGCGCCGCCTTCTCGGCGGGGTTGTCCTCGACGTCGGCGAGCTCGAGGCAGCGGTACACGTGGTTGCGCAGCTTGAAGGCGTCCGACAGGTCCTTCATCGCCAGCGCGTGCTCCTGCACGCCGGGCATGCTCGAGAAGTTGCTGACCTTGCCAAGCGCCAGGACCAGGTGGTCGTAGGGAATGGCGACCAGCTCCTTGCCCTCGCCCTGCGACGCGTAGACGAGCTTGTTCTCGACGTCGACGCGCTGCACCTTCGACCAGCGGAACTGCACGCGCGGCACCATCTCGCGGATGGGGTTGACGACGTGGGTGGGGCTGACGCCGCCGGCGGCGACCTCGGGCAGCAGCGGCTGGAAGACGAAGTAGTTCTCTTCGCTCAACAGCTCGACGTGCACGTCGGTGCGGTCGCCGAGCAGCTCCTGCAGGTAGCGCGCGGTGTAGACGCCGGCGAAGCCGCCGCCGAGGACGACGACGCGGTGCTTCGCCTTCTGCAGCCGGGCCATCAGCTGCGGCGGGCCGGGCTGGGCGATGGCGGTCCCGTTCGTGTTCAGCGTGGGTTCGGCGTGCGTCATGCGCGCACGCTACCCCCGAAGGCCGGCCGCCGTCCTTCGCGGTCGCGCCGGGCCTGGTTGCGCCTGACGGACGGCGGAGAAGTGACATGACAGTGCTTGGACCGACCCTCGCGTTCTTCCTCGCGGCGCAGCTGGCCGGGCCCGCACCGTCGCCGACGGAGCCGATGGTCGCGCCATCGTCGTCTGCGCCCTCGACAGCGTCGGCGGTCCCCGCGCCCGAGGGTGCTGCGCTGCTGTTGGCTGCCAGGACCGGTGCTGTCGTGTAAGAACGGCAAGTGAAGCGCAGATCAGAATTTGGGACTTGGCTCTCCTTTTGCGCCAGCACATCTTCTGCGACACGTTCCTCCGCCGCGCCCGGATGCGGGGCCAACCGGTGGCGTCGGCCGACGGCTCGAAGCTCCTGAGGAGTGATCCATCAGCGACGCCGGGATGACCGATCTCCGCCGTGCCCGGACAATGCGGGCCATGTAGAGGTCCGGCATGGCGGGGCGGAAGATTCGCGACGAGGCCGACGCGCGGCGGTGCCTGCGGGCCGTGGCCGCCGCCGGCGGCGACGCGGTGGGCTGGTCGCGCGCGCACGGCGTTGACGCACGCTCGCTGAGGGCTTGGCGGATGAACCTCGACCGCCGCGGCACCGGGCGCTCGCAGGCGCTGCAGGTCGTCGAGCTGGTGGTGACCGCGCCGGTGCGGCCGGTGGCCGCGCGGTACATGCTGTCGGTCGGCGACGTCGCGGTGGAGTTCGACGACGCGTGCTCGGGCGAGACGCTCGCGCGGGTCGTGCGAGCGCTGCGGACATGCTGACGTGGCCGCCGTCGACGTCGACGACGCCGTCGATGGCGCCGATGCCGTCGCCGTTGTCGAGGAAGACAAAGCGCAGGTCGCGCAGGTCGGCCGTGTCGCCCGGCAGGACGTCGACGAACGGAATCGCCGGGGCGACGTAAGACGATGCGAGGTTCTCGACCGAGACGGTGTATGTCCCGGGCACGATGTCGTCGAAGACGAAGGCGCCGCCGTCGTCGGCCGCGTCGACCAGCGTGCGCGTGACCGGCGCGCCGTCCTGCAGCAACTCCCGCCCGTCGCCGTCGCGCAGCGTGACCCGCACCGCGGCGAGCTCGAGCGCGAGCGCATCGTCGGGGGCCTCATGCTCGAGCACGACGCGCCCGCGCAGCGAGCCGGGCTGCTGCTGGTCGGGCGGAGTCGCCGGGTCGAAGGGGTTCGACGGCGGTAACGTGCACGCCGTCGCGAGCAGGAACGGCACCACGGCGCGGGCGAGGAGGGGAAGGCGGGGCAGGGGGCAGGGCATGGTGTCCTCGACGATGCGGAGAGGGCCGGCGGCCTGTGCGTAGCATACGGCCTGCGGTGCTCCCGTCGCAGACGCATCGATGTGCACCCACGCACACCTGCGCGTGACGATCGCGGTTGACCACTCGGACGGATCCACCTCGTGTGAAGCTCGCGAACGCCTGAGTGGCGGCTGCGACACCGTGTCGCATTCAACGATCCTGCAGAGACGCTATGAGAAAACTCCTCCGGAGGTCTCCTGTGCTCAAGCGTCATCCTCGCCTGTCCGCGGCCGTGGCCGGTCTCGCGCTGTCGACGAGCTCCATCATCGGCTGCGAGGGCCGCGTGGGCGGGGAAGGTGAGGGCGAGGGCGAGGGCGAAGGCGAAGGCGAAGGCGAAGGCGAAGGCGAAGGCGAAGCAGTCGACATCGACCGCGACGGTCACGCCGCACCGGCGGACTGCGACGACTTCAACAACACGGTCTACCCCGGAGCGCGTGAGTGCTCGTTTGACGGCATCGACTCAGACTGTGACGGCGAGGAGCTGCCGGCCCTTGGCGAAGACCGCTTCGCCGCCGCGCTCGGCCTCATCGACACCGACGAAGACGGCGCCATCTCGCTGGCCGAGTTCGACGCCGCGTGTGCTGAGGGCGCCCTCCTGCTCGAGGGTCGTCCCGGCGTCGTGTCGACGCAAGCGGCCTGTGGTGGAACGAGCGCCTGTCGGGGCATGGTGCTTCACCCCTGGAACGAGCTCTTCGTGCACGACTGTCGGGGCGTGAACTATTGCGCGGGCTGGAGCTGCACCGAGACCGCTGAAGACAAGGGCCGTGACGGGCCGACGGCGTTTGACCAGGGTGGGTGCACGATGTGCCACGTCGGCGAGAACGACGCCTTCAAGGTGTACGTCCCCGAAGGTCAGGACGTCGCCGCCGCTGTCGCCGGCTTCCTCGATCGTCCTGACGCCCGCTTCCGGGCCGCCATCGCGTTTGGCGTGTCGGGGATCAGCGAGGGGCACTTCGCCTTCCGCAACATGCCACCCCACTACGAGATCCTGTCGCGCACCGAGATGGACACGGTCATCGCCTACGTCCGCGGTCGTCCCCTCGTCGGCGAGAGCTACGTGCTGGGCGACGTCGACCCCTCCACCGAGCCTGGCGAATGAGCTGGTGATACCAAGGCACGCGATCCAGCGAGACGCCGTGGGCCTCGGCCTGCGACCAGTGCACCTGGCCGCCCTCAAGGAGGGTGCGCCCGGTCTCGGCTTTGTCGAGATCATCGCCGAGAACTTTCTTGGTCGCAGCGAGCTTCCTCGTCGTCAGCTCAGAGACATTGCCGCCCGCTGGCCGATCGTCGCCCACAACGTCTCGCTCAATCTGCTCGGCACCGATCCCCTCGACACGGCCTACCTCCGGCGCCTCCGCGAGCTCGTCGAGACTCACCAGATCCCGTGCGTGACCGACCACCTCTGCTTCTCGGCGGCGCAGGGCCTGCATCTGCACGACCTGCTGCCAGTGCCGCTGTCGTCGTCGCTCGTGCCGTGGGCCGTCGATCGCATCAAGGCCGTGCAGGATGCCCTGGGCGTGCCGTTTGGCATCGAGAACGCCTCGACCTATCTCCGCTTCGTCGATGACGACCTCAGCGAACAGGAGTTCCTGCGCCAGATCGTCGAGGGCGCCGACTGCCAGCTTCTCCTCGACATCAACAATGTCTTCGTCGCCAGCGTGAACCACGGCTTCGACCCCCGAGGCTTCCTCGACGCGATCCCGTGGGAGCGTGTCGCCTATGTCCATCTCGCTGGCCACCTCACCCGCGACGACGGCTTGCGCCACGACACCCACGATCGGCCGGTCGACGATGAGGTCTGGGCGCTCTACCGCGAGGCCTGGCGGCGGGGCGGTCCCTTTCCGACGCTGCTGGAATGGGATGACCACATCCCACCCCTCGCGGTGGCACTCGCCGAGGTCAAGAAGGCCATCACGGTGCGCGCATGACGACGTCGACCGTGGCGCCGCCGGCATGGTGGCAGGCGTTGCAGGACGACTTCGGTGCCTTCTTGCGCAGTCCCCTGCGCGATGACGGCGGACGGTTCCGCGCCGACGCCGCCGACACGGCGAAGCTGCTGGCCTGCGTGAAGGACGACGAGCCCGGAGCAGCGGCGCGGCTGGCCCTCTATCACGCGCAGTACTGGATGCGGCTCTTCCACGTGCTGCAGCAGGCCTTTCCGCGCACTGCGGGCGTCGTCGGGCCCTTCACCTTCAACCGGCTCGCCTCGGCGTTCCTCGTCCAGACGCCGCCGCGTGGCTTCGACCTCGAGGACATCGCCCGCAACTTCCACCCGGCGCTGCAGGGCACCCTGGAGGCCCTCGTGAGGCCGACGCAGCGCTCCGCCTCTCCGCAAGGCGTCATCGAGGAATCACTCTCGGCATTGCTGACGCGTGTGCCGGCTGCGGCGCTGACGGTACCGGCGTGGCACGGCCTCCTCAGCCTCGACCTGCCGTGGTCGATGCTGGCCCAGGCGCTCGCACTGGACGAAGCGTGCCGCCGGGCCTTTGACGCTCCGGCGACATCGGCGTGGGCCATTGGTGACGACGACATCGCGGCCATCATGGCGTCGCGGGTTGGGGTGCGGATGGCGCCGTCGCTCTCGATCGTGCGCGTGGACTGGGACCTCGACGTCGATGGTGTCATGCCTCCGACCTCGGGAAACGCTGTCGCCAACGCCGCCACCGACGCTCGCGCCACAGCACAGTCATCACCGCCTCGCTCCCGGCGTCGCCAGACGGCCCGGCACCACGTGGTGGTCCACCGCATCGACGGCGTGTCCCACGGCACGGTTGACGCGGTCTTTGCCCGGGTGTTGGCCCGACTGCGGCGCGAGCGCTTCCGGGACCTGCGTGTGCACTTCGAGCAGAAGCTGCCGACCGGTGCTGACGGCCATCTCCAACAGGCCTTCGCCGGATACGCTCGACGGGCAGCCGCGCTGGGGTGGTGGATTGGCACCACCGTCGACGACGAGCCCACCTGATCCCCGACGCCAACCGCCAAGCCCGCCGCACAGAGCTGGCGGCGTCGGCGGCGTGGACGAAGCAGGTCGGCCCGTGCCGGTGACGCGGTCGGTGGTCAAGACGTTGGCGTCGACGACGGCGAGCTCGCCCCGGCGCGCGATCCGCCTCCGGCCGTTTTCACCGCCGTTCTCCTAGCACCTACCGGGTGCGGAGGATGAGGCCGCCGGTGCCGATTTGGTGGAACAGCACGCGGTCACCGGCGACTTGTGCCGTCGTGCTGTCCGCGCCCGCGTCAAAGAAGATCGTCGCCGTCGCACCGCTCGGCAGCTGATCGGTCGTCGAGTTGTAGGTGATGCGGTGGCCGCTGAAGCCGTCGAGGTCGCGGGCCACGTAGAAGAAGGCGCCCGAGAACGCGATGCGATGTTCGTAGGCGTAGGCGTTCAGCACCACACGCACGTTCCCAGCAGTCCAGATGTCGGGGTTGCTGAGCGTCTGGACGCGCAGATCGCCAAGGCCTGGGCTCGTCCCGCTGACGAAGCCGCCGTTGTTGCGGAGCGGATAGGAAGAACAGGGGCACTTTCCGCTGAACCACCCCGCGCCGCCTTCGGGGGTCACCAGTCCTGACCCCCTGCGAAGACACCGGCGATGCCGCTCCCGGGCTGGCGGATAGGAAGAACAGGGGCACTTTCCGCTGAGCGGATACATAGATGGTTTGTTGTCGTCTGCTGGAAGCCGAGGCGCGCCGGTCGCCCTGACGATGCAAGGAAACGAGCGACTGTACTTTTACCAACCATCTACCTGTAGATTCAGAATGATTGATTTTGCAGCGGGCACCGTACAGACGATTGCGGGCAGCAGCTGCGAACGAGCGACTGTTGCGAACGGAACGATGACTACCGCCAAGTTTGGAGACATTCTTCGTGTGGGATTGGTCAAGCAAGGCAGCCATCAGGTGTTGTTTCTTGGGCAGTGCGCCCAGGGTGTCATTCGAACCATGAATTTGACAACGGGCGTGGTAGCGACGTTGGCAGGTGTCTTTGGGATGGTCGATGCTAACGGAGTAGATGGCCCCGCCGGCACTGGCCTGCTCGGTTCAAATTGTAGGGAGTTTATCGATGACGGAAACGGTGGCGCGTACTTTGGCAACAACAATCGAATTCGTCACGTCGATGCGTCGGGTCAGCTCAGCACCCTTGCATTGCCTCCAGCAACGGCCTCAATCGTCGGTATCGCTAAAGAGGGTAACCGTCTTTTCTATCAGACCGGCACAACTGGAACTGTTTTCTCATTCGAAGTGAGCACCCCCACCATTTCCGCAACCGAATTTGTCGGGGTACGTGGCTATCGAGACGGCATGTCGGGGAAAGCCGAGTTCTATGAAAGCCGGGGCATCGAGGTGACAGCGAACGAACTTTACATCATCGATTTTTGGAACATTCGACGAGTCTGGCGACACTGAAACCTGCCGGCAAGCTTGAACTCTAAGGGCCGGGGAGTCTCCGACGTCGAGTCGTGATGAGCGCCATCTTAGGGCACGAACGTTCAGCCCAATTTACCCATCACTACTTGGAGGCCTTCGAACCCCGAAAACAAAGCGCTCCCGAAGTTCCGCTGCGCCTACTCTTGTCGGTCCCAAAGGGCTTGGGGCGTCGCGGACGACAACTGAGTCTTCGCGCTTTCGGTTTTGGGGTGATGGTGTTCGACGAGGGCCTCCGTGCGATTCGTATCTGGGTTGCCGCCCCCACGAAATGACTCCAAGGCTGCGCGTACGAATTGCCCATGGCTGGCGTACATTTTCGCAAGCTCGGGCTCTGTCAAGGGCATCCAACGCCACGCGTCAGCGTCGTCACCCGCCTTGGGCTTCAGCTTTGCAGCCGTCGCAGCATCGAGGTGCTTGTGCATGACCGTCGTTTCCATCCACGCATTGTCGGTGTTCCGCGGGTCATCGACGTACCCTCGATAGACCGACCTGGCATCGGTCATGTCGAGCCGAATGCCCGCTTCTTCTTCAAATTCGCGCGCCAAAGTCGCTGACACCATTTCGCCGGCGTCGACCATTCCCCCTGGAATTGCCCATTGGCCGTTGTCTTTTCTGCGAATGGCCAACATTTCAAGTTCACCCGTCTTGGGGTTGACCCGCGTCACAATCGGGTCTGCGGCGAAATTCGGCCCCCATTTACCGAGCAACCCTCGACCGCGAGTTCCGGTGCGGCCTGCCGGATTCATCGGAAAGCCTTCAGCGTCACGCCGAATCGCGTTGCCATTAGAGTCTTGGGGAACTCCCCGGCGCGCGAACGCCAATTGTGGTGTCGCCTCATCTGCCCACCCGTCTTTTTTGAGTGAGACGTCGTTGGCCAACACCGACGGCGCGGTGAATTGGTTGGGTTGATACGCGGGGTACGAGACATCCCAAGCGACTTTGTCGTCGGGAACCGGGAAGCGGTTGTACCCATTGGGCGACTCGTTCCTGGCTTTGACATGCGTCAACGCTGCCTCAATAGGTCTCATGTTTTGGCTGATTTTATGATTCAACGATGCCTCCCGATTTTGCCAACTAAAATCACAGCACGCACCTGCGTTCAACAGGAGCATCGCAAATTGTAAGGGACCCTGAGCATTTATTCCGGTGCGGCGCCGCTTCATCCCTTCAAATTCAGCGTGAAACCGAAGATAGCCGCCGTTGACGTCTGCATTGAGAGGCCACTCTCCGGGGGCATTCATGGCTCAGAACGCACACAAGTCCTCTTTGTCAGCGATGACCAACACGCCGGGCGCAACTGAGTTGTCCGGTGAAGAGCGGTGAGGTGGTAGAGCTCTCAGCAAGCTGTATTCCGAAAGTGGCGCAAGTCTCCGACAACCCAAACCGACCTCAAGCGGGTGAGCGTAGGCCCACATTCACTGACT
>VGSZ01000217.1 GCA_016874845.1 Deltaproteobacteria bacterium
CATGCCCATCTCTTGCGCCGGGTTCTGCCCGCTCGCCGACGCCGCGTCGTTTGCAGCCCCAAGGCCGAGCGATCCGGCGGCGCCGCTGATGTCGCCGGAGTCGGCGGTGGGCATCTCGGGCTTGTAGCCGTGGCACTCCCAGAAGAACGTCGGGTAGCCCTCGTCGTCGAAGTTGCCGTCGGTGTCGTAGTCGCCCACCGAGAAGCCTTTCTTCAACAGATCGGTCTGGCAGTCGTACAGCTTGCCGCGGGCGAGCATCGTCGCCACGGTGACGTCCTTGGCCTCGATCGCCAGCCGCGCCGAGCGCGCCTGCACCTGCAGCAGCAGCACCAGCCCGATGGCGAGGATCGCGAGCGCGACCATCACCTCGAGCAGCGAGAACGCGCCGGGGCGACCGCGGGAGGGAGGACGAGGCTTCAATCGTCCTCCTCGAGAGTGGGGACGCGGGGCTCGCCGTTGGTCTGGAAGACCGCGCCGGTCAGGCCGGCGACCTCCAGGGTAACGATGTTGGCGGCATTCGGAGCGGTCTCGTCGGGGGCGCCGTCGGTCAGCGTGATCAGCGCCTCCTCGGTGTGCCCGCCCGGATAGAAGTACAAGGCGGCGACTCCGCGGGCGACGCGCGCGTCGAGGTGCTCGATCCACACGCTCTTGAAGCGAACATCGGACGGCAGCTTCTGCGGCTGTCCCCATTCGCCTTCGACGGCCTTGAACGCCGGCCCGGTGAGGATCTGCACCTTCGCCAGCTCCTTCTGGTCGGTGGTGTCGTCGGCGACATCGGCCAGGCGCTCGTCCTTGCCGTCGAGGGCGACCTTGCCCTCGCGGTCGGCGAGCAGCTTCACCGGCTTGACGCGGGCGGTGCCCTCGCTCTCCTCGACCCACCACGCCTGCTGCTCCATGTCGAGCACGAGCCGCGTCGAGCGCCCGAGCAGCGCTGTGCGCGCGTAGGTGTCGCGGATGGCGCCGCCCATGACGTTCACGGTCTCTTTCAGGCGCGCACCGGTGACGGCGTCGAGGGTCGGCACCGCGACGCCCACCATCAGCCCGATGAGCACGAGCCCGATGCCTACCTCGAGCAACGAGAAACCACGACGGCGGGCGCAGCCTCGACCACGCGCGCGCGCCGGCGCCGCGTGATCGGACCTCGTGCTGCGCGGGAGCGGGCAGGTCTCGCTCATGATCGTCGCCGGTGGCAGGGGAGCCTCACTCTTGCCAGTTGCCGACGTCGTCCTCGGTGCCTTCCTGCCCGTCGTTGCCCTTGCTGCGGACGTCGAACTTCGACGGATTCTTCTGGCCAGGGATGACGTAGATGTAGTCGCTGCCCCACGGGTCCTTGGGCACCGCCTCCATGATCGGCTTGCCCTTCGGCGGACTCGCCAGCACCGAGAGGCCCTGCCCCGTCGACGGGTAGCTGCCGTTCTGCAGCTTGTAGATATCGAGCGACTTCGCGATCTCGTACGCTTGGTTGCGCGCGGCGTCGCTCTGCCCCTTGCCGAGCTGGTTGATGACGGCGACGCCGATGGCGGCTGTCACGAGACCGATCAGCGTGATCACCACCATGATCTCGAGCAGGCTCATGCCGCGACGACGGCGACGCGCGGGACGTGGCGCCGACAGAGTGGACTCGAGGTCACGCAGGGTCAGGATCTTCATGGCTCGTTCTCCTTTGTAATTTTCGACAACGGACAAGAGTTTCACTTGACCAATGTGTTCATCTGCAGGATCGGGGTCAGGATCGAAAAGACGATGAAGCCGACGGCACCGCCCATGGCGAGGATCAACAGCGGCGATAGCAGGCTCATCAAGCCCTTCAGGCGCTGATCGACGCGGATCTCGTAGGCGTTGGCGGCGCGCACGAGCATCTGCTCGAGCTGGCCGGACTTCTCGCCGATGGCGATCATGTGGATGACCATCGGCGGGAACTGCCCCGAGCGCTTCAGGGGCGCGGCAATGTCCTCGCCCTCGCGGATGGCGTCGCGGGCGACCTCGATGGCCTGCATGATCTTCGTGTTGTCGACGACGTTCTTGACGATGTCGAGAGCGACGAGCAGCGACACTCCTGACGACAGGAGCGTGCCGAGCGTGCGGGAGAAGCGGCTGACGGCGATCATGCGCAGGACACCGCCGAAGATGGGGATGCGCAGGACGCCGGCGTCCCACTGGTCGCGGCCCCGCGGTGATCCCTTCCACTTCCGGAAGCCGACGACGCCGACGACGGCGACGATGATCATCAGCCACCACCAGTCGCGCACCGCCCCCGACAAGAACATCAGGATGCGCGTCTGCAGCGGCAGCTGAACCTTCGCGTGCTCGAAGATTTTGGTGATGCGCGGGACGACAACGGTGAAGAGGATTCCGATATTGATAAATCCGACGAAGACCATGATCATCGGATACATCAGGGCGCTCATGATCTCGCCTTGAATCTTGGCCTGGCCTTCCTTGAAGTCGGCCAACCGCTCCAGCACGACGTCGAGCGTGCCCGAGC
Organism: Deltaproteobacteria bacterium; assembly: GCA_016874845.1. GTDB lineage: Bacteria > Myxococcota > UBA727 > UBA727 > VGSZ01 > VGSZ01. The sequence goes on from VGSZ01000217.1 coordinate 2,486, forward strand.
TCTCGCCGGCGCGGACCATGTTGACGAAGATGTGATCGAACGCCTTGTGCTTCACCATCGCGTCGGCGAGCGAGGAGCCCTCGTTCACGTCGGTCTTCACCTGCGACAGGATCCGCTTCATCGCCGCGTTATCGGTCTGGTCGATGAGGGCCGTCAGCGAGTCCACCATCGTCACGCCCGCCTGCAGCAGCGTCGCCAGCTGTCGGGTCGCCAACGCGAGGTCTTCGGTGGACACCCGCTGCAGAAACGCCAGCTCGACGTCACGGTCGAGCAGACCCTGCTTCTCTTTCTTGCCGGCCTTGGTCGTCGTGCCGGCCTTGCCCGACTCCTTGACTTCGGTGGCCAGCACGCCGTCCTTCTTCAGGAGCGCGCGCAACGCCTTCACCGAGTCCGCGTCGCGCAGACCCTTGATCGCCTTGCCGCTGGCGTCGAAGCCTCTGTACTCGAAGACCGGCACTTTGCGTTTCCGTCCCTTCGCGTCGCCGTAGACGACGTCTGCGTGCGCTCAGCCGAAGGCCTCGAGCGTCATCGAGTCGTCCTGCGTCACGCGCGAGATCTCCTCGCAGGTCGTAATCCCGTTCAGCACCTTGTCAGCGCCGTCCTCGAGCAGCGTGATCAGCCCCTTCGCGCGCGCCTCTTTCTTCAAGGTGCCCGAGTCGACGTTCTGCAGGATGAGCCGCCGGAGGTCTTCGTCGACCAGCATCAGCTCATAGATGCCGGTGCGGCCACGGTAGCCGGTGCCCTGACAGTTGCTGCAGCCCCGACCGCGCCACACGCGCCGCGGCTCGCGCGCGTCGAGGCCGATGCCCCGCAGCTCTTCGCTACTCGCCGCGTACTCTTCCCTGCACTTCGGGCAGATCGTACGAATGAGGCGCTGCGCCAGCACGCCGATGAGCGACGACGCCACGAGGAATGGCTCGACGCCCATGTCGACCAGCCGCGTCACCGCGCCCGGCGCGTCGTTGGTGTGCACCGTCGACAGCACGAGGTGGCCCGTCAGCGACGCCTGCACCGCGATCTCGGCGGTTTCCTTGTCGCGGATCTCGCCGACCATGATGACGTCGGGGTCTTGCCGCAGGAACGACCGCAGGCCGTTGGCGAAGGTCAAGTTGATCTTGCTGTTCACCTGCACCTGGCCGATGCCCTTCAGCTGGTACTCGACCGGGTCTTCGATGGTCAGGATGTTCAGGTCGGGCGAGTTGATCTTGGCGAGACACGCGTACAGCGTCGACGTCTTGCCCGAGCCGGTGGGGCCGGTGACCAGGATGATGCCGTGGCTCTTGTTGATGAGCTGGGTCATCACCGCGTAGTTGCGCGGCGAGAACCCGATGGTGTCGAGGTCGCGCAGCACGCTGCTGCGGTCGAGCAGACGCATGACGATTCGCTCGCCGTACGTCGTCGGCACCGTCGACACGCGCACGTCGATATCCTTGCCGGCGATCTTCAGGCGGATGCGGCCGTCCTGCGGCAGGCGCTTCTCGGCGATGTTCAGGCCCGCCATGATCTTCACGCGCGAGATGATCGTCGCCTGAAACCGCTTGGGCGGCTTGACGATCTCCTTCAGCACGCCGTCGACGCGGAACCGCACCATCATCGACGTCTCGAACGGCTCGATGTGGATGTCGCTGCTGCGCTCCTTCACCGCCTGCGAGAACAGGCTGTTCACCAGGCGGATGATCGGGGCGTCGTCGTCGGCGGCGGCGTCGAGCAGGTCGGGGACCTCCTCTTCGCCGATCTCGCTCGCCGACGCTCCTTCTTCGAGATCCGCGACGGCGGCGTCGGCGGCAGCGCGGACGCGGTCGTAGGCGTTGTTGATCGCGGCGACGATCACCTCGGTGGGTGACACCGCCAGCTCGATCTCGGCCCTCAGCAACAGCCGCAGCTCGTCGTGCGCCGCCGTGTCCAGCGGGTCGACGGTCGCCACCGGCACCACGCCGTCGTCGGCACGCCCCAGCGCCAGCAGCCGCTTGCTGCGCGCAAAGCCGATCGGGATGGCGCGCAGCAGGTCGTCGGGCACCTGGTCGGCGTGCAGCTCGCCGAGGAACGGCAGGTCGAGCTGCGCCGCCAGCGCCGCCAGCATGTCGCTCTCGGTCACCCACTGCCGCTCGACCAGGATCTCGCCGAGGCTCCCCCCCTTCTGGGCTTGCTGGTCGAGCGCCTCACCGAGCTGCGCGCTGGTTACGCCGTAGAGCTCGACGCACAGCTCGCCGAGCGGCCGCCCTACGAGGTGGCGGCGCGATCCGTCGGTCGTGGTCATCGAGCGCGTTCGTTCGGTGCTGTCGGTCATGCGGTCCTCGGCGATCGGTCAGGCCATGCGATGCGAATCGATGCACGCGTCGGCGTCAATGTCGTCACTGCGGCGGAGCGGGTGCCTCCGGCGGCGGCGGCGGAGCGGGCGCCTCCGGCGCGGGCTGTATCTCGCCCCCGCCACCGTCGTCGCCGCCGCCCGCGCCGTCGTTGCCGCCGCCCGCGCCGTCGTTGCCGCCGCCCGCGCCGTCATTGCCGCCGCCCGCGCCCTCGCCGCCGACACGGCGATCGCCAAAGGTCGCCGGCCCGAGGAGCTCTTCTCCCTCGATGCCGGGGCCACCGTTCTCGACGCGCTTCATCTCGTGGTCCATCGCCTTCAGCAGGCGGGCAAGAGGACCCGTCTTACGGGCATAGTCGACGTAGGGGTCGTAGCGACGCGCGTCGGTGAAGTACGAGTCGATGAACGCCTGCCGCTCCTTCATCTTCAGGTCATAGACCTTGCGGAAGTCGTCCTCGGTGCGGACGATGTAGGGCGTCAACAACAGCACCAAGTTGGTCTTCTTCGACGTGTCGTTCCAGTTCTTGAAGAGCCAGCCGATGATCGGGATGTCGCCGAAGAACGGCACCTTCGACTCGCTGTCGCTCTTCTTGTCCTGCATCAGGCCGCCAATCACGACGGTCCGCTGGTCGCCGGTGACGACGACGCTCTTCACCGTGCGGCTTGAGATGATGGGCTGCGTTCCGCCATTGGGGATCGACACCTGGCCGGCGATGTCGCTGACCTCCTGCTCGATCTCGACGCGCACCTCATTGTCGGCGTTGACGTGGGGCGTCACCGAGAACTTCAGCTTCACATCCTCGTAGGCGACGTTCTGCAGGCCGCCGAAGCCGAGCGCGCCGGCGCCACCGACAGGAGAGAAGCCGCGGACGACGGGGACGCGATCGCCCACCGACAGCTCGGCCTTCTCGTTGTCGGTGGTCATCACGTGTGGGGTCGACAGGATGTCGACGTTGCTGTTGCCCTGCAGCAGGTTCACGACGGCGCCCACCGACGGGAAGCTGACGATGGGGTTGCCCGCCGAGTCCTTGATCAGCGTGATCGCCGGGCCGGTAAAGCTGAACAGACCGATCGACGAGCTGAGGCTGTTGACAAGCTCAAGGCCGAGCGACGCGCTGGTCTGGTCGAGGCGGCCGCTGCGCTCCAGCGCCTGCAAGAGCGCGATGCCCGACGCCACCTTGGCACCCGAGCCGAACAGCTGCTTGCCGCCCTCGTTGGCGAACGTGAGGATGCCCGGGCCCGACGTACCCTCGACGGGGATGTCCACCGGCGCGCTGCCGTACGCGGACAAGCCGATGTTGCGGTTCTGGTTGATGGCGATCTCGAGGATCGCAGCCTCGACAAAGACCTGCGGACGTCGGATGTCGAGCTGCTCGATGACCGAGCGCAGCGCGCGGAAGTCGCGGGCGGTGGCCACGACCACCAGCGAGTTCGTCGTCTCGTCGGCGGTGATCTTGACGTCGCCTTCGAACAGCGCGGCGGCCTTCTCGGCCTCCTTTGCCTTCACGCCGGCCTTACCGTCGGCGGTCTTCTTTGCGGTGCCCCCCGCCGCCAGCGACGACAGCGTCGACGCCGCCTTCTGGGCGTCGGTGTTGGCCAGCGGCACGACCCACATGCGCACGCCGCCGCCCCCCGACGGGTCGGGCTGGTCGAGGATCTTCACGACCTCGAGCACCTTGATGAAGGCCTTCTGCGAGCAGATGACAATCAGCTGGTTGGTGCGCTCGTCGGCGATGATCTTCTCGATGACCACGCTCATCAGGTCTTCGCCGCCGCCGTCGGCGTCCTCGCTACCTTGCGGCTCCTCCTTCGTCGGTGGGCCCCCGGGCGGCGGCGCCTTCTTGCCGACCTTCTTCACGTTGCCGCCGCCGCCGTTGTTCTTGTCGGCGGTGCCGAAGATGTCCTGCAGCCGCTGCTGGATCGACGTGACGTCGGCGTAGTCGGGCGTCAGCACGTTCAGCTGCGTCGAGCTTCCCTGGACGTCGATGCGGTCGAGCACCTCGAGGATGCGCAGGATGTTGCTGCCCGAGTCGGTGAGGATGAGCAGGTTGCCGCCCGGCGCCTGCAGGTCGGCGTTCTTCGTCATCAGGTTGCGGATGAGCTGCTGGACCTGGTCCCTGTTCGCGTAGCGGATTTCGTACAGCAGCGTGACCTGCGCGTCGCTGTTGGGGAACTCGCCGACGCGGGCCTCCTTCGGGTTCATCTTGATGAGCACGCCGTCCTTGCCGACCTCGTACATGGGCAGCGTCGTCTTCGCCGCCTCCTTGCGCTCGATGACCTTCCAGTAGGGGCCCGCCGGCACCAGCGCCATGCCGTTGGCCTCGATGACCGACAGGAACGCGGCGTAGGCCTGCGCCACCGTCACCGGTGTGCGCGACACGATCGTGATCTCGCCCTTGCCCTTCACCTGCTCCGACAGGATGAAGTTCATGCAGCGGATGCGCGCAATCTGGTCGAGCACCGTCTGCAGCGGCACCTTGTCGAACGAGAAGTTCGTCTTCGCCGACTGCGGCAACGGCCGACAAGGCGCCAGATCGACCTTCGCCGTCGCGATGTCACCCGGCTTGTCCTGCGCACGCGCGCCGCCGGCGGCGCCGAGGACGCCGAACAAGGTCAGGGCGAGGACGTGGTCACGAAGGATGCGTGTCATCATTTTCGTTCTTTCGTCGAGTCTTTTCATTGGTCTTTAGAAGGGGATCTTGTTCGAGAAGCGCGCGAGCCGCCCGGGGATTCCGCGTCCCGGCGGTCTCGCCTACTACTGGATCGAGTAGTCGAGAGTCATCGGCTTGCCGCGGCGCTTCACGTCGACAGTGATGTTCGATGAATCCTTGAGCTTCTGGTAGACCTCAAGCCCCTTCTCGGGGCTCGACATCTCGAAGCCGTTGATGCGGTTGATCACGTCGCCGTTCTGCAGCCCGATCTTCGAATAGAGTGAGCCGGGCTTGATCGAGAAGAGCTTGAAGCCCACCGGCTTGCCGCCCTCGAACGCCGGCACGATGCGAGCCTGCGTGGCGAGCTCGGACAGGTTGTTGAGCGCGCCGTCGACGGCGGAGCGCGGTACGCCGTAGGAGTGCTCGCCGGTCTTCGTGATGCCGTCACCGATGTCCTTGCCGTCGCCGGCCGGCTTCTCCTCGGGCTTGTCGGCCCGCGACAGCGGGGGCGCGTCACCCTGGCCAGGCGGCTCGTTGAGCGCGAGATACTCGAGCCGCGAGTCGGCGACGTTCAGGATGTAGACCTTCTCGGGCTCGATGCGACGCACGATGGCGGCATCGCCGACCTTGTTGCACGGTGGCGGCTTGTCGACGAGCTTGGCCTCGTCGGGCGACAGCCGGCTTGTGTCGACGCCGACGCAATCGTTGATGGCGTACAGACCCGCGGGCGAGCCGCCCTGCGCCTCGTCGACGATCGACGCCAGCGAGTAGCGCATCTCCGAGAACACCGTGGTGCCGACCAGCCGCAGCCGCAGCGACGACTTCGGCGCGTTCCACCACTCGCCGGTGTCCACCGGGGTCTCTTTGCCGGAGCCGGGCTCGTCGATGACGACCTCGCGCCGTCCCTCGAAGATGTTGGCGTTGGCCGCGGCGACGAAGTCGCGCAGGACGCCGGTGCGCTGCAGACCACGGACGTCGCCGGGGGGGCGCGCGCTCTCGTCCGTTGTCGCCAGCACCTTCGCGATCAGGACCCGCGACGCCAGCGCCGTCGCCGTGCGCGCCAGCAGGAACGCGAGCACCGCCGACAGCGCGAGGTGCACGACAAAGAACCGCTTGCGGAACAACGTCTCGAGCACGACCCGACGACCTCCTCGACACGGAGCGGCCCGCGTCCACCCCTCTTCCCATGAGCAGCAAGCCGCGAGCCTGCCGCACGATTCCCGAAAAATCTCGCAGATTCAAGGACTTCTCTATTGTTGTTGGTCGAGTTTTCTTGCCAGCGTGACAGGTCCCGCGGCCGGGACGGCGGGGGATT
>VGSZ01000218.1 GCA_016874845.1 Deltaproteobacteria bacterium
GGCGACGCGAGCCCGTACCTGCCTCCCCATGGACCCCACGACGCCGCCGACGTTTGCGACCCTCGGGCTTGCACCGGCGTTGTCCGAGGCGCTCGCGGTGCAGGGCTTCTCGTCGATGACGCCGGTGCAGGCGCAGGCGCTGCCGCCGCTGCTCGCCGGCCGTGACGTGATCGCGCAAGCCCGCACCGGCAGCGGCAAGACCGTCGCGTTCGGCCTGGCGCTGCTGGCGCGCGTCGACGTCGACGTCGCCCGCGCGCAGGCGCTGGTGCTGTGCCCGACGCGCGAGCTCGCCGACCAGGTCGGCGAAGCGCTGCGTCGCCTCGCGCGCTTCGTCCCGAACCTGCGCGTCGTCACGCTGTGCGGCGGCGTGCCGGTGCGGTCGCAGGTGCTGTCGCTACAGACGCCGCCCCACGTCGTCGTCGGTACCCCCGGGCGCGTCCTCGACCACCTCGCGCGCGACACGCTGTCGTTCGACGCGCTGCGCGTGCTCGTGCTCGACGAGGCCGACCGCATGCTCGACATGGGCTTTCACGAGGCGATCGCATCCGTCGTCGAGCGCGTGCCCCCAAGGCGCCAGACGATGCTGTTCTCGGCCACGTGGCCCGACGCAATCCGCGCGCTCAGCCGCACCCTGCAAAAAGACCCCGTCGACGTCACCGTCGACGACACCGCCGCCGCCGCCGCCGACCTCGACGAGGTCTTCTACTCCGTCGAGCCGGCCGACAAGCCCGCCACGCTGGCGGCGCTGCTGCTGCACCACCGCCCCGCCTCGGCGCTCGTCTTCTGCCAGACGAAGAACGACGTCAAAGACGTCACCGCCGACCTCGCCCGCCGCGGCTTCGCGGCGCTCGCGCTGCACGGCGACCTCGAGCAGCGCGAGCGCGACGAGGTGATCGTGCGGTTCGCCCACAAGAGCTGCGCGGTGCTCGTCGCCACCGACGTCGCCGCCCGCGGCCTCGACGTCAAGGACCTGTCGGCCGTCGTCTCGTACGAGCTGCCCCACGACGTCGACACCCATACGCACCGTACCGGCCGCACCGGCCGCGCCGGCAAGAAGGGCCTCGCGTGGGCGCTGGTTGCGCCGCGCGAGCGCGGCCGCGCCACGAACCTCGCCGACGTTTCCGGGCGCGTGCTCCGCTTCGAGCCCCTGCCGCCGCTGACGGACGAGCGACCCTCACCAGCGCCGATGACGACTCTGGTCGTCGACGGCGGCAAGCGCGACAAGCTGCGCCCCGGCGACCTGCTCGGCGCGCTGACCGGCGACGTCGGCCTCCCCGGCGACGCTGTGGGTCGCATCGACATCGGCCTGCGCCGCACCTGGGTGGCCGTGCGCCGCGAGCACGCCGACGCCGCCTTGCGCGGGCTGCGCGAGGGCCGGATCAAGGCGAAGACCTTTCGCGTGGAGACACTCGGATGACGCTGTCGCAACCACGCAACCCCCTGCACGGCATCACGCTGGAGGCGATGGTGAACGACCTCGTCGCGTTCTTCGGCTGGGACGAGCTCGGTCGGCGGATCCCCATCCGCTGCTTCCAGAGCGACCCGAGCGTGTCATCGAGCCTGAAGTTCTTGCGCAAGACGCCCTGGGCCCGCGAGAAGGTCGAGGGGCTCTACCTGTTCGTGCAGCGTGAGCGTCGGCGCCGCGCGGCGCGGGCGCCGGCCACGGCGACGGCGGCCGACCCTCCGCAGCCCGGTCGGGATGAGCTCGACGACGATGACGACCGCGACGACGACGACCGCGACGAAGGTTGATCCGACCTGGCAGCGGGGCCCCACCCCGAGGGCGGCGGGCAGACGCGGGGACGTAGTCAATTCCCGCCCCGCACGACTCTGGAGGAGCCCGCGAAGCGAGCGATCACAAGTGCCCTGGCTGCGTGGAGCGATGTCTTCATCCTGGTCGGCTGCGCACCGAACATCACCGTCGATCAGCCCCGGACGCCCGGCGGGGGGGCGAGGGCGAGGGGCAGGGGCTCGGCGGGGAAGAGCGGCGATCGCCTCGCGCCGGTGTTCGACCTGCGCGTGACCAAGCCCGAGCTCGGCACCACGCTGCAGCTGCGCTGGAGCTTGCCCGAAGACCCGGTGCCGACGGCGGTGGTCGTGCGTCGCGGTCGGGCAGGGCCCCTTTCCGACGGCGGCCGACGACGAGAGCTCGAACGTCGTCGCGCCGGCGAAGACGGGCGACGTGCCCGACGCCGCCGACGACACCGGTCTGCAGGACGGCGTCGAGCTCGGATACGCCGTGTTCGCGCCGTACGACGGACCGCCGTCGGTCGCGACGACCGCCCGGGGCACGGGCGCGGGTGTTCCGCATCGTCAGCGAAGACGACGTCAAACAGATGGTCAGCTTCGACCAGATGAAGACCGCGCTGTCCTGCGACGAGCAGGCGAGCTGTCTGGCCGAGGTCGGCGCGACCCTCGGCGTGCCCTACGTCCTCAGCGGCGCGCTGTCGAAGCTCGGCGCGAGCTTCGTGCTGAACCTAATCCTCATCGACATCGACGAGGCCCGCGTCGTCACGCGCGAGAGCGTGCGCTTCGCGAGCATCGACGCGCTGCTCGACGGGCCTGAGACGCAGGTCGACCGTACGATGGCGCCGGTGCAGTTCGCGCTGCGCGGACAGCCGCGCCTGACCGGCAGCGAAGAGGGCGCCACGCCCCTCGTCGATGGCGTCGCCCAGGGCACCACCCCCTTCGGCGCCCTCGAGCCGCCGAGCGGCCCGCGCCGCATCATCCTTAGAAGGCGGGCTTCGTGCATTTCCCCGCGACGTCGCCGTCTCCGTTGACGCGCCGGTGGTACCCGACGTGACGCTGCTTCCGTCGCCGGCGTTCGTGCGGGCCCACCACGACAAGCACGGGCCCACCCGCGCGCTGGCCGTCGCGTCAACGGTGACGGCGGCCGTGCTCGCCGCCACCGGTGCAGCGCTGCTGGTCGGCTCGAACCTGTGGGTCGAGGGCGAGCGCAAGAACGCCGGCGCCGGCGGCGACGCGGCGCGGGTCGCCGACCAGCAGACCGGGGCGACGTTGCTCGGGATCTACTGGGGCGGCTGGGGCGCCGGCGGCGCCGCGTGGTCGTGGCTCACCAGCGAGGACCCCGACCGCTACGGGCCGGTGCCCGCGGCGCGCTCGAGGCGGCAATGAAGAAGCGCGCCGCCCGCGGCGCTCGCGTCGTCGTCACCGTGCCGGGAGCCAACGACGTCGACGCCGGCAAGGTGGCCAGGGCGCGCGACCGTGGCCCCCGCGTCAGCCGGGCGCAGGTGAAGAGCGTGGGGGCGAAGGGCGCCATCCTCGACGTCGTCGTCGCCGGCGGCGACGGCATCACGCTGGCGCTTTAGGCGCCGCGTCTCGGAGTCGACGTCGTGTCGGCGAGCGCCGGGCAGGTGACGCTCAGGACAGCGGCGGCGTCACCGTAGGCGTCGACGGCGCGCACGCGACGGGCGCCGTGGCGTGCTACGAACGTCGCATGCACGCTCACCTCGCTGTCGTCGCCGCGCTCTGCGCCGCCCTCTTCGCCGTGCTCGCGGCCTCGGCCTGCGGCGGCCTCGCGTTGAAGCCCGACGAGAGCCTGGCCCCCGCGTCGGTCACCGTCACGCGCGTCGACCGCCCGACGAAGAACGCGACGGGCAAGACCGTCACCGCCTACCTCGTACTCGACAAGCCTTTCGCCGGCGCCGTCGAGATGCGGCTGTTCGACCGCGACGACGACAAGGGCGTCGAGGTCGGCCGCCAGACCGTCGTCGTCGACGAGCCCGCCGGCGCCCACTACGTCGACTTCCAGTTCGACTCGCGCACGCCCGTGTTCGCCGCGGCGGCGGTGCAGGTGCGGGCCCTGCCCGGACCGTCGACGGTCGGCGCTGCCGGCAACGTCGACACGGAAGCGCCCACCGACGGCGGCGTGCCCGCCAACGGCGGCGTGCCCGCTGCACCGGCGCCCGCGGCCGGCGGCGTCGACGCCGGGACTTGATGCCGATGCGGTCGAGGGCGCGGGAACCTCGGTCGTCGCCGACGCCGTGAGCGCCGCGCCGGCGCCTCTCAGGCGTCTGTCACGCTTCTGTCAGGCGCCCGAGAGGCACCGGTCAGCCGGCGAGCAGGCGGGCGACGTCGGCGGCGGCGAAGCGCTGGCCTTGCACACGAACCTCGACGGGCGCGTCGGCGGCGAAGGTCACCGGCAGCGGCGGCAGCGCGCCGCGCTGGTGCCACGGCAACGCGCCGTGGTGATCCAGGCGCACGGCGTGGGGCCGCAGGGCCCGCCCGCTCAGCGACGACGGCGCCGGCAGGCGGGGCTGGGTCTGGTCGAGCAGTCGAAGGGCGGCGCCGCGGCCGGCGTCACCGTCGCCGAAGAGGGCGGCAGCGTCGCCGAAGACGGCGCGGTGCTCGACGACGAATTGCTTCACGGCGCCGGCGTCGACGCCGGCCTCCAGCGTGCGCGCGAGCGTGGCTCGCACGGCCGATGCGCCTTGTCGTCGCGCCGCCTCGAGAAGTCCACCCCGCCAATCGTGCTTGCCGTCGATGGTCACCGTCAGCCTCGTCGAAGAACCGGCCAGCCTGGGCCCTGCGCTTTCCGCCACCGGGGCGTTGATGATACTCGGTCGACGGTGGGCTCGGGCAGCGCTCGCCGACGACGAGACACCGCGCCGCGCGATGGAGGGCCGATGCCCGGGCTGATCATCGACTGGACCGCACTCGAGCTCGCCTTCGAGAGCCACGTGCCCGACCAGCGCTGCTTCCTCGAGCGCAGCACCGGCGCGCTGCGCCATGACGGCGACCCCGAGCTCGGCGACGCCGACCCCACCCGCTTCGTCCGCGTCGAGGCGGTGCCGTCGCGCGAGCAGTACCGGATGATGGAGCGCTTCATCGCGACGGTCACCCACCAAGCGCTGAAGGACGCGCTGCAGGACGCCATCGTCGGCAAGGGCGCCTTCCGCCGCTTCAAGGACGCGGTGGGCCGCCACCCGGAAGAGCGCAAGCGCTGGTTCGCCTTCCGCGACGCGCTGCTGCGCCGGTTCATCCTCGACTGGCTGAAGACCGCGCGCATCGAGCTGCAGGAGATGCCCGACTGGAACCTCGAGCCGCCGATGACGCCGTCGCCCGAGGCGACGGCGTCGTCGCTGCAGTCCGGCGAGGGCGAACCCGTGACCGGCGCGCCCGCGCCCGCGGTCGTCGAGGGGGACCGTGGCGACCCCGGCGCGCTGCGCACCTACCTGCTCGCCTGGGCCCGCGCCCACGGCGAGGAGTACCGCTACCTGTTCGGCCCCGCGGCCTTCGCGCGCCTTGCCGACGATCTCGGGCACGAATTCATCATCTACCGAAAGCGGAGCGTCTTACCATGAATCCTTCGACAACGTCTTCGTCGCAGCAGCCGCCGCGCCAGTTCGTGCAGGCCGGCGCCCACCGCGTCTGCTACGTCGAGGGCGGCGCGCCCTCTGCCGGCGATGCGGCGACGACGAAGCCGCGGATGCTGGTGGCGCACGGCTGGATCGCGAGCCATCAACTGTATCGCAAGGTGTGGGCGGGTATGGGCGAGCTTGCGCACTACCGTGCGCTCGACCTGGTGGGCTTCGGCGACTCCGACAAGCCCGACCCGCTGACGACGCCCTACGACCCCGACTGGTACGGCGAGCAGCTCCGCGCGTTCCTCGACGCCACCGGCTGGACGGGCAAGGTCGTCGTGCTGGCGCAGAGCATGGGGGCCATCGCGGCGTGCGCCTTCGCGCTCAAGTACCCCGAGCGGGTCGAGCGGCTGATCGTGCTCGACGGCGCGTGCATCCCGGTGCCGCCGCCGGTGCTCGGGCGCATCCTGCAGGCGCCAGTGATCGGTGGCGTGCTGTTCGACCTGCTCGGCGGCACGAAGAAGAGCCTCGGCGACTTCCTGAAGAACGACGTCTACTACGTGAAGAGCGTCTTCGACGACGCCGTGCTGCAGGACATGCTGCGCATCATGAACGGCCCGGGCGGCAAGAAGGCGGCGTACGCGACGATGATGCGCATGGTGGCGCCGTCGTCGCTGGCGAGGTTCTCGCCGCGCCTGTCGGGGCTGAAGGTGCCGGTGCGCCTGCTGTGGGGCGAGCACGACAAGCTCTACCCCGTCGACCGCTGCGCCAAAGAGATGCAGCGCCTGATCCCCGGCGCCACCCTCGACGTCATAGCCGCCAGCGGCCACGAGCCGCCCGTCGAGACGCCCGAGGCGTTCCTGCGCGCGCTCCGCGCCGTGCTCTGACCGCGGGCGCCGCTCTCGCCGTCGATCTGCCGTCGGCCCGCCGTCGGCCGCTCAGCGCGCGGGCACGAAGACGAGGTCGTCGAGGGCGTTCTCGTCGTCGCGACCGGCGGGCGTCCACGTCTCGCCGCCGTCGGTGGAGCGGTAGCGCGCGTCGGGCCAGCTGCTGCCCAGCCACACGGTGACGCCGTCGACGACGCCGACGGTGACGCGGCCGAGGGCCTGCTGCGTCGCGCGCGTCCAGCTGGTGCCGTCGGCGGACGTCAGGCGAAAGCCCTCGCCGACGATCAGGAAGCGGCCGTCGGCGAAGGCGACGTCGTTGCCGCCGCCGGTGACGCCGCCGGGGCAGGTCGTCCACGTGGTGGCGTCCGTCGACGTGGCGATCACGCCGGGCCCGACGGCGACGAAGCGGCCGGCGCCCCACGCCACGCGAAACAGCCCCGATGGCCCCGACAGCGCCGACCACGTCACGCCGTCGGTGGACACCGCGGCGCCGCGGTCGCCGACGGCGACGAAGCGGGCGAGGCCGTCGTCGCCGGCGGCCTCGGGGTCGACGAAGAGCACGTCGCGCATGTGCCACGAGCTGCCGTCGAAGTGGCTCGCGTGGTCGCGCAGCGTGCGGCCGCCGTCGGTGGAGCGATCGCTGCGGGCGCTGCCGACGACGACGAACGTCGGCGTGCCCTGCACGACGCCGAAGGCGCACGCCCCGAGCCACCCCTGCTCGTCGACCGACGACGTCCATGAGGCGCCGCCGTCGTCGGACCGCAGCACGCGACCCTGCGCCGACCCGCCCACCGCCAGCACGACGCTGCCGCCGCCCTGCTCGCCGACGCACGCGCCGCGCAGCAGGCGGTCGTCGTCGCCGCCGTTGTCGACGTCGTGCACGTCGTTGCCCCAGGCGACGCCGTCGTCCGACGTCAGCCGCCGGCCGCCGTAGCCGACGGCCACGAAGCGCGCGCCGGTGAACGCCTCTCCCTCTCCCTCTCCCTCACCTTCGCCCTCTCCTTCGCCTTCTCCCTCGCCACCGTCGGGGGCGTGACAGGCGATCTGGCCGGACGCGAGCGCCGACGCGGTCGTCAGAGCGAGGCAGCACGCGAGGCTTCGGTCGACGAATGAGCGCATGGGGGGTCTGTAGCAACCGACGACGTCGGCGACGACCCGGCGGTGACGTCATACGGGGCGAGGGCAGGCCCATACCCAGAATTGGCAGAGGGCAGCGGCGAAGCCGCGGGTGAGGGCCAGTGACGCCGCGGCGGACGCGGCGGCCGTGCGGGCACCGGCGATCCCGGCGACGGGGTGACAAGTGCAGAGCACCATGTACATTCCCGGTCCCCCCACGAGGAGAAATCATGCTGCGCAAGGTGCTTCTGACGTCGATGATGTCCGTGTCGTTCCTGCTGTCGCTGCCCGCCGCGGCCCAGGCTGGCGAAGGCGAGGGTGAAGGCGAGGGCGAAGGCGAGGGCGAAGGCGAAGGCGAAGGCGAAGGCGAAGGCGAAGGCGAGGGCGAGACCCTGCCGGTGCCCGCCGAGATCGCGGCCTACTGCGCCAAGCAGGCCGAGTGCGATCCCGAGGCGGTCGTCGCCGAGTGCGAGCAGGGCAACGCGGGCGATCTCGCGACGTCGGCGGCGGTCGGTGATCCGGCCTGCGACGCGGTGAACACCGCCTACCTCGCGCTGGCGCAGTGCCTCTCGGGCCTGACCTGCGACCAGCTCGGCGACGACACCGACACGACCTGCGCGACGCAGACCGCCGCGTTCCGTGAGGCCTATCAGGGCCCCGGCGGCTTCTGCCTGCAGGGCATCGCTCCCGTGCAGGGCTGGAACTGCGCCGCCGACTTCTACGGCACCGACGACAGCTGCGACTGCGGCTGCGGCGCCGTCGACCCCGACTGCGCGGGCGCCGGCACCAGCACCGCGGGCGAGGGCGCGGGCGTCGAGGGCTGCGAGTACTGCTACGACGTCGATGGCCAGCCGCTCGAGGGTGCGGCGTTCGAGTGCGCCGTCGGCGAGGGTGAGGGCGAGGGCGAAGGCGAAGGCGAGGGCGAGGGCGAGGGCGAAGGCGAAGGCGAAGGCGAAGACGACGAGTCGTCGGCCAGCCTGTGCGCGTCGACGTCGGCGACCCTGAGCCCGGCGTTCGCCGCGCTCGGCCTCGCGCTGCTCGTCGCCCGCCGTCGTCGTCGCTGAACGGCTGGCCTGGCGTCAGGCGCCAGGCGCCACGCGAGTCGACCGGAGCCCGCTCGTTCGAGCGGGCTCCTTCTTTTTCGCGCGCGTGCCTCGCGTTCTTCGTCTCTGGCATCCTGCGCGGATGCGCCGCCTCGTCCTGCCCCGCGACCTGCTGCCCGCCCTCGGCTCCTCCCTCGTCGTCGCCATGGTCGCCATCGGCTGCACCAGCGTCGTCGACCTGCCGCAGCGCCCCGACGCCGGCCCGACGCTCGACGGCGGCCCCTTCGACGACCCCTTCGACGACGCCGGCCCCGGCGAGGGCGAAGGCGAGGGCGAGGGCGAGGGCGAGGGCGAGGGCGAGGGCGAGGCGAGCGT
>VGSZ01000219.1 GCA_016874845.1 Deltaproteobacteria bacterium
GCGAACACCGACCCCAATGATCCCGACAGCGACGACGATGGCCTGTGCGACGGCGACCCGACCGTGGCGGGTACGGTGACGCCGCCGACGCTGCCGTGCATCGCCGGCGAAGACCTGAACAACAACGGCGTGCAGGACACGGGCGAGACCGATCCGCGCGTCGCCGACGAAGACGACGACGGCCTGAACGACCTCGGCGAGCGCACGGCGGGCACCAACCCGTTCGTCGCCGACAGCGATCAGGACGGCCTGTCCGACGGCCGCGAGGTGCTGGAGTTCGGCACCAACCCGCTGCTGCGCGACACCGACGGCGACGGCCGCTTCGACAACCAGGAGGTCGGGCAGCAGACGCCGTCGAACCCGCTGGTGGCCGACACCGACGGCGACGGGCTGAACGACGGCGCCGACGTGGCCGCCGGCGGCAGCCCGACGCTGGTCGACACCGATGGCGACGGCCTGACCGACCGCGAGGAATTCGAACTTGGGACCGCGCTCAACAGCGTCGACACCGACCGCGACGGGCTGCGCGACGATATCGAGATCGAGATCACCGCGACGGACCCGCTGCGCGCCGACAGCGACCGCGACGGCCTGAGCGACGGCGCCGAGGTCAACGTCCACAATACCGACCCGAACAACGCCGACACCGACGGCGACGGCGTCAACGACGGCACCGAGGTGCAGAACGGCACCGACCCCCGCTCGCAGGACCGCGACGGCGACGGCCTGTCCGACACGCTCGAGGCGACGCTCGGCACCAACCCGCTGCTCGCCGATACCGACGGCGACGGCATCGGCGACCGCGACGAGGTGGGGCCGGACACCGGCAACCCGCGCAACAGCGACGGCGACGACCTGATCGACGCCCGCGACGACGACGACGACGACGACGGCATTCCGACCCGTGACGAGGGCCGCGGCGACGCCGACCGCGACCGCACGCCCAACTACCTCGACGACGACAGCGACGGCGACGGCCTGACCGACCGGCAGGAGACCGCCGACGACGCCGACGGCGACGGCCTCCCGAACTACCTCGACGAGGACAGCGACGACGACGGCATCGACGACGCCGACGAGGGCGACGGCGACGACGACGGCGACGGCCTCCCGAACTACCTCGACGACACCGATGACCGGCCCGATCCGGGCGCCGATCAGGACGACGACGGCCTGACCGACGGCGAGGAAGAGGCGCTGGGCACCGACCCCACCAACGCCGACAGCGACGGTGACGGCGTCGACGATCACGAAGAGGTCGGCCGCGACGTCGACGCCCCGCGCGACAGCGACGGCGACGGCACCATCGACGCGCTCGACGCCGACGACGACGACGACGGCATCCCCACCGCCGACGAGAAGGCGGCCGCCGACGCGTCGGGCTCGGCGGATCCGGATGGCGATGGCCTGCCGGCGTGGCGCGACGACGACAGCGACGGCGACGGCGTGGCCGACGGCGACGACGACGGCCTCGGCGACGCCGACGGCGACGGGCGCCCTGACTTCCTCGACAAGGACAGCGACAGCCGTCCGGCGCCGCCCCCGCCGCCCGACAACGAAGAGCCCGCCGGCTGCTTTGGCTCGGCGTCCACCAGCAGCCCCGACCGCGCACCGCTGTACGGGCTCGTCGTGCTGCTCGGACTGCTGCGCCGACGACGCCAGCGGCGCAGCGCGGCCTGAACGGCTGACGACCGTACGGCGGGCCGAAGAGCCGCCCCCGAGCCCTTCTCCCGAGTTGGGAGAGGGAGCTTAGGGGCGGCTCTTGCGTGCAGCGGAGCCTTCCGGACTGCGTGCCCGACTGCGTGCCGGGCTGCGTGCCGGGCTGCGTGCCGGACTGCATATCGGACGCGCCTCGCCCGGGTTCGCGCGGCCAGCCGATCCGCGCAGTCGTTGCGGTTCAAGACCTCTTGAACTAGATAAACCGCATGACCCGCTCGCCCTCTGCCGCCGAGGTCGCGTTTCAAGAGGCCGTCGCCGGCCGGATCGCCAGCGGGCTGTCGCCCACGTCGGTCTCCTCGGCGCAGGCCCTGCCCGGCGCCTCGCTGGAGCGGTCGGCGCGGCGGCTGCTGCTGTCGTCGCGGGCGAAGCGGGCACGGGCGCTGCTTTGCGCCGCCGTCGGTCGTCACGTGGGGGCCGACCCGGCCGTCGTCGTCGACTGCGCGGCGGTGGTCGAGATGGTGCACGGCGCCTCGCTGCTGCACGACGACGTCGTCGACGAGGCCGACGTGCGTCGCGGCGAGGCAACCGCGCGCGCCGAGGGCGGCAACGCCTTCGCCGTGCTGGCCGGCGACCTCGTGCTGTCGCGCGCGCTGACGCTGCTGCTGCCCCACGGGCCGGCGCTGTGGTCGGCCACCGTCGCCGTCGTCGACGAGATGACCCGCGCGGCGCTGGTCGAGATCGAGGACCGCGGGCAGCTGGACCTGCCCGTCGACCGCTGGATGGCGATGGCCGCGGGCAAGACGGGCGCGCTGTTTGGCTTGTGCGCGCGGCTGCCGGCGTTGTCGGCGGGCGTCGAGGCCGCGCACGCCGAGCGGCTCGAGCGGGCGTTCCGGTCGTTCGGCGTCGCGTTCCAGATCGTCGACGACATCCTCGACCTGCGCGGTGGCGACCCTGGGAAGGCCCGCGGGCAGGACCTCCGCGAGCACAACCCGTCGCTGCCGGTCCTCGCCGCCGTCACGCAGGTGCCCGCGCTGGCGACGGCGCTCCATCGCGTCCACCGCGATATCGACGACGCCGCGCTCGTGCCGTTGTGCGAGCGCGTGCTCGAGGCCGGCCTGCCGTGGGCAGTCGACGCCGCCCGCGCGCGCGTGCAGGATGCGCTGGCCGCGCTCGGCGACGACGCGAGCGCCCTGGGCGAGGTGGTCGCGTGGGCCACCGCGCTCGTCGAAGAAGCGACGGGCCCCAGGACAGACAACGCGCGGCGGCCGGGCGGCGGCAAGGCGAGGACCGATGAAGGGATACCAGCGCGAGGCCCGTGACGACGACGACGCAGGCCCCGGCACGCTGCAGCCATGGGAGGCGCTCGTTGTCGACGCTGTCGGCAACGTGATCGACTTCTGGAAGTTCAAGCGCAACCAGGGACGGGTCTGGGCGGTCCTGTATCTGCGCGGCAAGGCGATGAGCGCCACGGAGATCCAGGAGGCGCTCGGTCTTTCGAAGGGCGGCGTATCGATGCTCGTGCGCGAGCTCGAGCAGTGGAACGTCGTCGTGCGCGTGCGCGCGCCGCGAGACGACGTGTGGCGCTATGCCGCCGAGACCGACCTGATGAAGATGGTCGGCCACGTGATCACCGAGCGCGAGCACCAGCTCGTCAAGAGCGTGCTCGAAGATCTCGAAGGCGCGCTCGACGACGCAAAGGAGGCCGGCGCCGACGCCGCCGTCATCGCCCGCCTGCGGCGAATGAAGACCCTCGCCGACCTCGTCGACCGCGCGCTGCGGGCGTTCGTGCAGACCGCCCGCTTCGACGTCGGCAACGCCTTCGAGGTGCTCGCCGATCCCGACAAGGTCGAGCGCCCCGAGCGCCGCCGACGCTGACCCGCGCGCGCAGCGCCGCCGTCCCGGCGCCGACACCGTGTGCTAATGCGCGGTCATGCGTTCATTGCGTCGTCACCCTCAGCGCGCTGTCCTCACCCCGGTCCTTCTCCTGGCGCTCGTGGTCGCGGTCGGCGGTGGGGCGACATCGTGCGTCACCGCCGCGACCTACGACGACCTCCTGCTGCAGCACGAGCGCGCGAAGCGCGATCTGGTGCAGGCGCAGCTCGAGCGCGACCGCAGCGCCCACGCCGCGACGCACACCAGCGACGCGTTGACGTCGACGCGGGAAGCGCTCGCGACGGCGACGGCCCGCCACGCCGAGGAGGCGCGCCAGTGGGGCGAGCGCGTCGCGCGCGCGCAGGCCGGGCTGAAGGCGGCGGCGGACGAGCTGGCCGCCACCGTGAAGGACAAGGCGGGGCTCGCCGCGTCGGTGGAGCAGATGCGGTCGGCGCTCGACGAGCTGAACCGGCGCAAGGCCGAGGCCGACGCCCGCGTCGCCGAGTACCGGGCGCTGCTGGCGCGCTTCCGCGCGCTCATCGACGCCGGCAAGCTGAACGTGAAGATCATCGACGGGCGGATGGTGGTGGCGCTGGCGTCGGACATCCTGTTCCCGTCAGCGTCGGCGGCGCTGTCGAAGGAGGGCCGCGCCGCCATCGACGAGGTCGCCGTGGTGCTGGCGTCGATCCCCGACCGCCGCTTCCAGGTCGAGGGCCACACCGACGACCTGCCGATCAAGACCGCGCAGTTCCCGTCGAACTGGGAGCTCGCCGCCGCGCGCGCGCTGACGGTGACGCGGGCGATGGTCGACGCCGGCCTGCCCGAGGCGCGGGTCAGCGCCGCCAGCTACGGCGCGGCCAAGCCCGCCGTCACCAGCGCCACGCCCGAGGGCCGCGCGCAGAACCGTCGCATCGAGGTCGTCGTCGTGCCCGACCTGTCGACGCTGCCCGGCTTCGACGAGCTGCAGAAGGCGCGCTGAACGCGCACGGCCCACGCCGCGGGTACGCGCAGCGGCGCCAGATGACGCCGACGACGCGCCGGCCGTGACCGGGCGGACACGGGCTGCTATGACCCCGTCGACGTGCGCCCATAGCTCAGCTGGATAGAGCATCTGCCTTCTAAGCAGGGGGTCCCAGGTTCGAGCCCTGGTGGGCGTGCCACACCCTGCTCGTCGACGACGAGGACCGCCTGACGACCCTCGCGTTCCACAAGCCCTACGGCGTGCTGTCGCGGTTCACCCCCGACGGTTCGTCGTGGCGCACGCTGGCCGACTTCGGCCTGCCGAAAGACGTCTGGCCCGTGGGCCGACTCGACGCCGACAGCGAGGGCCTGCTGTTGCTGTCGTCCGAGAAGGCGCTGGTCGACCGGCTGCTGTCGCCTTCGCGCAAGGCGTGGAAGCGCTACCACGTGCAGGTCGAGCGCGTCCCTGACGACGACGCGCTGGCGAGCCTCGTCGAAGGCGTCGTGCTCGACGGGACCCGCACGCTGCCGTCGCGCGCCACACGGATCGTCGACGTGCCTTGGCCGCCGCGCGATCCGCCGATCCGGTTCCGCAAGTCTGTCCCCGACTGCTGGATCGAGCTGGCGATCGTCGAGGGCCGGAACCGACAGGTGCGCCGCATGACCGCCGCCGTCGGCCACCCGACGCTGCGGCTCGTGCGCGTCGCCATCGGCGACGTCGCCCTTGGCGCGCTGCCCCCCGGCGCCGCCCGCGTCGTCGACGACGCCGAGCTGGCCTTCGCCCGCCTGCCCCGCCCGGCCGGGTCCACCGTTCCATCGCCTCGCACCACGCCCCGCCCCGTGTCTCGCAGGAGCCCCCGTGACCGACGACCATGACCCGGTAGCCTCGCCGAGCGAAAGGCCCGTGCGTCGCCCCTTCGTCGATCTCGCGCCGCCGACCACCGCCCGCGGAGACGACGCGCTGGCCAGCCTTCTGTTCGACGCGCTCGACGCCGCCGCCGAAGGCGTGGTCGAGCACGACGTGCCCCACGGCTTCCACTCGTGGCCTGCGGGCATGCCGCCGGCGGTGGCGGCGACGATCCTCGACGGGCTCGTCGACGTCGACGGTCAGAAGGGCGGAGGTGTCGTCGACCCGTTCTCGGGGGGCGGCACCGTCGGCCTCGAGGCGGTGCTGCACCGGCGGCCGTTCCTCGGCGTCGACCTGAACCCGCTGTCGGCCCGCGTGGGCGCGGTGCGCACCCACCGCCGCAGCCCCGGCGAGGCCGACCAGTTCAAGGCCGTCGTCGACGCCGTCGTCGAGCGCAGCAAGCGCCGCGTGCGCGAGCGCGTGCGCGTGCGCGCCGAGGTGCCCGACGACGTCGCCGCCGCCTATGCCCCGCACGTGCTGCCCGAGCTGGCCGGCCTGCTCGAAGAGGTGGCCGCCGTCGACGGCGACGAGCATCGCCGCACGCTGGCGGTGGTGTTCTCGTCGATCCTCACCAAGGTCTCGCGCCGTCGCGGTGATACGGCCCGGCTGGGAGGCGACGACGGTGCGGACGAGAAGCGCGTCGGCCGCTTCTTCGCCAGCGAGTTCTTCGGCGCCAAGGCCCACGAGCTCTGCCGTCGACAGGTGGCGCTGTTCGCGCGCGTCGGTCCGGCGGCGCCGAAGCCTCGCTTCGTCGTCGATGACGCGCGACGCCTGCCGGCGCTGCTGCCGCCTGCCTGGGGACGCCGGGCGGCGCTGGTGCTGACGTCGCCGCCCTACGGCGGTACCTACGACTACGCGCGCCACCACGCCCACCGGCTGGCGTGGCTCGGGCTCGACGCCGAGCGCTTCAGCCGCGACGAGATCGGCGCCCGACGGCGGCGTGATCGCGGCCCGGCGACCTTCGACGCCGAGGTCGCAGCGGTGCTGGCCGCCGTCTCCGACAGCCTCGCCGACGACGGGCTGGCGGTGCTGCTGATGGGCGACGGCGAGCTCGCCGGTCAGCGCGTGCCCGCCGACGGGCAGCTCGAGCGGCTCGCGCGCGGCGCGGGGTTGTCCGTCGTCGCCGTGGCCAGCGCGCCGCGCCTCGACTGGCGCGGGGGGCCGGCGCGGCAGGAGCACCTCGTCGCGCTGCGCCGGGTGCACCGGTAGGCGTCCGCCGACGACGGCGCAGCCGATCCTCCTTCAGCGTTGCCGGCGCGTCAGTGGCCCGCGCCAACGGCGGAGCCGCTGCGCTCGACCACGGCGGTCGCCGGCGGCGGCGGGCTCGCGACCACGGCCGGCGACAACGGCAGCGGACGCCCGGGCACGAGATCGCCCACCAACGACAAGGCGACGTGCAGCATGAAGCTCTCGCGGGCGATGGGGTCGGTGTTGGCGACGGTCTTCAGGACCAGGCTGCCGTCGATGACGTCGCAGCCGAAGCGCAGCTCGACTTCGGCGCCGCCGTCGACGGAGTTCACGCGCCAGCGCCAGCCGCCGTCGTCGACCTGCAGGTCGCCGCTGGCCGGGGTCTCTTCGATGGACAGCACACCGGCGGCATCGACGGCCTCGCGCACCGTCGTCGTGAAGTTCACGCGGCCGCCGAAGCCGCCCATCGCGTACTCGGCGCCGCCGCCCTTGCCGGCGCTGCTGCGCACGACGGCGGTGCGGCGCGCGTACGTCGCGCGGTCGCGCAGCGCCCGGGTTACCTCGTCGAACGAGGCCGCCACGCGCCGCCGCAGCACGTAGACCGGACGCCGTCCGCTGCGGTCGATGGACACGACGGTGCCCCGACCGGCCAGCTCGTCGAGCAGCTGCTCGCCGGCGCGGCCTGGCGTCACCCGCGGCGCCCGCTCGGGCCGCGAGAACCCACGCGACGACGAGATGGCAGCGGCGAAGTTGCCGGCGTCGCCGGCGGTGGCCTCGAGCCCCTTGATGATCCCCACCCACCCCGACGAGCGGCCCTGCTCTTCGACGACGCTGTAGCGCGACAGGCAGGTGCCGTCGGGCAGATCTTCGAGGGTGTACTCGGAGTAGGCCTTGGTCTCGACGTCGCTGAAGCGCAGGCGGCCGGGCTCCATCCGCGTGATCACACCGTGGATCGTCGGCGAGAACGCCACGGTCAGGTCGAGCTCGTAGCGAACGGTGTCGCCGGTGCGCGTCGCCCGCGCGCGCTTGAGGTTCTCGAAGATCTTCGGCCAGCGCTCGGGGTCGAGCATCGCGCTCTCGACGGCGAGGCATGACGTCGCCGCCCTTGAGTACACCCAGCCGACGAAGGGCTGGACGTGATGCCGCGGCAGGAACAGGACCTCGCCGCGGCCAGTGGCCTCGACGAGCCCGCGCGAAGGTGGCCCCGCCGCGGCGGGGCCGTGGAGCGTCACGAGCAGAGCGACGGCGGTGAGCACGAGTGTGGTCCTTCACGCCTCAGGGCATCACCATGTTGGCGCGTTATCACCGTCCCGCCATCGCGCGCTGCGCCGTCACCGGGTGGAGCCCCGGAAGCCACACGTGCGTCCCTGACCTACAGGCGCTTCCGACCTACAGGCGCTTCCGACCTACAGGCGCTTCCGACCTACAGGCGCTTCCGGCTGCAGGGGGCAGCCCGGCGACCTCTGTCAGGCCATGGCGACACGCCACCCAGCCGAGCTCGCGGTCGAACGCCCGCGCCGACGGGTAGGGACGCCAGACCCGGTCGGCGAACCGCCCCGCCGGCGCACCGTCGGCGAGCAGCGTGGCAACGACAGCGTCTATGGCCTCGCCGGCGTCCTCCGACGCCGGGACCGGCCAGCGCAGACGGCGGGTCTCGCCCCCGGGCGCCTGTGGCCCGCCGAGGAGCACGTCCACGACCGGCACCGCCGGCCGGTGCCCGTCGGGTGAGGGCAGCAGGCCGGCCACGAGAGCGCGCACCCCGCGGCCGCGGAAACGCAAGGCCGGGCCGACGGCGAAGTGCGCGTCGACGCCAGACCACGCCCCGCTGCGCATCGCCGCGAGCCGATCGACGACGATGGGCGCGGGCACCCGCAGCGCCGCGTCGCCGACGACGTGGGCAGGCACGCCCTGCTCGGCGAGCGCCGACACCAGCGCGGCGGCGCTGGCGGGCAGCACGCCGCTGACGACGACGCCGTGGGTGAAGGAGGCGATGTCGAGGGCGTCGGCGCCGGTCAGCCCGTCGGTGCGCGCGAACGACGCCTGCAGGGCGGCGACGGGCGGCTCGCGGAGCGACGCGAGCACCACCGCCGTGTGCCCGCGCCCAAGCATGATCCGCGACGCCGCTGCCGACGACGCGAACGGCAGCGCG
>VGSZ01000220.1 GCA_016874845.1 Deltaproteobacteria bacterium
GTAGTCAGCGGCGACTCCGAGGTCGAGAATGTCGACGCTCTCGACAACCACGGACAGCGCCCCGAGATCGTCGCCGCCGCACGTGAGGGCCGTGGGGTCGCCCGACGCCGCAGCGCCAGCACCGACGCCGAGTCGCTGTACCTCGCCCGCGCGGTCGACCTGGGCGGCACCCCGGGCTTCGTCCGCGTGGCGCTGCCGCTCGTCGACGTTGACGCCGCCGTCGACGCGCAGCGCCGGCTCTTCGCCGTCGCCGCCTTCGCGGCCCTGATCGTCGGCGTCCTCGGCGCCGCGCTGGCGGCCGAGGTGCTGTCGCGGCGTGTGCGCCGTCTGGTCGAGCGCGCGCGCGCCGTGCGCCGCACGGCCGGCGCGGAGACCAGTACCGGGTCAGGCAGCGGCGACGATGTCGACGCCCTGAGCAACACCTTCGCCGCCCTCGCCGACGAGCTCGAGCGCAACCTGCAGGCGCTCATCGACGAGCGAGACCGCTATGACGCGCTCCTGAAGGCGATGGGCGAGGGCGTCCTCGTGCTCGACGGTGACGGCGTCGTCGTCGTCGCGAACCCCGCGGCGCACGCGCTGCTCGGGCTCGATGAGCCGCTGGTGGGCGCCCCGCTGCCACGCACCGAGCTCGCCGCGCTGGCCGAAGAGGCCCGCGCCGGGCGCGCCGCGACCACCGAGCTCGAGGTCCCCGTCGCCGAGGATCGCGCGCTGCGGGTGCTCGTGCGTGCGACGCCCAAGCCCGTACGCAACGACGCCGCGCCCGGCGCACCGCGCGGTGTCGTCCTCGTCGTCCACGACGTTACCGACGTGCGCCGGCTCGAGACGCTGCGCCGCGACTTCGTCGCCAACGTCAGCCACGAGCTGCGGACGCCGTGCTCGGTGATCCTCGCGAACTCAGAGACACTGCTGTCCGGCGCGCTCGACGACGGGCCGCGGGCCCAGAAGTTCGTCGAGGCGGTGCACCGCAACGCCGATCGGCTCTCGCGCCTGATCGCCGACCTGCTCGAGCTGTCGAAGATCGAGGCGGGCAAGGTCATCTTCAGCCGCGTGGCGGTGAACGTGCGCGCCGCCGTCGACCATGTCGTCGACGCCGTCGAGCCGCGCGCGCGTGAGAAGCAGATGCACGTCGCCGTCTCAGTCGACGCCGACCTCGCCGTCGAAGGCGACCCGCGCGCCCTCGACCAGGTGCTCATCAACCTCGTAGACAACGCCGTGAAGTACACGCCGCCCGGTGGCCATGTGACGGTGTCGGCCTACCGCGACGGCAGCGACGCGGTGGTGGTCGTCGCCGACGACGGACCGGGCGTCGACGAGAAGCACAAGGGACGCCTGTTCGAGCGCTTCTACCGCGTCGATCCGGGGCGGTCGCGCGACGTCGGCGGCACCGGCCTCGGGCTCGCCATCGTGAAGCATCTGGTCGAGGCGATGGGCGGCCGCGTCCGCGTCGAAGACGCGAGTCCCCACGGCACCCGGTTCTGCGTCACGCTGCCCGCCGTCGCCGCCGCGGAGACGACGAAGGGCCGGGCTGCGTAGCCGACGACGACCTATCGCTTGAGCAGCCCGCGCAGGCCGCTGTTGGCCTTCTCGCTCTCGTCGATCTTCGCGTTGACTGCGCGCATGCCACGGTTGGCGCCGCTGTGGCGAGCGTCGACGTCGAGGACGCGCTTGAAGGCGGCCTTCGAGCGTTTGTGATCGCCGGTCTCCAGGTGGATCCAGCCCTGGAACTCGACGAGGGAGTGCGCCGACGGGTGAGCCTTGTACCAGGTGTTCAGGTCGCGAACGATTTGCTCCGCCGTCGCGGGGCTCTTGGTCGGCCACCAGTCGAGGAACGTCTTGTAGCCGCGCACCTCTTCGTTGCCGGCGAGCACCGTGGCGACCTTGTCGATGAACTTGGTGGCGCCGGCGAGCTCACCGCGCTCGACGAGCATCTTCACGCGGTTGAAGTCGCCCTCGGCCTGGAAGATGGCCGCGACGTCCGACGAGCCGCCACCGGCCTCGAACTTCAGCTTGGCCTCGTACTCGCCGCGCCTGTGGTCGTCGGACAGCGTCGTGTACGCCTCCTGGATGCGCGAGAAGACGTGGTCGAGGGTGCCCTTGGCCGTGCCCAGCCGCATGCCGGCGAAGCTGTCGGGGTGGAAGTCGCGAGACAGGGCGTAGAACGCCTTCTTGATTGTGTTGACGTCGGCGCCCCGTTGGATGCCGAGGATCTCCCAGAGATCCTTGTTCTCGATTTGCTTGGACATCGCCGCGATGCGCTCACGGGCGCCGAGCTCCTCGGCTGTGAACTGCACACCGGCGTCGGCGGCGGCGTCGACCACCGGCTTCGCCGAGGGCCGCTGTGGCGACGAGGTCGACGCGGCCGCGGCGTAGGGCGGTGGCGCAGACGGTGACACCGGGGCGGGCCCGGGCTGCACCGGCGCGACGTCGACCGGGGCGGTGGGCGCCGCCGCCGGCCGGCCCTGCATCGGGATCGGCTCGAGCGACGCGCGCACCGCCATCGTCGACATCAACAGGAACACCTGTCGGGCGCGCGCCAGACGCTCCTGAGGCGTCGGCGAGACCTCGAGCAGTTGGGCGATGGTCGCACGGCCGTTGATCGCGCGGGTCAGCGAGTCGCTGCCGCAGGCCTGCTGCAGGTGCGCGGTGACCTCGGCCCACGCCTCGCCAGGAGCGAGGCGCAGCGGCCGCCGCGGCGCGAGATGCTGTTCGAGCTCCTTCTCCTGAGCGCGGGAGACGCTGGTCAGCAGGCAATCGAGCAGGCTGGTCGACGCCGTCGGCACGATGCTCGAGAACGCGTCGGTGGCCACCCAGCGGAAGCGCCCGGTCATCGCCGCGACGCGCTCACCGATGCGCGGCACGAGCGACTTGTACAGCGCCCGCATCTGCACCTCGGTGGCCATGCCCTCGGCCTTCAGCACCTCGTACAGACCGTTGCTGCGCTGCACGGCGAGGTCGAGGGCCTGCTTGTACTGCTCCGGCGTGATCGTGCCGTCCTTCATCAGCTCGATGCCGATGTGCAGCATCGGGTCGCTGTGCTGGGCGAAGACCAGCCGGCCTTTGTAGACGAACAGGCGCGCCTTCTCGGGGCCCCAGACCTCGAGCACGCCGGTGTGTTGCTCGCGGTGGATGCGCCAGCCAAGGTAGAGCACCGGCGCCTCGACCAGGTTGCCCTCGGCCGGCAACGGCTGCTGCGGCACCGCTGGTGCCTGCTGCGCCTGCGTCGCGGCCGTCGACGACGCCGGAGGCGGCGCGAAAGGGCGCAGCGTGTCGACGAGCCGACGCAGGTCGAAGGGCTTGGTCAGGTACGCACGCGCCCCGGACTTCTGCAGGTGCTCCTGCTGCTGCTGCGCGCCCTTGAAGACGCCGCTCATCAACACGACGCCCAGATTGGCCCGCCCACGCACCTTCACGGCGACGTCGAAGCCGGTCATCTTCGGCAGGAGCCCATCGAGGATGGCGGCGGCGAAGTCGTTTTCGGCCTCGAGGGCCTGCAGCGCCGCCTGTCCGTTGGCCACCGCCACTACGGTGTAACCCTCGCCGCGCAAGCCCTCGGACAGGGTGTCGCGCAGACCGGTGTCGTCTTCGGCGAGCAGGATCTTCACGGGGGCCCCTCGGCGCTCATCTGTAGCTTGTTGTAGCCGATCCGGTCGGAGCCACGCACGTCCGCCGGCAGGAGCGCCCGGCCAAAGCCGGCAACGCGGCCGAGCGAGGCGCCCCGGCCGATGGGGTCTGAATCAACGAAGCCCCGAGCCCACGACGTGCAAGTGCATGGTGTTGCTCCGCTGCGTCGATGCGAGCGGCTGCTTCGTGACGACGAGGATGGTGTCGCCATCGTTGGCACGGCCGGTCTTCATCAACAGGTCGTCGATGCGGGCAAAGAGCTCGTCGGTGTGGCGGGGGGGCTCGATGACCTCGGCGGTGACGCCCCAGGCGAACGCGAGCCGCCGCTGCTCGACGGGGCTCGGCACCAGCGCCAGCACCGGCGCGCGCGGGCGATAGTCAGAGACCAATCGCGCGGTGTTGCCCGACGTCGAGTAGCAGACGATGGCGCTGGCGCCGAGCTCGTGGCTGGCGCGCACGGCGGCCTGGGCGACGGCGTTTTGGAAGTCCTGCGCCTCGGCGGCGAGCAGGAAGTCGAGGCGGTTGTAGCGGGCGCGGGTACTGGACTCGGCCTCGGCGACAATCTTCGACATGATCTCGACGACGCGCGCGGGGTGGCGGCCGCTCGCCGTCTCGGCCGACAGCATCACCGCGTCGGCGCCGTCGAGCACGGCGTTGGCGACATCGCTGGCCTCGGCGCGGGTCGGCCGCGGGTTGGTGATCATCGACTCGAGCATCTGCGTCGCGACGATGACGATCTTGCCGCGGCGGTTCGCCTCCTCGACGATCATCTTCTGCAGCGTCGGCACCTTCTCGGTGGGCATCTCGACGCCGAGATCGCCACGGGCGACCATCACGCCGTCGGACTCCTCGAGGATGCCCTCGAGCTGGTCGATGGCCTGCGGCTTCTCGAGCTTGGCGATGACCAGCGGCCGCGACTTGGCATGGGCCAGCTCGCGTCGCAGCGTGCGCACGTCGTTGCGCGTGCGCACGAACGACAGCGCAACGGCGTCGACGCCGACCTCGGCGCCGAAGTGGGCGTCGCGGATGTCCTTCTCGGACAGGGACGACGCCGACACATCGCTCTGCGGCAGGTTGATGCCCTTCTTGTCCTTCAGGATGCCGCCGTGGATGACGCGGCAGCGCACGTCGCGGTCGTCCTTGTCGATGACCTCCAGCGTCATGTTGCCGTCGTCGAGCAGCACCTGCTCCCCAGGCCTCACGTCGCGGGGCAGCAGCTTGTACAGCGTGCCGAAGCGCTCGGCGGTGCCGAGCACGTCGTCGATGGTGATGGTGGTCGTCGCGCCTTCCTTCAGCTCGATGGCGCCGCCCTCCATCCTCAGGCAGCGGATCTTCGGGCCCTGCAGGTCCTGCAGGATCGCCACCGGCTTGCCGACGGCGCCCGACGCCGCCCGCACGCGGTTGACCAGGCTGCGATGGAAGTCGTGGTCGCCGTGCGAGAAATTAAGACGCGCGACGTCGAGCCCGGTGCGGATCAGGGTCTCAATGGACTCCTGCGACTCCGACGAGGGGCCGAGCGTGCAGACGATCTTGGCGCGGCGGGGGAGGGACATGGACAGCTCCGTGGAGCCGGACGTCGACGGGGGCGTCGAAGACGTGGTCGGCAGCCGGCGGTAGCACGCACCTGCTCGACGCTCAAGCGCGCGACTGGTAACGCTCGCCAATCTTCGGAGGCCCCCCATGACCCGTCGCGTCGCGCTGCTCGCCGCTGCGATCTCGTTGTTGCCCGCCTGCCAATTCTGCGACGACGTGCAGCAGTTCTTGCCCGCGGGTGAACTGTGCACATCCGCCGACGACGCCTGCGGTGGCCCGCTGCTCGACCTCGGCCCGGTGACGTCGGGGGGCACATGCACGGCGACGCTGTACCTGCACAACGGCGGCAACGCCGATCTCGAGGTCGTCGGCGGCACGGCACAGCTACTCGACGCCGACGGTGACTTCGCGCTGCAGAACGTGCCGGCGCTGGTGCGCCTCGGCGCCTACGAGTCGATCGTCGTCGGCTACACCGCCGGCGCCACCGTGGGCCAGCGCGAAGGCGCCGGCGTCGAGCTTCAGACCAACGATCCCGACGACGACGGCTTCCTGCGCGGCAGCATCACCGCGTTCGTCGCCGCGGCGCCCGTGGGGCTCGCGGTGTCAGCCTGCGACCTCGTCGGCTCCGCCGGCACGAGCCGGCAGAGCCCCTGCGAGCTCAGCGACTTCGGCGCCGTGCCGACCAGCAACGCCGCCGAGCCCATCGAGGCGCGGCCCGGGGCGTTGCGCACCGTCTTCGTCGTGAACAACGGCAATGCGCCGCTGAACATCCAGAGCGTCGTGCTGAGCGGCGGCGACGGCAACTACGGCGGCATCACCCTGCGCCGCGGCGCGCAGGTGCTCTCGACCTTCCCCGTGGCGGTGCCCGCCGGCGTCGACGGCGAATGCGGCGCGCCCTCGAGCGCCGACAACGTCGTGGCCATCGACGTCAAGTTCGCACCCACGGCGCTCGGTGCCAGCGTCGCCACCCTGCAGATCCTGACCGACGGCGCCGAGGGCGCGCTGCTCGAGGTCCCGCTGTCGGGCGTCGGCGCCGGCACGGGCATCCTGACCAACCCCGAGGTCGTGCGCTTCGGCGAGGTCACCGTCGGCGAGATCGTGACGCAGGACGTGCTCGTGCAGAACGTCGGCAGCAACACCGCCGCGGTGAACACGTCGTGCATCGACGTGGAGGACGACGGCACCTGCGACGCCGACTGCACCGGCAGCGACACCGAGACGGCGCTGGGTGGCACGGTGCGCTGCGAGGTGAAGCGCAGCGACGGCAGCCACGAAGGCAAGGGCTTCGTGCTCGAGGCCACCGACGCCCAGGAGGGCGGAGACGACGAGCGCACACTGCTGGTCACGTGGTTGCCGTCGGCGGCCGCCCCATCGATCCCCGCCACTGCGGTGGTGGCGCTCAAGTCCAACATCCAGAACAACAAGGTCTTCAAGGTGGGCCTCGTCGGCGGCGCCGCCGGTGTGCTGGTCGTCGACTCCGGCGTCGTCTGTCAGGACTCGCACTGCCTGCAGGCAAGCGGCGACCCCGGCGACGTCTCGACGTGGACGGGCACGCTGACGCTGACGCTGACCAACACGGGCACCGCCCCGCTGGTCATCCAGAGCGCCGCCGCCGAGGACGGCACCCCGCCGACCATCGTCGACGACTGGACCATCGGCGCGCCCGGCACCGAGACCATCGCTCCCAATGCGTCGACGACGCTGACGCTGACCTACGCCAACACCGCCAACGACTTCTCTGGCGCCGACGGCTTCGACCTGATCGTCGACCACGACGGCGTGCTCGGCAGCGCGCTGGTGTCGATCATCGTCGTTCCGCCGACGTGAGCGCATGAACGGACCCGCGGCGCCCGCGCCGGGTGCCCGCCACGGCGGTGTCGACCGGACGGGCGTCGCCTACCTCGTCGTCGCTGTCGTCTCGGTGGGCGCGGCGGCGGTGCTCGTGCGGCTCGCCGGCGCCCCGGCGCTGACGACGTCGTTCTTCCGGCTGGCGGTGGGCGGCGCGGTCCTGGTCGTCGGGGCGCTGTGGCACCGGCAGATGGGCCCGCGGCCGGACGCGGCCCCGCTGTCGCTCCCCCACGTCTTCGGCGCCGGCGTGTTGCTGGCGCTGCACTTCGCGCTGTGGATCGCGTCGCTGTCGCGGACGACGGTGGCGGCCAGCGTCGTGCTCGTGTGCCTGCAGCCGGTCTTCGTCGCCCTGCTGGCTTGGGGCCTGCTGCGCGAGCGCATCGCTCG
The DNA here is from genome assembly GCA_016874845.1 of Deltaproteobacteria bacterium. Taxonomy (GTDB): domain Bacteria; phylum Myxococcota; class UBA727; order UBA727; family VGSZ01; genus VGSZ01. The sequence continues at coordinate 7,390 of VGSZ01000220.1, forward strand.
GCCGGTCGCCGCTGGGATCGCCGTCGCCTTCGGCGGCGCCGCCCTGATCGCCCTCGATGGCAACGCCGAACGCGGTGCGACCGCGGTCGATCCGCTCGCGGGCAATCTGCTGGCCCTTGGCGGCGCGGTGGCCATCGCGCTGTATGTGCTGGTGCTGCGCGCCCAGCGCAGCGAAATCCTGACGACATCGGCGGCGGTGACGACGACGGCGGCGCTGGTGCTTTGGCCGGTGTGCCTGAGCGCCGGCGCTCCGCTGCAGCCGACATCGCCTTCGCAGGCGGGCTGGTTGCTCGCGCTGGCGCTGGGGCCCCAGGTCATCGGCCACACGGCGCTGAACGCGGCGCTGCAGCGGATGCCCGCCGCGATCGTGTCGGGCAGCATCCTCGGCGAGCCGGTGATCGCCAGCGCCCTGGCGTGGGTGGTGCTCGACGAGCGACCGGGCGCCGCGACAATGGCGGGCAGCCTCGTGACCCTCGCGGGGCTCACGCTGTTGCTGCGACCGCGCCCCTGACGACGCGGCCGCGCCGACGCCGAAGGTGTCAGGCGCCCTCCCCCGGCTCGGCGAGCGGGTCCACTGGCACCGCGACGGAGTCAACGCGGCGAAAGCTGCGGGTCTGCGGAGCAAGGAAATAGCTGCGGGTGATGCGCGGCGGCTGGTGCGTGAACTCGACCTTTTGCGGCGTGAACGTGCCGGTCAGCAGGACGCCATCGCGCAGCTGGAGATCGAGACGGGCCATCACCTCGCCGTCGAGCCGCTGCGCCACCGGCTCGGGGAAGCCGAGGCTCGCCAGCGCCCGCACGCCGTGGTCGCGCCGAGTGAGCCGCAGCCGTCGCCCGACAGCCAGGCCCGAATACTCTTGATGACCGCCGGCAACGTCACGACGGCCGGTGACGAGCGGCCCCAGTTGCGCGAGCGTGATGCGCTCCGGCCGAGCCCCGGCCTCGCGCTCCCCGGGCGTCAGCAGCCGCTCCCACGTGCCAGCAACGCGGAAGACGAAGGTCGAAGCCACCCAGGCGACCAGCGCGCTGCCGACCGCGCCGGCGATGACGGCACCGGGCTCCACGGTCAGCCACCGCGGTCGACGCAGGCATCGGCTCCCCCGTCGGGGTCGGCGCCCACGCCCTTGGCGCGGACGCGGATCCGCTCACCGGGCCCCGGGCGAGTCGAGCCGCAGAAGCGGACGCGGATGTCTTCGGGGTTCGCCGTGTCGAGGTACCAGCCGTCTTCCGTCGGGCACGCCTCGGGGCGGATGCGCGGCACGAGGTTGAACTCGCTGGAGTCCCGCGGCGCCTTCTCGACGAAGATGA
>VGSZ01000221.1 GCA_016874845.1 Deltaproteobacteria bacterium
ACCAGCACCCGCTTGATCGGGCCGGTCTTGACGGTCTTGGACAGCTGCATCGTCGTCGGGGAGTACGCCATGGGCGCGGTGCTAGGCGCACTTCCCCGGGGCGCACAAGGGGGCGAACGTCGTCGACACACGGCGTCACGGCGACCGACACACGCCCGCCACGCGGCGCCCCGGCTCAGCCCTTGCGCGGCTCGAAGCCGCGAGCGCGCAGCGCATCGACCAGCTCGCGCACGTGCTCGGCCCCGCGGGTCTCGACGACGAGGTCGACGCGCACCTGCCCAAGCGTACCGGCGGAGAACGCGCGCTCGTGGTGCACCTCGACGACGTTGGCGCGGGTGCGCGCCACCTCGGACAGCGCCTCGGCCAGCGCGCCCGGGCGGTCGGGCACGAGCACGCTCAGGCGCGCGAGGCGCCCGCTCTCGACGAGCCCGCGCTCGATGATCCGCGACAGCACGTTGACGTCGATGTTGCCGCCGCAGACCAGCAGCGCGACCTTGCGCCCCTTGACCGGCAGCCGACCGGCGAGCAGCGCGGCGACGGCGGCGGCGCCGGCGCCCTCGGCGACGGTCTTTTCGCCCTCGAGCAGCACGAGGATCGCGCGAGCGAGCTCGTTGTCTTCCACGGTGACGATGTCGTCGACGACGGCGCGGCAGGCCTCGATGTTGCGCGCGCCCACCTGGCGCACGGCGATGCCCTCGGCCAGCGTCCGCGCCGCGGGCAGCTGCACCGGACGCCCCTCGGCCAGCGCCCGCTTCATCGACGGCAGCACGCTGGCCTCGACACCTACCACGCGCACCTGCGGGCGCTTCGCCTTGATGGCGACGCCGATGCCGCCGATGAGCCCGCCGCCGCCGATGGGCACGACGACGTCGTCGACGTCGGGCAGGTCGTCGAGGATCTCGAGCCCGATGGTGCCCTGCCCGGCCATCACCAGATCGTCGTCGTAGGCGTGGACGTAGACGTAGCCGTGCGCGTCGGCGAGTTGGCAGGCGCGCGCGTAGGCGTCGTCGTAATTCTCGCCGTGCAGGACGACCTCGGCGCCGTGGCTCTGCGTGCGCGACACCTTGATGAGCGGCGTGCCCACCGGCATCACGATCACGGCCCTGATACCAAGGCGCGCGGCGTGGACGGCGACGCCCTGCGCGTGGTTTCCTGCCGACGCCGCGACGACGCCGCGGCGCTTCTCGTCGTCGGACAGCTGCGATAGCTTGTTGTACGCGCCGCGGGCTTTGAACGAGCCGGTCAGCTGCAGGTTCTCGAGCTTCAGCCACACGTCGGCGCCCGCCGACGCCGACAGCGTCGAGGAGCGCGACAGCGGCGTGCGGACGATGGACCCGCGGGTGCGGATGGCAGCGGCTTCGATGTCGGCGAGGGTGATCACGCAGGGACGATGCGCGCCCCGACGACGACGACGCAAGCCCCGTCGGCGCCCCGCACGCAAGGGGACGACGCGCGCGACGGCGCGCGACGCAGCGCGACATGCTCCGCTCACCGCGAGGCGAGCGCCCATCGCTGGACGCGCGGCCGTGTAGAGTCGGGGGGTGGAGTCCGCGATCCTCGGCGCCCTGATGGTGAGCAGCCTGCTGGCCGTCGTCGTGCTCGCCGTGCTCGGTGTGACCCGCCGGTCTCTGCGCCGATCCACCATCTCCTCACCGGGGCGGCTGCGCCTGCCTGCCCGCGCGTACGAGCGGACGGTCGTCCTCGCTGTCGTCGCAGCCGCCAGCGCCGTCGCGCCCTCGCTGGGTGCCGACGACTCCTTGTGGGTCGGCGCCGGGGTCGTCGCCGCCGCCGTCGCCTGGTGCGCGCACCGCGGCGTGTTCCTGCCGCTGCGCGCCGACGAGCGCACGCCGGAGCAGCCATGAGGGGCGGCCTCGCCCGCTGGGCACAGCTGCGTGGACGATCGGCCCTGGTCGTCGTCGGCGCCCTCGATGGTGGCACAGCGCGCGCCTTCGCCGCCCGCGTCGTCGCTGGCGACGTGCTGCCCATGCCCGTCGACGCCACCGACGCCGGGCGCGCCGACGTGCTCGTGATCATCGGCCGCGTCAGCCCGCGCCTGGCGCCGGTTCTCGTCGCCACGCGGCAGCGGCTCGCCGCCGGCGCGGTGGTGCTGGCGTTCGACACCGACGACGATGCGGGGCCCGCGGTGCCCGCCGACGCCGTCATCGACGTCGACGTCGTCGTCCGTGGCGCGCCGCCCGGCGATGCGGCGCTGACGGCCGCCCTCGACGCGCTGCGCGTGGCGTTCACGCGCGCTGACGCCGCCGGTCCACAGGCGCCCCCCGCCACGGTCCCCGACGACCCCGGAGCCGCGCCGTGAGCGTGCCGTCGCTGGTCCACGCCCGTCTGCCGGCGCTGCGCGCGGTGCTGCCGGCGCGCCACAGCGGCGATGTCGATGTTCTGCAGGTGCCGGTGCCGCACCTGCGCACGGTGCTCTCGTTCCTGCGCGACGACGCCGACGTCGCCTGCGACCACCTCGTCGACATCACCGTCGTCGACCATGGCCCAGCCGCGCCGGCGGGTGCCGGCCGGGCCGGACCGCGGTTCCTGCTCGTCATCCTGCTGTCGTCGCGGTCCCATGGGACGCGCGTGCGGGTCGAGAGCGCGCTTGACGATGCCGAGCCGACGTACCCGACGCTGACGACGCTGTGGCCGGGCGCGCTCCTCGCCGAACGCGAGCTGTGGGACCTGTTTGGCGTCGTCGCCGACGGCCACCCGTCGCTGCGGCGCGTGGTGCTGCCCGAGGGCGCCACCGGGCACCCTGGCCGCGTCAACGACGCGCCGGGCCGGTCACCGTGGCCCCCGCGAGGCGGCAGCGGCGGCGGCGCCCACGGCGACGGCGCGCGCGACGGAGGGTCGCGGTGAGGAGCATCCTTGAGCACCTCCCCCACGTGCTGCTGCCCGACCCGGCGCGCGAGAGCGACGACCCCGGCGTGCCGAGGGATCCGCTCGAGGACGACCTGGTGCGGCCGGCGGCCGAGGAGGACCTCGCGCGCAGCGCGGCGCGCGGCCGCCGCAGTCCTTTGGCGCGGCACGTCCTGCACGTCGTCGAGCCCGTCGACGGGGCGCTGCCGCTGTGCGCGCGCGCGCGGCTGTCGGTCGAGGGCGTGCGCGTCACCGACGCCCACTTCGACACCGGCTTCCTGCACCAGGGGCTCGAGCGCCGCGCAGTGGGACTGGCGGTGGACGACGTCGCGGTCTGGCGTCTGGTGGGCCGCGCCGAGCCGCCGCCGCTGCCGCAGCTGGCGCTCTCGCTGGCCCTCGAGCGCCTCGCCGGCGTGACCGCCCCCGAGCGGGCCCGGGCGCTGCGCGGCGTCGTCGTCGACCTCGTCGCGGTGCAGGAGGCGCTGTACGTGCTTGGGGACACGGCGCTGCGAGCGCCGCGGCTGCGGCGCGCTGCCCGGGCCCTGGTGCACGACGTCGACGCGCTGCTGCAGGGCGTGGTCGAGGGCGACACCCTCGCGGCCACCGGTGGGCTGCGGCGCGACCTGCACGCCGACGAGCGCACGGCGCTGTTGCGGCTGCTGCCTGCCGCCGAGCGCGGGCTCGCGCGTCTCGAGCTCGCCGAGCTCGCCGACCTCGCGGGGGTCGGCTTGCTGCCGTGCGCCATCGCCCGCAGCGCCGGCGTCGATGGCTTCGTCGGGCGCGCCGGCGGCCTCGCCGACGACACGCCGTGCGACCAGGCCTTCGAGGGCAGCGCTCCGGGTGAGGGACAGGCCACCGGGTGCGCGCACGCACGACTGCGGACGCGGCTCGCCGACGCCGCGCTTGCCCTGCAGCGGGTCGCGACGACGCTGCGCGAGCTGCCCGACGGTCCGGTGCGCCGGGCTGAGTTCACCATCCCCGCGGGCATCGCCCACGCCGTCGTCCGCGGCCCGTCAGGCAGCTGGAGCGTGCTCGTCGCCGTCGAGCAGGGCCGACTGCAGCGGCTGCGGCTGCGGCCGCCCGAGGTCGCGACCATCGCGGCGCTGCCGCGCGCTCTCGACGGTGTCGCGCTAGACGATGTCGCGGCGGTGGTGGCGTCGTTCGGGCTGCGGATGACGGCGCTGGATCGCTGACCCGCGCGGTCGCCTACTTCGGTGGCTTGGCCTCCACGAGCACCTTGCCGGTGCGGGCGTGCACGAACCGGATGGCCACCGGCTCGAACGCGATCCCGCGAACGGTGCGGCCGCCGCCCTGCAACTGCCAGGGCTTGCCGAAGGTGCCGACCAGCTCGACGGCGACGTTGCCGGCCTTGGCGGCGCGCTGCAGGTCGGTGTCGAGCAGCTCGGGATCCGCCGGCCCATGGTAGGGCTTGCGGGGCACGACGATGGCGCCCTGCGCCGACAGCTTCTCGGGTCGCCCCACCGTCAGCGCCAGCTCGTTGCCGAGGTCGACGAGCGCCGCCCACACGAAGCGCGCGTCGGCGCCGACGCGGCCGCCGTACGACAGGAACTGCGGGTCGACGGCGCCAAGGCCGACGACGACGGTCTTGCCCGCCCACGTCTTCGCCGCCGTGCCGAAGTCCTTTCGGCACTCTTCGAGCTCGTCGACCATCAGCCCGTCGGGGCACACGCCGACCAGCGCCGCCACCGTCGACGGCAGACGCTCGACGACGACGGCCTTGGCCCGCGCGTCATCGTAGGGTGTGGCGACCGACAGGAGCGCGAGCGTGGCGACGGTGTGCAGCATGGGCCAGAATTAGCAGGATGCTGAAAAACGCTTTGTGTTCTTCAGCTCGCTGCTGGGTGTTGCTCGCTGTCGTCGAGGACGAGTGCGATTTGGAACTCGCAGGGTGTCGACGAACGCCCTTGCGTTCGCCAGCGCCGCCCGACGAAGCGGCACGGGCTCCGGGTGGGACACGCGCCCCCCCATCTCGCATCGGCTGATCAACCGACCGCCACGGGAGCGACGCGGCCCCCGTCAGACCGAAAACACGGGCACGCGTTCGTAGCCGCCGAGGTGCTGGATGCCGATGGATCTCGAAGCCGCTCTGGGGATGATGATGGCCCGCGAGGCCAACCCACGCACGCAGCAGATGCAAGGCCAGGCGGTCGCCCAGCCCAGCCAGCAGGCCTCGCCGGCCGGCCAGCGGCCCGCGGGTCCGGTGACGAACCCGGCCGCGGTCGGGACCGCCGGCCGCCGCGTCGAGGCCAGCAGCGCCCGCAACGACGGCGCCGGGCGGGCGTGGGGCGGCTTCCAGCAGCCCGAGTCGGCGAGCGCCCCCGAGGCCCAGGCCCGGATAGGCGAAGCGCAGCGGCAAGCGCTGTACAGCAGCGACGGGCCGAGCCCCGCGGCGGCGGCGGGCGAGGTGACGTCTGGCGGGCGCCGGCCGACGAACCAGGACCTGATCAACCAGTATTACCGCCAGGGCGGGGGCACCTGGGCGGGCGCGTCCAAGGCCGCGCGCGCCGACGGGAGAACGCTGTCGGCGCTGCTCAAGGACCGCGGGGCGATCGCCCAGCCGGCGTCGCCGTCGACGAGCGGTGCGTCGCAGGCGAGCGGCGCGGCCCAGGCGAGCGGCGCGAACCAGCCCAGCGGGGCCACGACGTCGCCGACCCGGCGCTCCGACGACACCGCCGGCTCCTCGCCGGGCACGCGGGCGCCGACGACGCAGCGCGCGTCGGCGACGCCTTCGACGTCGGGCGGCACGGCGGTGAGCGGTGCGCCGCTGTCGGGCTCGGCGTTCGGCAACCAGATCGCCGCCGCGGCGGAGCGCTCGGCTCGCCGCCTGAACTCCGTCGGCGCCTGCGCCCTCGGCGTCAACAACGCGCTGATCAGCGTCGGCGTCCCCGGTCGCGGCCACGCGTACCAGAAGGCCGAGCAGCTCGAGCGCAACCCGCGGTTCCGCGAGGCGAACGTGTCGGCCAACCAGCTATCGCAGCTGCCGGCGGGCTCTGTCGTCGTGTGGGGCCGCTCGGGCGCGAAGCTCTGGGGCCACGTGTCGGTGGCTCTTGGCGACGGTCGCGAGGCCAGCGACCACATCGCGCGGCAGATGACGGGCGGCCGCTACGGCACCGACTTCGGCAACGGCCGGGATCCGGAGGGCCGTCAGTTCCGCGTGTTCCTGCCGAACTGAAGCCCGCCGCGATCACGACCGCACCGCCCGCCCGCACGATCCCCGTGCCGGCGGGCGGCGGCGTCGACGACGTCCGCGTCGGGCGCGTCATCACTTGCCGATGCAGAAGCGCGAGAACACGAGATCGAGCACGTCGACGTCGATGTCGCGGCCGAGCACCGCGTCCAACGCGCGCGCGGCGCGGCGCAGCTCGCTGCAGGTCACCTCGTCGGGGGCGTCGTCGTCGACGGCGACGAGGGCGGCCACGACGGCGGCCTGCGCGTCCTGCAGCGCGCGCTCCTGACGCGCGGTCTGGACAACGGCCTCGGCGTCGTCGACGCCAACGGCGCTGAGCAGCGCCGCGAGGCGCGCCCGCAGCGCGTCCAGCCCCGTACCCCGCGCCGCCGACACGACGAGGTCGGCGCAGTCGACGTGGTCGACGCCGGCGCCGGCGCTGGCGAGATCGCCCTTGCTGCGCACGCGCAGGCACGGAGCGGTCGTGGCCGCAGCAAGGAACGGCACGCCGGGCGGCGCCAGGACGACGACGACGTCGGCGGCGGCCACGGCGGCGCGGGCGCGCGCGACGCCAGCCTGCTCGACCGGGTGCAGCGGGGCGCCGTCGTCGTCGTCGCGGACGCCGGCGACATCGACGACGACGCAGGCCACGCCGGCGACGTCGACGCTGGCCTCGAGCACGTCGCGGGTGGTGCCCGGCTCATCGTGGACGAGGGCGCGTTCGTAGCCGACCAGCGCGTTCAGCAGCGTCGACTTGCCGGCGTTGGGCGGCCCGAACAGCACGACGCGGGCGCCCTCGACGAGGCGGCGGCCCCGCGGCGCGGCGGCGAGCAGGCGGGACAGGTCGTGCCCGACCTGCACCAGGGTGCCGCGCAGGCGCGCGCGGCTGGCCTCGCCGAGGGGCTCGTCGGGGAAGTCGAGGCGGGCCTCGAGCTCGGCGAGGACGTCGACCAGACCGTCGCGCGGCGCCGCCAGCGCGGCGGCGAGCCCGCCGCGCAGGGCGCGCTGGGCGGCGTGCAGCGCGGCGATGCTGCGGGCGCCGATCACGGCACCGACGGCCTCGGCACGGGCCAGATCGAGCCGCCCGGTGAGCACCGCGCGCAGCGTGACTTCGCCGGGGGCCGCGGGCCGGCAGCCAGCCTGCACGAGCACGCGCAGCACCTGCTCAGCGACGAGGGGCGCGCCGTGCAGCGACAGCTCGACGACGTCCTCGCCGGTGAAGCTGCGCGGCGCCGGAAACGACGTCGCCAGCGCCTCGTCGAGCACGGCACCGTTGACGGGGTCGACGACGTCCCCGAGGGTGGCCACCGCCGGGCGCGGTGCCGCGGCTCGGCGAGGGCGGAACACGAGGTCGCGGACGGCGAAGGCGCGTTGCCCGCTGATGCGGACGACGGCGAGGGCTCCCCGCCCCGGCGGGGTAGCGAGCGCGCAGACGGTGTCGCGGCGGAGCAGGTCGAGCACGCCGTTCGGATTGCACACCCGGCGCGGGCGCGGCAGACGGCGCCGCATGCGCAGCCGTTCCCTCTTCGCCAGCCTGTCCGTCCTCGTCGCCGCCGTCGCCCTGTGGTCGCAGCCCGCGGCGGCCCGCCACGGCGGGCTCTACCTCGAGATGGGCGCGGGCTACGGGGTGTTCGACTCCACCGAGGTGGTGGTCGACCACGACAACGGCAACGTGGCGTCGTCGAGCTTCGCGCCGACGCTGAAGTTCGGCGTCAACCTGTTCGGCTGGGCGGGTGTCGAGGCGGTGGCCAGCGGCCATTACTGGGGGCTCGGCGCCGATCTCGGCGGCGGCGCCTACGGCGGCGGCAACGTGCGGCTGACGCCCCTCGAGGCCCTGACCTACGTGATCCCGCAGGACTTCACGCTGTGGTCGCCGCAGGGCGAGGTCACCTGGAAGGACCGCCCGTTCGACCTCGGCGTGTCGTTCGGCGGCGGCTACACGATCATCGGCGAGGACTACGCGTACCAGGGCTCGTACTTTCAATGGGGGATCGACGCGAAGTTCTTCGTGACGCCGAACTTCGCCATCGGCATCGACCTGCCGTTCCGCGCGCCGACGTACCAGCCGTTCCGCTACACGAACTTCAGCGAGGGCGACGGCCTGTGCACCGACGGCAAGGACGCCTTCAGCCGCAGCGGGCTGGCCGTCGGGTTCCCGTGGCCGGTGCAGCCCCAGCGGCCCGGCGACGAGTTCAACGCCGCCGACCTGAGCTCCTGCAGCGGCGACCCGCCGGCGGCGTCCTTGTTCACGCCGTCGTTCACCATCGCCGGCGTCTTCGACTTCGGCGTGTGAAGCACGGGCGGGAACGCAGCGTCGACGTAGTTGCCGCGCGTCGTCGGTTGCTTACGGAGCGGATCGATCAGCGGCCGGCGACGAAGCGCTCGACGGCGCGGGCGACGTTGATGCCGTCCAGGGCCGCCGACACGATGCCGCCCGAGTAGCCGCCGCCCTCGCCTGACGGAAAAAGCCCGTCGACATCGGGGCTCATCAGCGTCGTCGTATCGCGCGGGATACGGACCGGCGCGCTGGTGCGGCTCTCGACGCCAACCAGCAGCGCGTCCTCGCTCAGGTAGCCGCGCA
>VGSZ01000222.1 GCA_016874845.1 Deltaproteobacteria bacterium
CGTCAGGGGGCGCCCGTCGAGCATGAACCCGTTCATGGCTTCGGTGGCCTTCTGCGCCTGCTCAGGCGTCGCCATCTCGACGAAGCCGAAGCCGCGCGAGCGGCCGGTCGCACGGTCGAGCACGACGCTGGAGGAGACGACCTCACCATGGGCGCTGAAGGCCTCGCGGAGAGACTCGTCAGTGGACGAGTAGGGGAGGTTGCCGACGTACAGGCGGTTTGCCACGGGATCCTCGGACAGAGTGGACTCTGCAGACACGCGTCGTTGATGACCCAGATCCCTGCGCGACGCCCGCCGGTCTGGTGTGGCTGCCGGATGCAGCACGGTCGCGGGTTGAACCGCGTGGTGGGTCGTAGCGCGTTCTGCTCCGGATGCAAACATCGTCGCTCTGGAAGGCGGATCCGCCACCCGCGTCGAGACGTTCAGCGCCCGGCCGGTGTGCGCGATCCGCGTGGTGATGCCCTCCGGCGCCGTGAGTCCCGGCAGCTTCGGTGTCGTCGTCGACGGCCGGGGACAGGGAGCGGTCGCGGCCGAGACGGGCTCGGTGCGGCTGACCGCGGCGGGCGCCACGGTCGATGTCGCCGCGGGACAATCGTCGGCGGCGACGCTCGGTGCCGCGCCGAGCGCGCCAGCAGGGACGCCCGCCTCGTTCTTCCTCAAGATCGGTGCGCTCGGCGCCACCCACACGAAGGAGACCGCGAAGGTCGTACAGGGCGAGACGACGCCGGGCCCGTCGTCCGCGTCGGCGCGGTCAACGAGGCGGCCTACGCCGCGGGGCGCTGCTCGCTGCAGGTGCCGCCGCAGGACGGCCGCAACGAGCTCGCCGTCGAGGTCGTCGACGCCGTCGGCCACGCCGGCGCTGAGCGCCTCCCTCCGGTCGTCGTCGACCGCAACAAGCCGGGGTCGCTGACGAGCCCGCCCAGAGTGCACGCCGGGCCCCGCGTGCACCGCCGCGCACGCCGTCGGTGCGGGGTCGCCCACCCGGGTCGTCGACGTCGAGCGGGAATGACGACAGCGGTCCCGATGTTGCGCGGGCATGGGGCCTCGCGTATCATCCGCCGCCCGGGGTTCTTCCGGTCGCAATCGTGTCGTTGAAGGGGCGCCGCCGGCGACGCCCCCTCGAGCTGGAGGAGCCGATGGCCGCCCGTGCCCGTGAAAAGGACCTGACCCCTGCCCAGGTGAAGGAACTGACCGCGCTGCTCGACGCGAAGCGCAACGAGCTGCTCGACGCGCTGCGCTCACGCCGCGCCGACAGCGCCCAGGGCGAGAGCCGCCAGGGCGACGAAGCCGACCAAGCCTCGGAAGACGCCGAGGTCGCCCTCGAGACGCGCTTGATGGACCGCGACGCCAAGCTGCTGCGCGAGGTCGAGCGGGCGCTCGAGAAGGTGAAGATCGGCACCTACGGTCTGTGCGAGGGCACCGACGAACCCATCGGCTACGCCCGCCTGAAGCTGCGCCCGTGGACGCGGCACAGCGTGACCTACAAGGAAGAGCTCGAGCGCGAGGCCAAGCGCACCGGCGGCGAAGGCTGAAGGCACGGAACACGTCGACCACCACGACAAAGCCGGCCGTGGGCCGGTTTCTCTTTGTCGCCCGCGACGAGCGGTGACGTCGTCGCGGGGCAAGGCGGCGAGGACGACAGCGGCTACTCGATGTCTTCGAGGTAGGTGTAGCCGGCGAGGCCTTCCTCGTAGCGCCGCATGAAATGGGCTGACTGCTCGAAGGTCATCTTGCCCGCCCGCACCGCGCGCTCGGCCGCCTGCCGCACGCGGCGGATCAGGTCGGCGCGGTCGTACTCGACGTAGGAGAGCACTTCGGAGACGCGGTCACCCTCGACGACATGCTCGAGGCTGTAGCCCTTCTCGTCCTCGGCGATGGACACGTGCACGACGTTGGTGTCGCCAAACAGGTTGTGCAGGTCGCCCAGCGTCTCCTGATACGCGCCGACCAGGAACGCGGCGAGGAAGTACGGGCGACCGTCGGGGGCGTGCAGGCGCAGCGTCTTCTTGACGTCGCGCAGATCGATGAACGCGTCGATCTTGCCGTCGGAGTCGCAGGTGAGGTCGGCGAGGATGGCCTCGCGCGTGGGCTCCTGGTCGAGGCGGTGGATCGGCGCGATGGGGAACAGCTGGTCGACGGCCCAGCTGTCGGGCATCGACTGGAACACCGAGAAGTTGCAGTAGTAGGTGTCCGAGAGGTTCTTCTTCAGGTCGACGAGGTCGTCGGGGACGTAGTCGAGCTTCTCGGTGGTCTTCTGCACGCGCTCGCAGGTGGCCCAGAACAGGTCCTCGATGCGGCCGCGGGTGGCCAGATCGATCACGCCGGCGTTGTACAGCGTCTCGGCCTCGTCCTTCAGCGTCGCGGCGTCGTTGAAGCTCTCCTGGAACGTGCGCGCGTTCACCGACTGCAGGGCCTCCCACATCGCGTGCACAGTCTTGTGCTCGTCGGGCGTGGGCTTCAGCTCGTCGCGGACGCGCGGGCTCGTCATCTCGTTGACGCCCAGCACGTTGAACACCAGCACCGCGTGGTGCGCCACCAGCGCGCGGCCCGCCTCGGTGATGATCGTCGGGTGCGGCATGCCCGCCTGGTCGCAACCGTCCATGATCCCGTAGACGACGTCGGAGGCATACTCTTGGTTCGAGTAGTTCTTCGAGCTGTGGAAGTTGGTCTTGCTGCCGTCGTAGTCGACGGCAAGGCCGCCGCCGACGTCCATGAAGGACAGACCGGTGGCGCCCATCTTGCGCAGGTCCTGATAGACGCGCACGGCTTCCCGCACGGCTTCCTTCACCGAACGGATCGACGTGATCTGGCTGCCGATGTGGAAGTGCAGCAGCTGCAGGCAGTCGAGCATGTCGGCGGCCTTCAGGATCTCGACGGCGCGCACTACCTCGGACGCCGACAGGCCGAACTTGCTGCGATCGCCCGAGCTCTCCTGCCACTTGCCGGCGCCGCGGCTCGACAGACGGAAGCGCATGCCGATGTTCGGCCGCACGCCCTCGCGCTTCGCCACCTGCAGCACGAGGTCGAGCTCGGCGAAGCGATCGAGCACCAGGATCGGCTTGAGGCCGAGGCGCTGCGCGGCGAGCGCGGTCTCGACGTACTCGGTGTCCTTGTAGCCGTTCAGGATCAACAGCTTGTCGGCGTCGTCGAGCAGCGCGGTGGCGACCAGCAGTTCCGCCTTGGAGCCGGCCTCGAGGCCGAGGTGCGTCTTGCGCCCGGCCTTAACGATTTCCTCGACGACGTGGCGCTGCTGGTTGACCTTGATCGGCATGACGCCGCGGTACTGGCCCTTGTAGCCATACTCGCGAATGGCGCCCTCGAAGCACGACGCGAGGTCGACGACGCGGGAGTCGAGGATTTCGTTGAAGCGCAGCAGCACCGGCGGCCCGATGCCGCGCTTCATCAGGTCGTCGACGAGGTCCTTGAGGTCGATGACGCCCTCACCGTCGGGGCCGGACCTGCCGCTGGGGATGACCGTCAGGTTCCCCTTGGCGTTGACGCCGAAGTACGGCGCTCCCCAGGCGGGGATGTGGTAGGCGTCAGCGCTGTCTTGCACCGACCAACGACGCTCGAGCGACATCGTCACCTCCTGCGGCGCGAGACCACCGGGTCTCGGCGAGGGAGCACGTTTCACAGCCGCGCAAAAAGAAAAGCGGGTCGTCGTGTCGCCGGCGCATCGCCTGCGACGCGCCGCACGAGTCGGCGGTCCGCGCTACGGCAAAGCCGGACCGAGGCGCTGCACGTCGTCCACGATCGCGTCGCACCGGAGGCGCGGCAGCCCGGCGACGTACGCCCGCGCCGCCGCGCAGCGCTTCGCGCCGAGGTAGCCGACGACCAGGTTGTGCACCATGGCGCCGAGGTTCGCCCGCAAGACGTCGCTCGCCGGGTCGTCGAGCCGGCCCCGGCGCAGCGCGGCGATGGCCGTGTCCCAGTCGTTGCGGCGTGCGGCGTCGGCGGCGCGGCCGTTGGCGCAAGCCGAGAGGATCTCGGCCGGTCGCACGCCGGGCACGCCGAGTCCCGCCGCGCGCGCCACCAGCGGGCGGGTGTCGTCGCGGCGCCCGGCGTCGCCCTGGGTGGCGGCGCGGCGCAGCAGGAACGCGGCGACGTTGGTGCGTAGGCAGCGCCGCCGCCGCTGCCGTCAGGCAGCGGGCCTGCGCCATCGCCGTCAGGCAGCGGGCCTGCGCCATCGCCGTCGGCCACGGGCGACAGCCAGCCTCGGCGCCGCGCTCGGCGACCAGCTCGCCGTCGAGGGTCGCCACCCGCGCCGCAAGCTGCGCGTTCGTCGACGACGGCCGCGCCCGCGAACGCAACGCCTCGACGACGGCCGCGCGAGCGACGACGAGCTCGCCGGCGCGCTGCGCGCGCTCCCCGGGCGCGACGGCGACGGTGGCGAGATTGTGCACCAACGAGTCGCGCCCGACGCCGGCGGGCGTGTCGGCGAGCGCCAGCGATCACAGAGCGCGGGCAGCGTCGAGCCGCTCGGCGTCGAGCGGCGCCTGAGTCGCGTTGTTCAGGAGCGCGGCGCGCCACTCGGCGACCCGGCGACGAGCTCGGCGGCGCCGAGCTCGTCGGGGCGCTACAGATCGTCGACGCGCTGGCCGTCGCCGATGCCGAGGCGCTCCAGGTAGGCCGGCGTCACCACCTTTGTTCGATCGACGGCGAAGCCGTCGGCGGTGGTGGCGTCGACTTCGGCGGCGTGTCCGTCGACGTCGACGCGGGCGAAGGCGTGGGTGCGCGGGATCATGCGGCGCGGCCGGTCGGGCAGGCCCTCGGCAGGGACGACAAAAAAGCACCGCGGCGCTCAGCCAGTTGAACTCGCCGGTCTCGACGGCGACGTCACGCGCGACTGCGTCTCGACGTAGCGCCGCAGCGCGGCGCCGTACAGCCCGCGCAGCAGGCGGTCGGCGCGCTCCTTCGGCGACGGCGCCGGCCGGCGCGATCGCGCGGACGCCCTCGATCGCGCTGGCGATCCGCGCGCGGGTCGCCGGCACCGGATCGTCGGGCACCCCCGAGGCGACGAGCGCCGCGGTCAGCAGGTCGACGCCGTCGAGGGCGCCGTCGGCGGCGTCTTGGACGAGCCGAGCCTCGAGCCCCGGGGGGCCGCGACGCGAAAGCCCTCGCGCAGCCGCACGTCCACCGGCAGGTCCACTGTCACCGCCCGCGCACCCCCGACCACGGCGACGAGCGTGAGCGCGGCGACGACCACGCTGACGAGGCGCGGCGCGGTCACGGCGACTCCGGCGCTGCCGCTGAGCCGGTCGGCGACGACGGCGACCAAGGCGCAGCGGCGTAGGGCCGGGCGTCGCGCACGTAGGCGATGAACGCGTCGGACAGGCCGGCGCGACGACGGGCACCCGCCTCGAAGCGGCGGCCCTTGGCGCGCGCGGCGGACAGCGGAAACGGCACGTGCTGCTCGTAGCGATCGCGGTCGGCGTCAGCGGCGTCGTCGTCACGCACGAGCCAGGCGCGGGCAAGGCGCACGTGGGCGACCTCGTCGTCGTGTATTCGCTGCAGCACGGCGGCGCTGTCGAAGTCGCCGGCGAGCCGGAACGCGTCGCGGTACAGGATCGTGAAGTCGAGGTTGGCCTGCTCGAGCGTGAGCCCCTGCGCGCAGAGGAAGGCGCGCAGCGGATCGGGTGCGGTGCGGATCGCGGGCACCAGCTTCCAGAAGTACCCGGACAGCGGCACGTCGCCGAGCACCGCGCCGTGGGCGGCGAGCCGGTCGACGTAGAGGCGCAGGTGGGCCTGCTCCTCGACGAGAGCGGCGACGAAGCCGCGCCGCAGCGCCAGCGGCGCGTCGGGGAATTTGAGCAGCGCCCAGGCGAACAGCTCGGTGGCCATCAGCTCGTGGTGGGCAAAGCGCGACAGCGTCGCCAACCGCGCCGCGGGCGAGGTGAGATCGCCGAGCTTCGGCAGCTTGTCGGCGCCATCGACCATGGCGAGCGGCGGCGCACGCGCCGGCTCGGCGAAGTCTTCGGCCGGCCCCACGACGTCCACGGCGCCCGGCGGCGGCGACGCCAGCTTGTCGGCCAGCGTGCCGCCTTCGAGCAGGCCGCGGGCCCAGCCGGCGATCGTGATCGACGTCGTCATCGGCGCCGACCCCTCACATGTACATGCCGCCGTTCACGCTGAGCACGTGACCAGTGACGTAGCGGGCGCGGTCGGTGGCGAGAAAGGCGACCGCGTGGGCGACGTCGACGACGGTGCCCATGCTCTTCAGCGGCACCTCGTCGAGGATCACCTTCTTCTGGTCGTCGGACAGCGCCGCGGTCATGTCGGTCTCGATGAAGCCGGGCGTCACCGCGTTCACCGTGATGCTGCGCGAAGCGAGCTCCTGCGCCAGCGTCTTGGTCATCCCGATCATGCCGGCCTTGGCGGCGGCGTAGGCCACCTGCCCGGCGTTGCCGGTCTCGCCGACCACCGACGAGATGTTGATGATCCGGCCCCAGCGCTGCTTCGTCATCAGCTTCGACGCCGCGCGCGCGCAGGCGAAGGCGCCATACAGGTTCGTCTGCAGCGTCTTGTTCCAGTCGTCGTCCTTGAAGCGCAGCAGCAGCCCGTCCTTCGAGATGCCGGCGTTGTTCACGAGGATGTGACAGCCGCCCAGCTGCGCCTTGATGGCGTCGAAGGCCGCGTCGACGGCGGCGCCGTCGGAGACGTCGAAGCCCATGACGACGGGCTCGGGCCCGCCGGCCTCGACGACGAGCCGCGCGGTCTCTCTCGCGGCGGCCTCGTTGCCGGCGTAGTTGACGACAACGCGGGCGCCGAGCTTGCCGAGCTCGACGCAGATGGCGCGGCCGATCCCGCGCGAGCCCCCGGTGACGGCGGCGACCTTGTCCTTCAGTTCCATGTCGTCGTCGTTAGCCGTGGCCGGGCCGCAAGGGAAGGGCCGCGCCGATCACCGCCGGACCGGCGCCGCTCAGGCGAGGGCGGCGAGCGTGGCGGCGAGCGACTTGTCGTCCTCGACGTTCAACAGCTTCGCGCCGTCGGGCAGCCCGGGCGCGCGCTTGACGATCCCCACCAGCGTCTTGCCCGGCCCCACCTCGACGAACGTCGTGACGCCGGCGCTGACCAGGAACGCGGCGATCTCGGTGAAGCGCACCGGCGCCGTGACCTGCTCGACGAGCAGCGGGCGGATGCGCGCAGCGTCGGCGTTGGGCGTCGCCTCGACGTTTGTGACCACCGGGAACGCCGGCGCGCGGAAGGCGACGCCGGCGAGCACGTCGTCGAGCCGCGGCTGCACCGGCGCCATCAGCCGACAGTGGAACGGCGCCGACACCGGCAGCGGCAGCACGCGCCGCGCGCCCTTTGCCTTCAGCGCCGCGCTGGCGGCCTCGACGCCCTTGGTCGTCCCGGCGATCACGGTCTGCTCGGGACCGTTGAAGTTGGCGCAGGCGACATAGGCGTCGTCGCTGCTCGTCTCGCCGACGACGGCGCGGATCGTGGCCGCGTCCATGCCGAGCACGGCGGCCATCGCGCCCTGCCCCTCTGGCACTGCCTCCTGCATGAAGGTGCCGCGCGCCCGCACCGCCTTCACGGCGGCAGCAAAGGCGACGGCGCCGGCGGCGACAAGCGCGGCGTACTCGCCAAGGCTGTGCCCGGCGGCGAACGCTGGCGTCGTTGTGGCGAACGCCCCGCGCTCCTGCAGCGCGCGGTACGCCGCCACCGACGTCGTCACGATCGCCGGCTGGGTCACCGCGGTGCGCTTCAGCTCGTCGGCGGGTCCCTCGAGGATCACCCGCGACAGCGAGAAGCCGAGGGCCTCGTCAGCCTCGGCGAAGGTGTGCCGCGCCGCCGACGACGACGCGATCAGCTCGCGGCCCATGCCCACGGCCTGGGCGCCCTGTCCGGGAAACAACAACGCGAGGTGAGACAGTGCGGGAATGCTCATGACCCGCCCATGACACAGGACCCAGGCGCCGAGAAGGCGGCGCCGGCCGGGGGGCGTCGGTCCCGCCGTCAGCGCTGCGAGCGGAACGTGCCGGTCAGGAAGCCGCCGTCGTCGAGGTCGACGGTGAACCGCCCCGCGACGGTGTCGCCCTGCTCGTCGACGGTCACCGAGCCAGCCTCGGACGTCGCGCGGCGGGCGTCGTCGCCGGTGGTCATGAGGACAGCGCCGCCTTCGAGGGTCTCCTCGATGAAGGTGCCCTCCACGACCTCCACCGCTGGGCGGTCGTCGTCCCAGGCGCCGGTGCCGACCGCCGCGGGCTCGCCCGCGGGCAGGCTCGACAGGCCGCGCAGATCGACGCTGACCGTGCGCAGCTGGCCGACGGCGCGGTCGACATCGAGGAACACCAGCAGCACCTCGTCACCGGAGTCGGCCCGCGCCTCGGGCGTGTCGTCGAACAACGCGAAGTCGCGCTGGTCGAAGACGCCCTCGATGACCGGCAAGGCGCAGCCGCTGCCGCCCGCCGCGAACCCGATCAGGGCGAGAGCGAGACAGCTGGTGCGGGTGGCGGGGCCCATATGTCTCAGTATCGTGCCGAGACACCTGTCTCGCAAGCCGCGAGACAGATCGCTGAGACACCCATTGGCGACAGCGAGAGAGGAGGGAAAGGTAGGT
>VGSZ01000223.1 GCA_016874845.1 Deltaproteobacteria bacterium
AGGTACGAGAACGCGGGCCGATCGTGGTTCGGCAAGGGGCCCGCCACCTGATCGGAGGCGGAGAAGATCGACGAACGGCCGGCGGCCACCTCGACGCGCCGCACTGGCACCGTGGCCTGCGAGCCGGGGACGAGCTGGAGCTTGCCGTCGCCGGTGGTGCCGCTGAAGCACGCGTCGAACATCACGATGGCCTGCGCATGCCGGCCCTGCTCGAGGCGCTCGAGGATCGCCTTCTGCGGCACGCCGCGCGCCACCAGGCTCTTCTCGGACACCTGCGTGTCGGCGCCGAGGACCAGACCGTCGGCGTGGTCGGGCGCCGGGGCCCCGTGGCCGATGAACAGGAACCACAGGGCGCCGCCGGGCTGCACCTCGCTGGCGGCCCGGTCGACGGCCTCAAGGATCGTCTCGGCGGTGGCGTCGATGTTGCGCAGCATGTGGACCCGCTCTTGCGGGACGCCGCGCGTCTTCACGAGGTAGCGAAACCAGTCGGTGGCGTTGTCGGCGGCGCCGGGTATCTTCGGCAGGAAGGCGTAGTCGGTGACGCCGACGATCACCGCTGCATCGTTGGCGCCGATCCCGGTGGCCGGCAGCTCTGTCGACACCGAGGGCCAGGTGGCCCGCGCCGCTCCTGCGGCCAGCAGACAGACGATGGGCAGGACGAGGCGCAAGCCCGCGGTCATGAAGCCCCCACGCAGAAGGACGCTCGGGTGAACGAGAGCGCTCAACGAGCCGCGGCCGCAGCCTTGATGATGTCGGGGTCGTAGAGCATCTGCTCGACGAGCTCGCGCACGGTCGACAGCGCCGTCTCGCCGCGAGCCTGGTCGCCGGTGGCCTGCCCGCGCCAGAGGCCGCGGTCTTCCTTGCGGCCGAGGACCAGCGCGGTGGTGCCTGAGACGATGCCGGCCTCGGAGCAGTAGTCGACCTCGAGCGAGAGCTCAGCGACGAACGCGGCGCTCTCGGCAGCGTCGGCCATGCGGAAGCCGACCTCGGTCAGCGCGGTCTGCGCGGCCGAGCGGAAGCGCGGAGCGATGCCGTCGGTCACGACGGGCGCACACTCGACGCCGCTGGCGGTCTTCAGCACCGGCTCAGCGACGAACAGCCCCGCGCCACCGGGCTCGGCGCGCGGCCGCGGCGCCGGCTTCTGCTGCTGGGCGCAGCCGGCCAGAGACACCGCGAGGACGGCGAGGAGTGCAGCAAGCAGGGGGGCATGCCGGGGGGCATGCAGGAGCTCGCGTCGGACCGGCCCAAGGAGACGCACGAGGCAGCTGACGAGTGACATGACGACCTCGGAAATTCGCTTCGGCGGTTAACTTGCCTTGCCCGTCGAAGCAACGCGCATGGTGCCCGCGAGTCGGTTGCCGACGTCCGCGCAATCGGTCTAACCGCAGCGCCGGAGATCAAAGTCCATGCGTTTCCTGCCGCGCGCCTCGCGTCTGCCCCTCGCACTCGTCCTCGCCGCCGGAGGTCTTCTGGGCTGCGCCGAGAACAAGAACCTCGGGTCGCGGACCACCACGCTGTCGACCAAGCCGTCGATCTTCCTGCGCGTGACGCCCGACGGCGACGCGTCGGGGATCATCGGGGCGTTCGTCCCCGACGAGCTCGCCGACGCCGAGGTCGACGAGGCGAGCGCCGTGCGGACGCGCTGCTCGCAGCACATCAAGCCGCGGCGTCTGCCGGCCTCGGGTCAGTTCAACGAGATTGCCGCGGCCAGCACCGGGGCATCGGGGAAGCTGGGCGTCAAGTCCGTCGCCCGGGTCGACATCGGTGGCCAGAGCGCCGAGGCGCTGCTCGTCCGCTACACGCTGCTGGAGAAGCTGCAGGCCGACGTCGACGAGGACAACCTGCAGCGCTGCTGCGCCGCCGATCCGAGCCAGTGCAGCAAGCGCTACATCTCGAGCGCGCTGCTCGCCGACGGCAACTACTACGCGGCCACCGACTTCGCCGCCGGCGGCGGCGCCGACATCGAGGCGCTGAAACTGGTCGACGCCCTGCCCGTCGACGCCAGCGTCGTCTACAGCTCGGACATGAAGTGGGAGCGCAAGGTCGGGTTCAAGCGCCAGTACTTCGCGTTCTCGGTGCAGCGTGGCCTCGCTGGTGGTCTGGGCTCGTCGTCGACGGCGGGCGCCACGCCGGCGGCCAACGACTGTGCGTGGGCGCGCAAGGTGCCCACCGACCTCGACGGCATCTACTTCGTCGGTGTGTCGAACCCGATGCCCAGCGAGAAGCTCGCCCGCGAGGACGCCATGCGCGACGCGCGCGATCAGGTCGTGAAGTACCTCGGCGAGTTCCTCGCGGACGCCAGCGCCTCGGTGCAAAAGACCGTCGGCTCGGCGGCGGACATCCAGGTGCTGCTCGACGACACCCGCGTGAAGGAGAGCCTGTCGGCCGGCTTCGCGCGCTCGGTGAAGGACCGCGAGTGGTGCGGCCCCGACGAGACGGCCGCGCCGTCGGGCATGAAGTCGACGATGAAGGTGCTGGCCTTCTTCCCGAACTCCGAGCGCAAGACGGCGGGGATCGTCGCCCTGAAGACGGTGATCGACAAGCAGAAGACCGCCGGCCAGAACACCGCCGCGCTCGAGGCGATGCTGCGCGACATGGAGAAGGCGCCGTGACCCGTGCGTCGTCGTTCATCCTCGCCGGTCTGGTCGGCGTGGCGACCGGCGCCTGCAGCCTCGACACATCGCTGACGAGCTGGTCCGTCGACGTCGAGGCGCCGACGGACGACGCCGGAAAGATGTCCTTCTGTCCGTCGATCATGAAGTCGCAGGCGGCCTACGTCGACGGCACGCCGGCGCTGCGCGCCGACAGGATGACGGCGCCGACGGGGGCCTTCGCCTCGGTCACCATCCAGAATGAGGACATCTTCAGCGTGGTGCCGAGCTTCACCGACCCGGTCGCGAACGCCGTGTTCGGGGTCGAGCCCATGGTGTTCGACATCGGGCCGATCGGCACGATGTACACGGCAGCGCCGGAGTCGCGGTTTGCGCTGGTGCCGGACATCAACGACGTCGCCGGCCTCACGCTCCTCACCACGATCGTCGGCGCCAACGGACAGCCGGCGTCCGAGGTGAACGTGACCCGCACGTTCCTCGACGGGCAGACCGTGGATTCGCGGACCGGGCGCCTGCGCTACGAGTACGCGTTCGACTGCAGCGAGATCACGGTGCAGGCCGCCAACGACGCATCGAACACGGCGTCTTGCGCCTGCGATCCGCAGACGGTGACCTGGCGCCTGACGGGGAACTGACGTGCTCTTCGCCCCGCTGCTCCTGTCGTTGCTGTCGGCGCCGCCGGTCTTCACCTGCGCGGGCCCCTACGTCCCGCCCACCGACTTCGACGACCGCGGCACCCCGATCACGCTGGAGTTCGCGGTGGCGACGGCGCCGTCGTCGACGCCGCGCGCGAACGTCGAGCGCGCCGCGCGCGAGCTGCTCGTGCAGCGGCTCTGCCGGCTCGCCGACCCGAGCAGCTGCGCGCCGCTCGCCGTGGCGGCAAAGAACTGGGCCTTCGCGCAGGACAAGACGACGACGTGCGCGATGGCGGTGCTGCGGGCGACGGACCTGGAGTCCTGGCGCGACCAGCTGGCCCCCGACCTGACCGCCGAGCTGTGCGCGGCCCTTGCGTTCCTCGTGCCGCCGCCGGCGTCGACGCCACACGGGCCCCTGCCGCTGCCGCGCAAGAAGCGCGCGGCGGTGGTGGTGCTCGACCGCGTCACCGACGCGGGCGCGCCCGGCGGCCTGCGCGCCGACTGGCTGCTCGGCCGGGTGCGGGCGGTGCTCGCCGACCTGGACGTCGAGATGCGCGAACCACCGCGCGGCTGGGACGGCGCGAAGCTGCCCCGCGAGGTCGAGTTCCTGCTGCGCGGCTCGATCGTCGAGCGCGTCGACCCCCGCAAGCAGCTGCCGGTGCTCGAGTTCGCGTTCGTCGCCGTCGACGAACGCGGGGTCGCCCGGAGCTCGCGCCCGTTCACGGTGCCGGCGGCGCTGGCGCCGGCGGCGCCCACGACGGTGTCCTTGCCGCCCCCGACCGCCGGCCTGTCGTTGCACGTCGAGACCCGGCCCGGCGGCAACCTGTGCCCCGGCGACTACACGCAGATCACCGTGAGCAACGAGACCGACGAGGCGCTCTACGTGCGGGTGCTCAACCTCGACCAGGCCGGCGAAGCCCTGATGATCTTTCCTCCCGAGCAGGGCCGCGACGAGCTCGTACCGGCGCGCACGACGGTCTCGTTGTCCGCCGAGGGCTTCACCGTCGAGGGCCTGCCCGGCGGGCGCGAACGCTACGTGGCCATCGCCGCCCGCACCCCCGAGGGGCTCGGGCGCTTCCGCGACATCCGCGGCACCTGCCGGTTCCAGCCCGCCGACGCCCGGACGCTGAACGCCGGCGCCCGCATCGAGGCAGCCTTTCGCGCGGCGACGGGCTTCACGCTGCTCGACGACGTCCGCTGCAAGAAGGTGCTGCCGCTGCCCGACGCGCAGCTGACGGCGACGGCGCTCGACCAGCTGCCGCGCTGCGCCCGTCTCGAGTAGCCAGGCCGCGCGTCCGCCCGCCGAGCGCGGCCGTCACAGCAGCAGGCGGTGGTACTTCGGCAGGTTCTCGAGCACGGTGCCGACGCCGTCGACCACGGCGTGCAGCGGGTTCTCGGCGACGAACACCGGCAGCGCGCACTCCTCGGACAGGAGCACGTCGAGGTTACGGATGAGCGCGCCGCCGCCGCACAGGACGATGCCGCGGTCGATGATGTCGGCCGACAGCTCGGGCGGCGTCTTTTCGAGCGTTGCCTTCACCGCGCCGACGATCTGGCGCACGCAGTCCTGCAGCGCCTCGCGCGTCTCCACCGACGTCACCGTGATCTGGCGCGGCACACCGGTGATCAGGTCGCGCCCCTTGACGTCGAGGTCGAGCTCTTCGTCGAGCGCGTAGGCCGAGCCGATCTTCAGCTTGATGAGCTCGGCGGTGCGCTCGCCAATCAGGATGTTGTGTCGCTTGCGGACGAAGTTGACGATCGCCTCGTCGATCTTGTCGCCGGCGACGCGCAGCGTCTGCGACGACACCAGACCGCCGAGCGAGATGACGGCGACGTCGGTGGTGCCGCCGCCGATGTCGATGATCATGCTGCCACGCGCGTCCTGCACCGGCAGCCCGGCGCCGACGGCAGCGGCCATCGGCTGCTCGATCAGGTGCACTTCGCGGACACCCGCGCCGATGGCCGCCTCGCGCACGGCCTTCTGCTCGATCTGCGTGATCCCCGCCGGCACCGAGATAATCAGCCGCGAGCGCACGAAGCTCCGCCCGGCGTTGGCCTTCTCGATGAACGACTTGATCATCGCCTCGGTGACGGTGAAGTCGGCAATGACGCCGTCGCGCATCGGCCGGATCGCGGTGATGTTGCCCGGCGTCTTGCCAAGCATCTCTTTGGCGTCGCGGCCGACGGCGAGGACGCGCGTGTTGTTGGCGCTTTTCGTGATTGCCACGACCGACGGCTCGTTCAGCACGACGCCCTTGCCGCGCACGTGCACGAGGGTGTTCGCCGTGCCGAGGTCGATGGCAAGGTCGGTCGAAAACAGGGCGGTGAGCTTGTCGAACACGGCGGGATCTTTCCTGTCGGTCGTCGACGGTCAGCGGGTTCTTCCCCGTCGTCGCGCGTTTGTCATCCCTGATCGTTCACACCAATCGTGCGCACCGCGGCGCGTTCGCCCTCAGTGCCCCCGGCGCAGAACAGGAGGCGGACGGGCTGGTCGTCGACGCGCAACAGCGCCGCCGCGAACGGCGCGTCCGGCAGCAGCGCCGCCAGCAGCGTCGCCGCCGGCGCGTGCCCGACCCGCGGCACGCTCGGCAGACATGCCCGGCGCACGACGCGGGCGGCGCCGTTCAAAAACGCGCTCGCGGCGATGTTGCCCAACTCGGCCAGCGCCGCCAGCTGCGTCGGCCCCAGCGCACCGCCGTGGGCATCCTGGCCCATCAACCGCGCGGCCAGTCTCGCCGCGATCCCGTCGTCGATGACGAGGGCCAACGTGCCGACGACGCCGCCGCTGGTGTCGAAGGTGATCGCGACGACGGCGCCTGGGCCGCACTGGGCCGCCAGCGCCGCCGGTGCCTGCGCCACGACGTCACCGACGACAACCGGGAGCCGGAGCAGCCGCACCAGCGCCTGCGCCGCCTCGCGGGCGCCGTGGGTCAGGAGCTCTTCCGTTGCTGGCGTCGTCGTCACGGGGGCAGGCTACTCCACCCTCGCCGGCGCGTCTTCGAGCAGCAGGCGGGCAGGCTCAAGGATGTAGGCGGCCCGGCCGTCGGCCAGGACGGTGCCGCCGGCGATGAACGGCTGAGTCGACAGCGGGGCCCCGAGCGGCTTGGCGACGACCTCCTCCTGGCCGGCGATCCGCTCGACCCGCAGCGCCACCTCGTCGCGACCGCTGCCGACGAGGATGGCGATCCCGCCCGGCGGCGGCACCGGCAGCCTCTGGGCCGACAGCGACGACGCCAGCGCCGCCGCGAGGTCGACGAACGGGACCAGCCGTTCGCCGACGGTGAGCCACGCACGGCCGCCGGTGGTGGTGACCGCCGCGTCGTCGACGGCGAGGGCGCGGTCGACGCGGGCGACGGGGATGACGTAGGCGTCGTCGGCGGCGCCGGTATCGACGACGAGGACCTGGATGATCGCGACGGTCAGCGGCAGCTGCAGCGTCATCGTCGTGCCATGGTCGCGGCGGCTGTCGATCCGCAAGCCGCCCCCGATCTTCTCGACGCCCGCCTTGACGACGTCCATGCCGACGCCGCGTCCCGAGGTCTCCGTGACCTGCTCGGCGGTCGAGAAGCCGGGCAGGCAGATGAGCTCGAGCGCCGCCGACGGCGACAGCGCCGCCGCCCGCTCGCGATCAATGAGCCCGCGCTCGACCGCCTTGCGTCGGATGGCCTCGCCATCGAGCCCTTTACCGTCATCCTGCAGCTCGAGCAGCACGCGATCACGGTCGCGGACGGCCCGCAGGGTCAGCTTCATCGACGCCGACCGCCCCTTCGCCGCGCGGACCTCGTCGCCTTCGTGCCCGTGATCGACGGCGTTGCGCAGCAGGTGGATGAGCGGCGCCTGCAGCTCGTCGAGGATCGCGCGGTCGAGCTCGATGTCCATGCCGGTCATCGAGAAGTCGACCATCTTACTCTGCTGCCGCGCCAGGTCGCGCACGGCGCGCGGCAGGCGCTCGGCCAGGAACGCCAGCGGCGTCATGCGCGCGGCCACGACGCGCCCGTGCAGCTCGCGCGTCAGTCGATCGAGCTCGTCGACGAGCTCGGAGAGCTCGGGCACGTCGAGCCGCGCCGACAGCGCCCGCAAGCGCGAGCGCGTGAGCAGCACCTCGCCCACGGAGTCGATGAGGTCGTCGAGCAGCGTCGCGCGAACGCGGATCGTGCGCTCCTCGTCGACGACGCGGACCCGCTCGTCGCGCAACGTCTCCCGCGGCGCCGCCGGCGCCGGCGTCGCGGCGACGACGTCGACGGCGGCCACACCCAGGGCCGCGCGTGCCGCCGCGACGACGGCGGCGACGTCGGCGTCGCGCCGGAAGCGCAGCACTAGCCGGCGGGCTTCGGCGAAGCCCGGCAGCTCCCTCTGTCGCAGCAGATCCGGTGCGGGCGTGGTGTCGACGTAGCCGGCGTGGGTCGACAGCGCGCGGTGGACGACGAACGCTCGCACCTGCGGCAACGTCGCGTCCGCGGCGATCTGGATCTGCACCGCGACGAGGGGCCCGTCGACGACGTCCGTCGACGACGCCGACGCCCCCCCCGCCGACGACGCCGCCGACGGCGCCACCGCCGCGCTGCGCACCCGGCCGAGGAACGCCTCGATGCGACCGACCAATTCACCCGGGTCGGGGTCGTCGGCGCCGGCGGCGACGGCTTCGACGCCGCGTTCCAGGGCGTCGCAGGAGGCGAGCATGAGGTCCCACGCTTCGGGCGCCAGCGCGCGCCCCTGCCGTCCGAGATCGGCAACATCCTCCAGGTGGTGCGCCAGCCGGGCGAAGCGCACGAACCCCAGCGCCGCGCCCATGCCCTTCAGCGAGTGCGCGTGGCGAAAGACGGCAGCGAAGCCGGTCTTTGCCGACTCGGGGGTGGCGAGGCCAGCCCGCGCGTCGCGCTCGAGCGCGACGAGCTCGTTGCCGATGGCGGCGAGCCCCTCCCGCGACTCGTCGACAAACAGGCTCCGGTACTTGTCGCGATCGATGGCCAACGACCCGCCCCGGAGAAAGAAGAAGGCGGTGCGACGTGCGTCGCCGTGACGACGTCAGCGACCGCGCACGGCGAGCACCTTGTCAACCACCGCGAGGACGTCCTCGGCCTTGAACGGCTTGACGATGAAGTCGACGGCGCCAGCCTCGATGGCCTCCATCACGAGGGACTCCTGCCCGAGGGCAGAGCACATCACGATGCAGGCCTTGTCGTCGAAGGCGAGGATCTCTTTCGTCGCCTCGATGCCGCTCTTGAACGGCATCACGATGTCCATCGTGACCAGGTCGGGCCGCAGCTCGCGGTACTTGTCGACGGCCTCAACGCCG
>VGSZ01000224.1 GCA_016874845.1 Deltaproteobacteria bacterium
CGGCGTCCGCCAGATCGTCGTCGACGCCCAGCGAGGACCGTTCGTCCACCGGCACGCAGACATCGTCCTCACAGCGGCTGCCGACCGGACAGAACGACGCGGTGGAGCAGCGCACCGGCGCCTCGGTGCAGGAGCCGCACGCCGCCCCGATCCCGACGAAGACGACGCTGCTCAGCACGAGCAGGGCCCGGCACAGCGCGGGCAGCGGCGCGGGGAAGGAAGACGCAGGCAGCGGCGACAACGACACGAGGGACCTCCGAACGACAACCGAGCGCCCGGGGATGCCACGGAGGATCAAGAGTGAGAAGTGGTGCTGGCTACTTATTTTTTTCGGTCGACCAGCAGGCAGCCCATCCCGGTTCGGCCCGGCGCAGCCGCTGTCAGTCGTCAGCCGTCAGTCGTCAGTCGTCAGTCGTCAGTCGTCAGTCGTCAGCCGTCAGCCGTCAGCCGTCAGTCGTCAGTCGTCAGTCGTCAGCCGTCAGTCGTCAGTCGTCAGTCGTCAGTCGTCAGTCGTCAGTCGTCAGTCGTCCGTCGTGGCCGGCGGGCACGGCGGCCGACGTCGCCGGCGGCGGGCTCTGGGCCTGGTGGAACCTCTTGATGCTGAAGCGATCGATCCACACGTAGGCCACCGGCACAACGAGCAACGTCAGGAACGTCGAAGTGATCACGCCGCCGATCACGGCCACGGCCATCGGGATGTTGAACTCGGAGCCCTCGGCTTGGGACAGCGCGGTGGGCAGCTCGCCGAGCACGATGGCCGCCGAGGTCATGACGATGGGTCGCAGGCGCACCGGCGCTGCTTCAAGCAGCGCATCGACGGGCGCCTTGCCGGTGCGCTCGCGCACCTGGTTCGTGTAGTCGACAAGCAGGATGCCGTTCTTCGTGACCAGCCCCATCAACAGGATGATGCCGATCATGGCGGGCATGCCGATGGGTACGTCAGCGAGGAACAGCGCCGCCAGCGCGCCAATGATGGCCAGCGGTAGCGCGAGCATGATCGTGAATGGGTGCACGAACGACTCGAACTGCGACGCAAGGATCAAATAGATAAACACGACGGCCAGCATGAGCGCGATGCCCATGCTGCGCGCGGTGTCCTTCATGTCCTTGGCCTGACCCTCGAAGCGGAACATGTACCCTGGCGGCAGCGGATCCTTCGCCAGCCCCTTCTCAATGTCGGCGACGACCTCGCCGAGCGAGCGGCCTCGCAGGTTCGCCGTCAACGTGACCGCGCGTTGGCGGTTGGCGTGGGTGATGCTCGCCGGCGTGGGCGTCTCGACGATGTCGACGATCTCGTCGAGCCGCACCATCTGCCCGGTGCGCGATGGCACCACCAGCTCGCGCAGCCTCGCCACGTTGTCTCGGTCCTGCTCGCGCAGCCGTACGCGTACTTCGACATCGTCGCCGGCGTCGGGCATCGTGCCCACGATCTCGCCCTCGATGGCGTTACGCAGCGCCATCGCCGCGGTGGCGAACGACACGCCGCGGTCGGCCGCGCGAGAACGGTCGACGACGAAACGCTGCTCGGGGCTGCCTGGACGCAGGTCGATGCCGACGTCGGCGGCGCCCGGCACCTGCTTCATCATCTCGTAGGTGCGCTCGGCGATGGGCTCCAGCACGCGGAGGTCGGGGCCGGTCAACAACAGCTGCACCGGCAGCGGCTCAGCCACGGCGCCGCCCTCGATCATGCCGGGGATCGAGACCTTGAAGGTGACGCCCGGGACCGTCCCGATTTTCGCGCGCGTCTGCTCCATGATCTCGGCGATCGTCGTCGTCCGCTCATCCTTCAGCGTGGTCAGGACCTGCAGCGTGAACTTCGACGCGTCGCGGTCGACGCCGACGGTGGTGACGACGTCCTTCACCTCGGGTACCGAGCGCACCAGCTGCTCGGCCTGCCGGGCCAGCGCGTCGGAGTCGGCGATGGCGATGCCCGCCGGCGCCTCGAACGCGATCTTGAACTTGCCCTGATCGCCCGGCGAGAAGAACTCGCTGCCCATGAACGGCACCAGCGCCAGCGAGCCGAAGAAGAGGCCGGCGGCGGCGGCCATGGTGGTCTTGCGCCAGGTCAACACGACGCGCAGCAGCGCGCGGTACTCGTCGTCCATCCACTCGTAGAAGCGCAGGAACGGCCCGTAGAACCAGTGGCGGCGCATCTTGTCGTGGTGGTCGGGATCGACGCGCTGGGCGACGCGCGCCGACAGCATCGGGTCGAGGGTGAACGACACCAGCAGCGACATCAGCACCGCCGCCGTCAACGTCAGACCGAACTGCTTGAAGAAGCGCCCGATCAATCCCTGCATGAACGCGACGGGGATGAACACCGCGCAGATCGTCAGCGTCGTCGCCAAAACCGCCAGCGCGATCTCGCTCGTCCCCTTGCGCGCGGCCTCGATGGGGTTCTCGCCCGCCTCGAGGTGGCGGAAGATGTTCTCGCGCACGACGACGCTGTCGTCGATGAGCAGGCCGATGGCCAGCGTCAGCGCCAGCATCGACAGGATGTTGAACGAAAACCCCATCTGCCACATCGCGAAGAACGTCGCGACGACCGACGTCGGCAGCGCCACCGCCGAGATCAGCGTGCTGCGCAGGTCGAGCATGAACAGGAAGATCACGAGCACGGCCAGCAAGCCGCCGACGATCAAGTGCCCGCGCAGCTTGGCGATGTTGTTCTTGATGAAGCGCGCCTGCTGCGTCACCAGCGTGACGCGCACGTCCTTGTCGAGCCGCGTCTCCAAATCGGCGAGCCTCTCGACGACGTCGTCGGAGACAGCGACGGTGTTGGCGCCGGCCTGCTTCATCACGTCGAAGATCACCGCCCGCTCGCCGTTCACGCGGGTGATCGTGCGCATTTCGGTATTGCCGTCGACGACGGTGCCGACGTCGCGCACGCGGAGCTGGGTGCCGTCGGGTCGCGAGGTCAGCACCAGGTTGCCGACGTCATCGGGGCTGCGGAACCGGCCCGAGGCCTTCACCGCGAACTCCTTGCCCGCTGTCGTCAGCCGCCCACCGGGCACGTCGACGCTCTCGGCGCGTAGGATCTGGTTGACCGCGCCCACCGACAGCCCGACGGCCTGTAGCTTCGCCGCCTCGAGCTCGACCTGCAGCTCGCGCTCGGTGCCGCCGCGCACCGTCACCGCGCCAACGCCCGACACCGCCTCCAGCCCGGGGCGGATGACGTCCTCGACGAGCCGCGTGATCTCGATGGGGCTGCGGCTGGCTCGCACCGCGTAGGTCATGATCGGCGCCGCCGACGGATCGAACTTCTGCAGCACCGGGTCCTTGGCGCTGTCGGGCAGCAGCGCGCGCACCTGCTGCAGGCGGTCGCGGGCATCAACATTGGCCTCGAGCTCGTTGACGTCGAGCGCGAACTGCACGACCACGACGCTGACCGAGTCGCGCGAGAACGAGCGCACGACGTCGACGCCGTTGATCGTGCTGATCGCGTCCTCGATGGGCTTGCTGACCTGCTCCTCGATCTCGGCCGGACCAGCCCCGGGGTACGTCGTCGTGATCGCCACGATCGGGAAGCTGACGTCGGGGAACAGGTCGATGCCCAGGCGGTCCACCGCGAGGCCGCCCATCACCATCATCGCGATGGTGCACATCGTCGTGAAGACCGGGCGATCGATGGAGACGTCGGAGAGCTTCATGGTCGACTCCGCGAGAGGCGGGCGCTGCGTGGCAGGGGGGGAAACGGGGCGGACCGGGGGCGCGCGCCGTCAGCCGCCGGAGACCGTCACCGGCGCGTTGTCCTTCAGGCCCGCCGCCCCCGACACGATCACCGCGTCGCCGACAGCGATGCCGTCTTCGACGACGACGACGTCGCCGTGGCGCGCGCCGAGCTTCGGCCGCACCAGCACCGACTTGCCGCCCTTCACCACGAACACCGCCGGATCGCCGCCGAGCGAGCTGATCGCTGACGACGGCACGACGACGACATCGGCGGTGGTGCCGAACGCGATCTCGGCGCGGGCGAACATCCACGGCAGCACGCCGTCGCGCGTGGAGAGCGCGATCTCGATGCCGCCGCGGCGGGTCTCGGCCTCGAGCGACGGCGCGATGCGCGTCACCGTACCCTGAAAGCTCTTGCCAGGCAGCTCGTCGACCTCGACGACGACCTTCATGCCCGCCTTCACCAGCGGCACGTAGGTCGCGGGCACGCTGCCCTCGAGCTTCAGCGAGGATTGGTCTTGCACCGCGAAGGCCGGCATCGCCGGGTTCGCCATGGTGCCCTGGTTGACGCTCTTCTTCGTGACCACGCCGGCGATGGGCGTCGTGATGCGGGTGTCGTCGAGGGCCTTCTGCGCCATCTCGAGGTTGGCCGTGGCCAGCGCGACCTGCGCCTCGGCGGCCTGCATGCCGACGGCGGCCAGCGCGGCGCCGGTCTCGCTCTGCTCGAAGTCGAGCTGCGTCATCGCGCCCTTCTCGCGCAGGGCCTTCGCCCGCTCGAGACCGCGCGCGGCGGTGGCCTGCTGCAGCTTCGCCTGCTCGAGGCCGGCCCTCGTCGCCTGCACCTGCGCCTCGGCCTGCTTGACCCGCAGCGCCATGTCGGCGCCGTCGGTGGTGGCGAGCAGTGCGTCGGCCTTGACGACGCTGCCGACGCCGACGGCGACGCGGGTGACGCGCCCCGGCATCCGGGGCAGCACCTGCACCTCGTTGTTCGCCTTGACGCTGCCGGTGATCTGCACGACCTGCGGCAGATCCTTCTTCTGCGCGGCGACGGTGCGCACGGCGGCGGCGACGACCTTTTCGACCTGGGCCTTCGCCGCCTCGTTCTTCTTCTTCGCCGCCGTGATGCGCAGCGCGAAGGCGACGCCGAGGATGCCGACAACGAGGGTGACGACGATGAGCGTGCCGCGCGACTTCACGGCGCGCCCATGGCGGTGTTGCAGGTGTAGAGCGGCACGTCCTGACCGGGCCGGCAGACCACCGGCGTCGGCTGGAACTGGCCCGGGTCGGAGCAGATGTCGGGCGGCGTCACCAGGCAGCCCTTGCACAGCTCGAGGGCGAACGTCGTCGGCAGCGGCGTGGCGACGTCCTCGTCGACCACCGGCGTGATGGTCACGCCGAGGGTGGCGAACTCGAACTCGTCGATGCCGAGGCCTGACTCTTCCCGGAAGACCACCGCCAGGTCGCGCTCGACCAGCTTGACGTTCTCGACGACGGCGACGCGCCGGTCGTCCTGCTCGCCGGCGAGGATGACGTCGCCCACCAGCACCTCGCCGTCGAAGTCGCCGGCGTCGACGTCGCTGCCCTCGGGCACGGCGAAGGCGACGCGGAAGCCGTCGACGCGGACGTCGGCGCCCGGCACCGACACGCGCAGGTCGGCGCGGTAGCTGCCGTGGGCGCCGAGCGTCGTGGCGACGTCGAACAGGCCCTGGCCGTAGGCCGCGGCGTTGGCGGCGGGGGCGCCGCAGGTCGCCGACGTGCGCGGCGGCAGGATCTCGACCGAGACGTCGGGCAGGGCGCAGCCGCCCCCGGCGCCCACGGCTCCGACGAGGATGATGCGGGGCAGACGCGACGACATGCAGACACCACCAACGCGAGGGAGTTCACACGCACCCGCGGCCCCGTCGATCTCCCGACCGATTTGACCGCACGGTCGCTTCATGACAGCAACAATTCATAATGGCAACTGTTCGCAACCAAAAGCCTTCGGCAGTCGAACAGCCCCCCCGGACCATCGATGCCGGTGTGGCTGCGGAGTTGCTTCCGCTGGTGGATCGCTGGGTCGAGCAGCTCGGCGCGCTGCTGCGGGTGCGGTCGCTGCGCGACCCCCTCGGCGACCTCGCCCTCGAGCTCACGTCGGCTCAGAAGCACGCTGTCGTGGCTCTGGGCGTCGAGCGTCGTCCGCTGTCGATGTCGGCCTTGGCCCAGCGGATCGACACCTCGCTGCCGGCGACGACGGGGATCGTCGACCGCCTCGAGCGCGCCGGGCTCGTCAAGCGCCTGCGCGACGATGGCGACCGCCGCGTCGTGCTTGTCGGCCTGACCGAGCGCGGCCGCGCAACCTTCGGGCTCGCCGCGGATCAGATGCGCGAAGGCATGGCGTGGTTCCTCGCGGCGCTGAGCGCCGAGGACCGCGCGACCTTCGTCGCCGTCTTCGGCCGCGCCGTGGACGTGCTGTGCGGCCGCGCTGCCGAGAGGAAGCCCTGAGCCGAGCCCGACCAGAAACCCCGCCAGAAGCCTGCAAGGCGCCCTGAGAGAAGTCCCGTGCCGAGGCCCACGCAACCCATGACCGTCATCCGCGTCGCCCTCTTCGTCGTGGCCGTGCTCGCCGCGTTGCCGTCGTCGGCGCAGTCCCGCGGTGCGCCCGCGGCGCCGGCGCCGCAGGCCGACGCCCCGTCGATGCCCGTCAGCGCCGCGCCCACCGGCACCACCGGCCTGTTCGGGCTGCGCCCGGTCGAGCCGCTGCCGGTGGTCACCCTCGAGCAGGCCTTCGGTCTGGCAGCGCGACGCAGCACCGACCTGCGCGTCGCCGCCGCCCAGCTACGCGCCGCCGAGGCGAACATCACCAAGGCCTGGGCGGTGGTGCTGCCGCAGCTGAGCCTGGGGGCCAACTACACGTTCAACACCCCAGAGCAGACGGCAAAGTTCGGCAGCGAGGAGCAGTTGCAGCAGCAGGCGCTGTTGTTTCGTTCGCTGGGTGACCTGACGGCGCAGTCGGCGGCGCTGACCCCCGATCCGCGCCAGCGGCAGGCGGCGCTGGAGCGTGCGGCCCAGCTGGGGGCGGCGGCCGACCAGATCGAGAGCCAGGAGATCACCGAGTTCGTCATCCAGCCCGCCCACGTCGTCGACGGCGCGCTGACCTTCGCGATGCCGCTGTTCTCGGGGCGCGCCCTGCCGCTGCTGCAGAACGCCTACGGCGCCGTCGCCCTGACGCGCCTCGGCACGCAGCAGGCGAGGGCCGCGGTGCTGTGGGGTGTCGCCCGCGCCTACCTGCAGGCTGTGGCGGCGAAGAGCTTCGTCGCCATCGCCGACGAGCAGGTGGCCTCGGCCACCCGGCACCACGCCCTCGCCGAGCAGCGCGCCGCGCAGGGCATGATGACCGCGCTCGCCGTCGAGCGCGCCCTGCTTGACCTCAAAAAGGCCGAGCAGCAGGCCATCCAGGCCCGCGGTGCGCAGCGCATGGCGAAGGCGGCGCTGGCCGGCCTGATCGGGCGCCTCGACGACTTCGAAGTCGTCGCGCCGCCGCCGGTGGTCGCCCTCGAGGAGGGCGCGGCCATCGACGCTCTGCTCGCCCGCGCCTGGCAAAAGCGCCTCGACCTGCGCATGCAGAAGGAGACCGTCGCCCTCGCCGAGCGCACCCGCACCGAGACGTGGACGCGGCTGCTGCCGAGCGTGCAGCTGGTGGCCCAGGGACGGTACACGACCAACACCGCCGGCCTCGTCGGCGAACCGCTGACCGGAGCCGTGATCGTGCAGGCGTCGCTGCCGATCTTCGACGGCGGCATGACCATGGGCGCCATCGAGGAGGCCACGGCCAAGCTCGACGCCGAGCTGCTGCGGGTCCGCCAGCTCGAGGAGACCATCGAGCGCGAGCTGCGCGGCACTCTCGACGACGTCGCTCTGAAGAAGGAGTCGGTGGCCACCACCGCCGCCGTCGCCGCGCTCGCCCACAAGCAGGCTGACAACGCCTCGGCGCTGTTTGCGCAGGGCGTCGCCACCGACACCGACGTCCGCGACGCCCGCTTCGCCCACTTCGCCGCCGACGTCGACGCCGCGCGCGCGCGCCTTGATCTGCAGACCGCGCGCCTCGGCCTCGCCTACGCTCTGGGCGAGCTGGCGGGCCTCGTCAAGGTCGAGGACATCGCCCCCGACGTCCTCGCGCCCGACGACGTCGCCGCGGCCCGGGCGGCGCTTGACCGCGTCCCGTCGGCCGCCGGCGCGCGCTGAACTTGCGCCGGCGGCGCCGGCCCGCCCAAGCTGCGTCCATGAGCATCGGGACGACGGCTGAAGCCGAGAAGCTGTGGATCGACGCACACGACCAGGCCCGGCGCGGCGACTTCGCCAGCGCGGTACGCGACCTCGCGGCCTGCTACGAGATCTTGCTCGCGCAGCAGGACCCGCGCGTCCACGAGGTCTACCAGCGCTGGGTAGACGTCCACCGCATCTACGCCCAGCAGGCAGGACCCGAGATTGAGGCCGCCGCTGCCGCCGAGGCCGCCGCTGCCGCCGAGGCCGCCGCTGCCGCCGAGGCTGCCGCTGCCGCCGAGGCCGCCGCTGCCGCCGAGGCTGCCGCTGCCGCCGAGGCTGCCGCTGAGGCCGCTGCTGCTGAGGCCGCTGCTGCCGAGGCCGCCGCTGCTGCTGAGGCCGCCGCTGCTGCTGAGGCCGCCGCTGCCGCTGAAGCCGCCGCTGCCGCCGAGGCCGCCGCTGCTGCCGAGGCCGCCGCTGCCGCCGAGGCCGCTGCTGCCGCCGAGGCCGCTGCTGCCGAGGCCGCTGCTGCCGCCGAGGCCGCCGCTGCCGCCGAGGCCGCCGCTGCTG
>VGSZ01000225.1 GCA_016874845.1 Deltaproteobacteria bacterium
GCCGGTCGTTCCGGTCGTTCCGGTCGTTCCGGTCGTTCCGGTCGTTCCGGTCGTTCCGGTCGTTGCGGCCGTTCCGGCTGTCGTCGCGGACCCGGTCCATGGCTTCTCCGCACAAGGAGTCCCCAGAAGAATGCCCGGGTCGCGCGGATGGTTGTGTCCAGATCTGCTCGCGTCAAGGCGCCACACGCGCCGCATCGACGCAGACGAAATCGCAACGACGGGGGAACCGCCTGCATCCAACCGCTGTTGGTCATCGTGATTCAGGAGGACTTCGTGCCGCAGTCGAACCGCCTCGAGCCCGCTTCGCCGTCGCCCCGGACGCCCGCGCGCGTGCCGTCCCGGTCTGCACCTGTCTCTGCCGACTTGTCAGCCACCGCCCCACCCGCCGCGGCGGCTCCTCTCGCCCGGCGGGCGGGGGTGCACGCCGCCGGTCCGGCCGGTGACGACGGCGCGACGGCCCCCGGCCTGCTGGACGACGCCGAAGTCGTGCCCGACTTCACCGCCCCGGCGGCTCCTACGGCGCAGCTGAGCCAGCACCCGCTGCGCGCGCGCCGTCGCCCCGGGCCGCCGGGCGCCGACGCCGTTCCGGCCATCGAGAGCGACCTCGAAGACGCCGCCCGGGTGCTTGAGCTGGTCGAGCAGGGGGCCCTGCCCGCCGACGGCCCGCCACCCCTGCCCATTCCGGTCGACGCCCACGGCAAGCCGCGCCGGCGCCTGACCCCCGAGGATGAGGCGCTGCTTGGCTACCGGATCCAGACGTGGGGCGACATTGACGCGCGCAACGCGCTCGTGCTCGCAAACCTCGGACTCGTACACCTCGTCGCCAACCAGATGCGCCGCGCCGGGATCCGCTACGAGGACCTCGTGCAGGAAGGGACGCTCGGCCTGCTGCGCGCCACCGAGACCTTCGAGCCCGACCGCGGGGTGCGCTTCAGCACGTACTGCGTCTACTGGATCCGCGCGAAGATCCAGCGGCTCCTTCAGCGACAGGACCGCGACGACACGCCGTCGATCGTCGGCGCCGAGATGGAGACCCTCGAAGGCGGTCGAAGACGCCGACCGCGGTCCCGCGCCGTCAGCCTCGATGCGCCGGTGGGCGTCAGCGCCGAGGGCGACGACCGCACCGTGGGCGATCTGGTCACCGACGAACACGAGGACCCCGAGGACGCCAGCGTCCGCGCCGAGCGTGACCGCGCCGTCGACCGCGTGCTGGTGGACATCGCCGCGGAGCTCGGTGACCCACGGCTGAAGACCATCATCGAGCGGCGGCTGCTGGCTGACGAGCCCGAGACCCTCGCCGTGCTCGGCGACCGGCTGAACCTCAGCCGCGAGGGTGCGCGCCTGCTCGAGAACAAGGTGCTGAGGCTGGCGCGCCAGCGCCTCGACGCGTTCTCCGAGGCGGGCTGAAGCCCGGCGCGCCCGATGGTCACAGGCGTTCATCGCCACCCAGCGCGGCGACGAACGCGTCCTCGAGGTCCTGCTGGCCAGACTGGGCGCGCAGCTCGTCCACGCTGCCCTGCGCGACGACCCGGCCCTTCGCCACGATCACGATGTGGTCGGCCAGCGCGGCGACCTCCTGCATGACGTGCGTCGACAGCACGACGCATCGCCCCGCCGCGCGCTCGGCGACCAGGAAGCGGCGCACCGCGCGGATGCCGCGCACATCGAGCCCGGCGGTCGGCTCGTCGAGCACGAGGTGCCGCGGCGTGTGCACCAGCGCCCGGGCCAGCGCGACCTTCAGCTTCTGCCCCTGCGAGAACCCCTCGGCGCGGCGATCGGCGATGTCGTTCATGTCGAGCAGCGCAAAGAGTTCCTGCGTGCGCCGGGTGATCGCCTCGGCGTCCAGGCCTTGCAGCCGCCCGAAGTAGGCCACGTGCTCGCGCGGCGTCAGCCGCGTGTACAGCCCGTGGGCGTGCGGCAGCGCCCCCACCAGCCGCCGTGCGGCGACCGGATCGGCGGCGACGTCGACGCCATCGATGCGGACGACGCCGCGGTCGGGGGGCGACAACGCAGTGACCATCCGCAGCGTCGTGGTCTTGCCAGCGCCATTGGGCCCGAGCACCGCGGTGACCGCCGCGTCGCGGGCGACGAACGAGACGTCGTCGACAGCGACGACGTCGCCGAAGCGCTTGTGGACTCCTTGCACGACGATCACGGCGCCGGCCCCTGCGCGTCGACGAACGACGCCGACGCCGCGAGCTTGCGCACGCAGCCCGTGTCGAGCCCGGCGGCGGCTCCCCGCTCGATGAACTCAGTGACGACGTCGGGCACGCAGCCCCGCGGCAGGACGTGGTGCCCCTGCCCCGGCGCGACGGCGTGGACGACGTCGGAGAACAGCGGCAGCACACGCTCGGCGTGCCGCGGGGGCGTGATGGGGTCGTGCTCGCCCGAAAGGATCAGCGTCGGCGTCTTCGTGCCGGCGAACACGGGGCGGGCCGGCGTCGTCGGCGCCCAGCGCGCGCACTGCCGACGCATCGCGGCGCGCTCGTCGTCAAAGACGACATCGCCGGCACCCGGCGGCGGCTCCGGCGCGAAGAACGGCACGTCCTCGGCGCACAGCACTGATGCGTTCACCGGTCCGTGGAGCGCGCCCTCGAGCTGCTCGCCGCTCAGCACTGCCAGCGCCAGCAGCGGCGCGAGGTCGCCGTCATCGGCGGTGCGCAGCAGCCAGGGCAGCACCGCGCGCGTCTCGGTCGCGTACAGAAGCATGCGCACCGCGCCGTTGATCACCGACGCCGTCGCCGTCAGCTGCAGCGGCGTCGCCGTCGTCGGGTGCCGCACCTGTACGGCCACCGGCGCGGCGCCAAGGCGCGTCTTCACCGATCGGAGCGCCTCCACGGCGTCATCACCCAGCGCCCGTAGCGACGCCGTCATGTCGACGGCAACGTCGTCGCCGAGCGCGTGGTTGACCGGCGCGAAGCCGTCGAGCGTCAGCGTCGCCGCGCGCCCGGCGTAGAGCCGGTCGTAGGCCAGCGCCAGCCGCGTGCCGTAGCTGACTCCGACGACGTGCCACCGCTCGACGCCGAGCGACAGCCGCACCGTCTCGAGGTCGCGCGCGGCGTCGACAGTGCCGAGGAAGCGGGCATCGAGGGTCAGCGCGGCGACACATTCGGCGAGCACCTGGTCGTCGCCCTCGCCGCCCAGACGCGATGCCAGCGGCCGATCGTCAGGGCAGCGCTGCGGCGTCGACCGACCGGTGCCGCGAACGTCGACGAGGACGAGGTCGTGACGCTCGCGCAGCGCCTGCAGGTGCGGGAGCACTGGCACGAAGTCGCGTGTCGCCGACTGACCTGGGCCGCCGGCGAGCAGCAGCACCGGGGCGCCGACGTCGTCGAGCCCGGTGGCCTTCAGGCGCGCGTAGCCGATCTGGATGGTGAGTCCGGGGCGCGACGCGTCGACGGCGACGGGGACGACGCCACACTCGGCGAAGGCGCGGGTCCCCTGTGGTCCTCGCAGGACGCACGGTTCGAGCGTCGCGGCGCCCGCCGCGACCAAAAGCCCAAGCGCGGCCAGGGCGCTCACGAGAGCCTGGCGTCCGGGGCGACGCGGATACGGGTGATGTCGACAGGTTCGGCGACGCCCTTGACGCGCTGCCGGTCGTCTTCGGTGCCGTGCCTCGCGGCACCGGCATCGGCGAGGAAGGCGGGCACCCCCTCGGTGGCGCGCACCGACCACGACAGCGCGTGCTCGTCGGCGCCGCCCAGTCTCTCGACTCGCGCCGCGAAGTTCACCGCGCGGCCGAAGTAGTCGACGTGGTGGTTGGCGTCGATGGCGATGCACGGCCCGGCGTGCACGCCCACACGCCGCTTCAGCTCGGGCGACGTGCCGTCGGGGTTCGACAGCGTGCGCAGCGCCTCGATGCAGGCGAGGCGGGCGCGGGCGCCGTCGTTCGGCAGATCGAACGCGGCCATCACGGCGTCGCCGACGGTCGTCATGACGTGGCCGCCGTGGCGTTCGATGATCCCTCCGAGGAGATCGAGCTGTCGATGCACCAGTCCGTAGGCCGCGGCGTCGCCGACGCGCTCGTACAGGGCGATGTCGCCGACGAGGTCGGTGAACAAAATGGTGCGCCGGCCCACGTCGATGTGCTGGCCGGGCGACAGCACGCCGGCGCCGACCAGATCGTGAAAGAGCCCCACGCCGGTGACAGCGGCGACGATCGCCGCCGGCGACGCGAACTCGCGCCATGCCAGCTGCACGCGACGGGGTGTCGGGTGCAGGTTGTCGACGACGACCTCGCAGGCGCCCGGGGCCAGCGAGGTGGCCGAGGCGCACAGGCGCCCGCCACCCTCGGGTCGGCCGTAGCCCGCAGCGCGCGGGCAGCGGCGCCGTCGTCGACGTCGACCAGCAGCGGCTGGGCTAGCCACTGTGCCTGCAGCCGATAGCGCCCCGCCCCAAGGCGCATGCTCAGGGTGCGGCTCGAGGCCGGCGGCGCGACGAACTGCGCCGGCCACGGCGGCGTCAACGAAGGCGAGCCGTAGCGGAACACCAGCCGCTCGGCGGCACGCACCGCGGGCTCGGGGCGAACATCGTCTCGACATTGCGGGTGAAGTCGGCGCCGAAGTCGACGTCGCAGGCCGGGCAGTGACCGCCCCCCCGGCAAGTCCCCGAGCTTCTCGACCGAGACCGCGCCCTCACAGGCGGGGCAAAGCAGGTCACGCGGCCGCCGCAGGAGTCCACCCGCCGCCGCACGCAGGAACAAGCCGTGCGACGCGCGCCGCGGCGCGGACCACTCGTCGGCGAGCGCGTAGCGGCGCATCCGCGCGACGTCGGCGTCGGTGGCGGTGGCGTGGTGTTCGACGAGGCGAGCGAGCAGGGGCGCGTCGTCGGCGCTGAGCAAGCGCGCCACTGCGGCGGCGAGCGGCCTGGCCCGGGCCCGCCCGGCCTCACTGTGGCGATGGGTCACCTGCCAGACAACGGCGCCGGTGGCTTGCTGACGCGGCACGAGCCCTTCGATTCGCGACAGCCCGCTCTGCAGCACGCGGACGAAGACACGTCCGGCGACGGTGCCGCCGATGTGGGCCGACGCCTCGACGACCGCGTCGATGACGACACGGGTGCCGGACTCCTGCTCGTGCAGCGCGCAGTCGAACTCGACCCGGAGCAGGCGGCGCGAGTGGTAGCGGCGCGGCACCTCGAACGTCCAGGGATACTCGTCGTACTCGGGCAGCAGGCGGCCGAACGTGCCGCAGATGCCAGCCTGCTCGCCGTCGCGCGCCACGCGCGTGCCCGCCTTGTTGCGAAAGACGATCTCGTTCACCTTCTGCTGGTTGCCGGCGAAGGCCCAGACGCGCTCGGGAGAACGCGTCACCGCAAACGATCGGCGGACGACGTGCTCGGTCATTGCCGCCACCTTCCTTCGCGCGCCTCCGAAAAGACAACCGGGTGCCTGCAGCCGGCCGTGGGGAGCCAGCGCTCCTGCATGCACGAGCACGAGCACGGGACGGCAACGGTCCGCGCCTGCGGACGACGGGGTGGCACGGCGTCTTGGCCGAGCGGCGGTGCCGGCGTGACGGCCACGTCGAAGCGTCTGCCACCGTGCGACGCTTGGCCGGGGCGCGGCTCGCGTGGGAGGGGGCGGATGTTCTCGGCACCTGGACGGCTTGCCTGTCGGCGGCGTCACGCGATCGTCGTCGGCTACCTGCTGCTGGTCCCGCTGCTCGTGTGGTGCGCCGCGACCGTCTTCCCCCGGCTGCGGGGTGGCAGCTTCGAGGTGCCTGACTGCGAGAGCTACGCCGCGTTCAAGATCCTCGAGCGCGACATGAAGGTCGGCGGCGCCGACGTGCTGGCGCTGTGGACCATCCCCGAAGGCACCATCGACGACATCTCGCCCTACAGGGCCGCGTTCGAGGCCCTCGCCCGCATCGAGCAGGACCCCGCCGTCGTCGGTCATGTCCCCTGATACGAGACCGGGGCGCCCCAACTCGTCACGAAGGACAAGCGCCGCACCTTCGTGATGATCACGCGGGCGGGCGGCGACCACGAGCGCTTCGAGGCGCTGAAGCGCCTGCAGCCCGTGCTGCAGGCGCCACCGCGACGATCTGCGTCCTTTGGTCGGGACGCACGACCTCTCGCGCGGGCGTCCCCCGCGGTTCGTCGACTCCGCGGAGCTATGGCTGCTGGCCATCGAACTGCTCGAGGAGGCCACCGACGGTCTGGGCAAAAAAAAAGGAGCCCGTGCAGATCTACGGACGGCTCGGCGGCCCGTGGGGCCCAGCCGGCGCGTCGTCGACAGCGCGGGCGCCCAACGGCCAGCTCACGGTGACACGCGGCGACCGGCTGCACGCCGCCGCCAAGGGAGCCGCCCAGCCGCTCCTCGTCGACGGCGGCGTCGGCTCCATCGGGCGCTGCCGGGCGGACTCGCCGAGGAGTTGGGCTCAGGGCCT
This sequence comes from Deltaproteobacteria bacterium, assembly GCA_016874845.1. Lineage (GTDB taxonomy): Bacteria > Myxococcota > UBA727 > UBA727 > VGSZ01 > VGSZ01. Next base: position 6,387 of record VGSZ01000225.1, read on the forward strand.
GCGGACGACGCTCGGGCCGGCAGCCGGCGCCGGCGCTGGCGCCGCAGGCTGGGGCGGTGCAGCAGGCGCGGGTACGGTGGACGCCGCTGCCGCGGACGCCGCCGCGAGCGGCACCGCGCCCTGGGGCGCACCGAGGGGGGCTCCCGGCACCATCGGCCTCTTCGCCGGCGCCTTGCCCGGCGCGACGATCATGAACATCTGCTTGCCTTCCATGCGAGCCGACATCTCGACCTGCCCGATGTCCGAGATCGCCTCGGTGAGGCGCTTGAGGATGTCGTGACCGATCTCGGGATGCACGATCTCGCGCCCGCGGAACATGATCGTCACGCGCGCCTTGTTGCCGTCTTGCAAGAACTCGCGCAGGTGGCGCAGCTTGGTCTGGTAGTCGTGCTCGCCGGTCTTCGGGCGGAACTTGACCTCCTTCACCTCGACGACGGTCTGCTTTTTCTTGAGCTCCGACGCCTTGCGCTTCTGCTCGTACTTGAACTTGCCGTAGTCCATGATCTTGCAGACCGGTGGCCGGGCCATCGGCTGCACTTCGACCAGATCGAGACCTTTTTCCTCAGCGCGGCGCAGGGCGTCTTCGGTGGGCAGGATGCCAAGCTGCGAGCCGTCCTCGGCGATCACGCGCACCTCGCGGACGCGGATGCGGCGGTTGACGCGCGGCTCGGTGGGGCGGTCGTCGCGACGGGGCGGTCCCCCGGGGCGGTCACCGAACGCACCCGGCGAACCGGGCGGTCCGCCAGACGGGGGGCCCGGCGGGCCGCCGAAGGTGGGACGGGGCGGTCCGCCGGCACCCGGCGGGCCGTAGCCCGGGCGGGGCGGCCCCCCGAAGGGGCGAGGGCCCGACGGGCCGAGACCAGGTGGAGGAGGCGAGGAGTCGCGGTACGCCAGAACGAAATCTCCGAAGCGGCAGGCCGGGCCCGCACGAGGGTGCGCGGGTTGTGCCCGCTCCCCCGCGCGCGCGCAACACCCTGATCTCTGCCGGTCACCCGATGGACCGTCGACGAGGCGTCGACGTCATCAGCGCCCCCGCGCGAGCAAGCGCTCGGCGGTGCGCAGGCTGTTGGCGACGATGGTCAGCGTCACGGGCGCGGCGAGGCTCGACGGCAACGCACCGCCGTCAGCCACGAAGACGTTGCCGGTGCCGTGCAGCGCGCCGTCGCGATCGACGACGCTGGTCGCCGGATCGTCGCCGAAGCGGCAGGTGCCGCCCTGCAGCACCGGCGTCTCCGACAACCCGCGCCACACGCGGACGTCCTCGGCGCCCATCGCTTGCAGCAGCGCGACGCCGTCCTTCTGCATCTGGTCGGCCACCCGCTTGTCGCGGGCGTGGTGCCACACGGTCAGCCGCGCCACCGGCAACCCGAAGCGGTCACGCACGTCGGGGTCAAGGTCGACGTAGGTGCCGGCGTGGGGGAGCATCTCGCCGAAGCCCTCGAGGATCACGCGCCGCCCGCCGCGGAATTCGGTCACCAGCGCGCGCTTCAGCTCCGTGCCCCACAGCAGACGACCACCGGCCGCCTCGGTGGCGACGCGCTCGGCGCGGTGGATCGGGTTGTCGTGGTGGAACCCCACCTGCAGCATGCCGCCGCGATCGACACGGGCCTCCTTCTGCTCCGCCGGCGTCAGCGTGCCGTCGGCGCGGACGCTGCGGTTGAGGAAGGGGCTGCCGGTCATCAGGTCCGCGACGTCGGCGTGCTTGTCGCGCGCGAAGAAGCCGGCGAGCTCGACGAACAGCGAGAACCACAGGTGCCGGCCCACCTGTCGTCGCGGATCGAAGCCGTCGCCCGACAGCAGCAGGAGCCGCGCGCTCTCGATGGCACCGCAGGCGACGACGACGACGCCAGCGTTGACGGTCACCTCGTCGCCGCGGGCGAGCCGCTTGATCACCACGCCGGTGGCGCGCCTGGTCGACGTGTCACGCAGAACGCGCGTCGCGAGGGATTCGGTCCATACCGTGAGGTTGCCGGTGCGCTGCGCGCGTCGCAGGTACGTCGCCGGCATCGAGCTCTTGGCGTCGTTGGGGCAGCCGTACGACGCGCACAGCTGTCGATACGCGCACGGGACGCGGTCGTCGTCGGGGC
>VGSZ01000226.1 GCA_016874845.1 Deltaproteobacteria bacterium
ACCGAGGACCTTTCGGCGTTGCGCGACGTCGGCGTCGTCGCCCCCGAAGGCGCCAGGCCGGCCTCGATCGGCCTCCGCGATGACGAGTCGTTCCAGACCAACTGCTTGACCAACGACAAGTGCTGGCCGCCCGGAGAACAATCGAGCAGGTCGCGCAGGCTCTGCCCGCGCAGGATCTCCATCGCGAGGAGTGGATCGCCGTCGTCGGTGGTGCCGAAGTCGTGGACGGTGACGATGTGCGCGTGGGACAGGCGCGCGATGGACAGCGCCTCCTTCCCGAAGCGCTTCGTCGCCGTGGGGTCCCCGGCCAGCGCGCGCAACAGCACCCTGAGCGCCACCGGCCGCTCGAGCGGGTGCTGGATCGACAGATAGATGGCGCCGACGCCGCCCTGGTTCAGCTTCCGTAGCACCTCGTAGCGACCGGCCAGAGTGCGGCCGAGGTAAGGAGCACGCTCCGTTACGACCTCCGGATGCTCACCGAGCCGCTCCCGGACGCCGACGTCCGCATCGCTCCCGTCCGGCCTCGTGGCCACGATCCCCCGGGCGTCAGGCGTCGCGCGTCACCGGCGCCGCTCCCCGGCATCGAGCTCGGACGCGTCGTCCGCGCGGCTCCGCGCGGACGCGCCGGGAATAAAAGTCGGCAGGCTCTGCTTCGGTTACCCCTTGACGACTGTGGCCCAGTGCAGGGAAACCGCCGGAAACGCGCCACCAAGCGTCGGTCCCGTCTTCGACGGTCGGCCGCCGCCCCGGCGGCTTCCTTCCTTCTTGCTTTCGAGGTCCCCCATGGACGCGATGATCCACATCGAGAACCTGACCAAGAGCTACGGCGCCAACCAGGCCGTCCGCGGCATCTCGTTCGAAGTCGGCAAGGGCCAGGTCGTCGGCTTCCTCGGCCCCAACGGCGCTGGCAAGTCGACGACGATGAAGGTGCTCACCGGCTTCCTGCTGCCGACGTCGGGCAAGGTCACCGTCAAGGGTGTCGAAGTCGAGCAGGACCCCGTGCAGGCCCGCCGTCACATCGGCTACCTGCCCGAGAACAACCCGCTCTACGAGGAGATGATGGTCGAGGACTACCTCGGCTACGTCGCCCACATGCGTGGCCTGCCGAAGGACCAGCAGCGAAAGGCCATCAAGGACGCCGTCGACCGCTGCGGCCTCGGGGACAAGCGCGGCAAGGACATCGGCGAGCTGTCCAAGGGCTACCGCCAGCGCGTGGGCCTGGCCCAGGCCATCCTGCACAACCCCGACATCCTCGTGCTCGACGAGCCGACCACCGGCCTCGACCCCAACCAGGTCGTCGAGATCAGAAACCTCATCAAGGAGCTCGGCGCCGAAAAGACGGTGCTGATGTCGACGCACATCCTCCCCGAGGTGCAGCACACCTGCTCGCGCGCCATCATCATCGCCGACGGCACGCTGAAGGCCGACGGCGCGCCGTCGACGCTGACCGCCGATGGCAACACGCTGTCCGTCGCGGTGCGCGCCCGCGGTGGCGACACGAAGGTGGACGAGTTGCTGAAGAGCCTGCGCGCGCTGCCCGGTGTCTCGGACGTGACGACGGCGCCGGCCACCGAGAAGGGCGCGCTGTCGTTCACCCTCGTCAGCAAGAGCGACAGCGATCCGCGCGAGGCGCTGTTCGATCTGGTCATCGACCAGAAGCTCGTGCTCCTCGGCCTCGAGCGCCGCACCATCAGCCTCGAAGAGACGTTCCGCAAGCTGACCATCAGCTGACGCGTCGTCGTCGTTGTCGTCTCTTTCGTCTCCCTTTTCTCCTGCAGGTCACCCGTCATGCGCAACATCCTTGGCATCGCCCGTCGTGAGTTCGGCGTCGCTTTCAGCTCGCCGCTGGCCTACATCGTCCTCGGCGTCTTCCTGCTCGTCTGCGGCATCAAGTTCTTCTTCTTCCCCGGCGTGTTCGTGTACGGGCGCGCGAGCTTCCGCACGTTCTTCGACTGGATGCCGGCGTTCCTGTCGGTCCTGGCGCCGGCGTTGACGATGCGGCTGCTCGCTGAAGAGAAGAAGACTGGCACGCTCGAGCTGCTGATGACCCTGCCAGTCAACGACGCCGAGGTCGCCATCGGCAAGTGGCTGGCGGCCACCGGCATCATCGCCGTGGGCCTGCTGTTCACGGTGTTGAACGCGCTGGCCATCGCCCCGCTCGCGGTGAGCGGTCAGGGCTTCGACTGGGGCCCCGTGTTCGGCGGCTACACGGGCACGCTGTTGCTGTCGTCGACCTTCGTCGCTACCGGCCTGTTCTTCTCGTCGCTGACGAAGAACCAGGTGATCAGCTTCATCCTCGCCGTTGTCGTCTGCGGCGTGAATCTGCTGCTCAGCTTCGCCATCGTCGTGCTGCCCGAGAGCGTCGGCGAGGTCGTGCAGTACAGCAGCGCCTACTACCACTTCGAGTCGCTCGGCCGCGGTGTCATCGACTGGCGCGACGTGCTGTTCTTCGCGTCGGTGACCGCGGGCCTGCTGGTGATGACGACGGGCGTAATCAGCGGCCACCGCCGTGTCGGCAGCGATGTCAAGCAAGGCACGCTGACCGCGCTCACCCTCGGCATCCTGGTGTTCGTCAACCTGTTCGCCGTGCGCATGCCGCTGCGCGTCGACCTGACCCGCGACAAGGAGTTCACGCTGTCCGAGGCGACGAAGGAGACGATGAAGGGCCTTGAGAACCCGGTGACCATCACCGCGTACTTCACCGCCGACCTGCCGCCGCCGTTCTCGGACAACGCCCGCTACGTGAAGGATCTGCTCTCCGAGTACCGCGCAGTCGCTGGCGACAACCTCAGCTTCTCGTTCGTCGATCCGATGGCCGAGGAGACCGCCGAGGACAAAGAGATCAAGAAGGACGTCAAGCGCGACATCTTCGGCCGCGCCGTCCGCGAGAAGACCTCGGTCGAAAAAGACCTCGAGAGCCTCAACATCCAGCCCGTCGAGGTGCGCGTCCTCGAACAGGACCAGGCGCAGACCAAGCGCGCCTACATGGGCATCGCCATCCGCTACGGCGAGGAGAAGGAGTCGCTCCCCGTCGTGCAGGACACCTCGACCCTCGAATACGACCTGACGACGATGATCCGCCGGCTGACCCGCACGAAGCAGCCCGTGCTCGGCGTCATCCAGGGCCACGGCGAGCCGAACCCCGACGAGGCGCTGCAGCGCATCAAGCAGGCTCTCGAGCAGAACTACGAGGTGCGCCCGGTGACCCTCGGCTCGGGCAGCGAGGCCAAGGTCCCCGATGACGTCGACGCCGTCCTCATCATCGGCCCCAACACCGGCTACTCCGACGACGAGCTGAAGGCCGTCGACGTCTTCCTGATGAAGGGCAAGGCCGCCGGCTTCTTACTCGACCGCAACCAGATCGACCTGAAGACCTTCCAGCCCACGGCGGTCACCCACAACGTCGAGAAGCTCACCGAGAAGTACGGCCTCGAGCTCGGCGCGCAGGTCGTTGGCGACGTCGAGTGCGCGTCCTTGAACGTCGCCGAGAAGCGCGGGTTCTTCGTCGTGCAGCGCCCGGTGCAGTACCCGTTCATCCCGACGCTGAAGAACCTCGAGGGCGACTCGCCGCTGACCCGCGGCATCGTCGGCGTCACGCTGCCCTTCGCCGTGCCGGTCTATACGAAGAAGATCGACGGCGTCGAGACGACGGTGCTCGGCAAGTCGTCGTCGAAGTCGTGGCTCGAGGACGCCACGCCCGAGGGTCTGTCGCCGCAGCGCGACTGGGCCTCCGCCGACGTCGCCGTCACCGGCCCGTACGACCTCATCGCGACGGCGCGCGGCACGCTGCCGAGCTTCGCCGACGAGGGCAAGAAATCCGAGGGCGAGGCCCGCGTGTTCCTCGTCGGCAGCGCGACCATGTTGAACGAGCAGGTGCTCGGCCCGCCGAACGCGGCGCTGTTCCTGAACCTCGTCGACTGGCTGGTGCTCGACCCCGGGCTGCTGGCCATGCGCAGCCGCGGGGCCGGCGAGGCGCCGCTGTCGCCCGATTTGGCCGATGGCACGCGCAACGCGGTGAAGTTCGGCTGCACCGCCGGCGTGCCGGGCCTGTTGGTCCTGCTCGGCCTCGTGCGCTGGCAGCTGCGCGAGGCGCGGCGCAAGAAGCTGACCGTCACCGCGCCCTGAACCGCATCACTTTCGCAGTCACGCCTGGAGTCACCCCATGAAGAAGAACAATGCGCTCGCCGCCGTCGGCGCCGTCTTCCTCGTCCTCGTCGGTCTGTGGTTCGTCACCCGCGACGGCGCGCCGAAGGTCGGCGTCAAGGAGCTGAAGGTCGCGAAGATCGACAAGGACGCCGTCACCAAGGTCGAGATCACGATCCCCGGCCAGGAGACCAAGAAGGACGACACGGCTCCCGATGAGGGCCCGGTGGAGGCCAAGGCCGAACCGGCGAAGAAGGTCGTGCTCGAGAAGGACGGCGCCGGCTTCGTCGTCTACGACGGCGACAAGGCCGACAAGAGGTTCGCCGTCGACGACACGCAGCTGAAGCCGCTGCTCGACGCCATCGGCGAGTTCGCCACCGGCGACCTGATCGCCAACAAGGCCGACAAGCTCGCCGGCCTCGAGATCGACGACGCCAGAGGGCTGCGCGTCGCGCTGACGACGACGAAAGGCAAGGAGCTCGACCTGATCTTCGGCCGCGCCGCCAAGGGCGGCGGTACGACGGTGCGCGCCCAGGGGCAAAACGACGTCTTCGTCGCCAAGGGCCGCCTCGGCGCCGTGGCGAAGAAAGAGGTCGCGGCGTGGCGCAAGAAGACCATCCTCGACAAGAAGCCCGAGGACTTCACCGCGCTGTCCATCGCCCGCGCTGACGGCGGCAAGGTCGAGCTCGTCGCCGAGACGAAGGAGGAGGAGGTCCCGGCGCCCGAGGGCGCTGCCGACGCCGGCCCGCCGCCCGAGAAGAAGACGACGACGACGTGGAAGCTCGCGCCGTCGGTGGCGCTGCCCGAAGGCTTCCGCCTCGACAGCGGCGCGGTGACGCGGCTGCCCGGCTCGCTGACGTCCTTGCGTGCGGTGGACTTCGCTGACGACGCCACCGACGAGACCGCCGGCTTCGGCGCGGCCCACACGACGGTGACCGCCAGGGGCAAGGACGGCAAGGATGTCGTCGTGCACCTCGGCAAGAAGGACGACAAGGGCCGCTTGCACCTGAAGGTCGAGGGCGACAAGCAGGTCTATCTGGTGGCCGACTACACGGCCAAGAACCTCGACAAGGGGCTCGATGATCTGCGCGACCTGACGGTGTTCACCGCGAAGTTCGAAGAGGTCGAGCGGGCGACGTTCACGTCGGGCAAGACGAAGGTGGTGGTGAAGAAGGCCGACGGTGGCTGGGTGCTGGTGGAGCCAAAGACGGCGCCGGCGGAGTTCGATCCGAGCCAGATCGTGACGGCGGTGGGGCAGGCGGTGCGGCTGCGGGCCCAGCGCTGGGCCGGCGACGTCAAGGACGCCGGCGGCGACGACCCGACCATCGAGCTCGTCACGAAGGCGGGCACCCAGACGGTGCGCTTCGGCAAGCAGGTCGAGAGCGCCGACGAGAGCGCCGCCAAGGAGTTCTACCTGCAGGGCGCCGACGGCTCCGTCGTCGTCGTCAACGGCTACACCCGCGACCGCTTCGCCAAGCCCCAGGAGCTGTTCAAGAAGCCGCCGCCGCCGCCGCCGGGCATGGGCGGCATGGGCGGCATGGGCGGCAAGGGCCTGTCAGGGCTCGAGAGCCTGCCCCCTGACATCCGCAAGAAGCTCGAGGCGAGCCTGAAGCAGCAGCAGTAGCCGCCCCATTCGTCGTCGTCATCGACGACGACGAAGCTGCGGTCGTCGCAAGCGCGGGGCCTTTGGCCCCGCGCGCTTTTTTCGATGCGGTAGGCGCGGGGCGCGGCTCCCGCTCTACGACGTCGGCGCTCGCCGCGTCGCCTGGGCGCGGGCCTCGTCGAGTAGCGCGCGCAGGTGCTCTGGCCGCTGCGCCGGCCGGCGCTGCACGAGCCAGCCGACGGCGTCGTCGACGGTGGCGAAGCCCTTGAGTGGAAAGCCGACGACGCCCGTGAGGTGCAGCGCCGCGATGACGCCGCGGGCGATGCTCGACGACGTCACCACGGCGAGCGGGGCGTCGCCGCGGATGGCGCGCGCGGTGGCGGTGAGCCGGTCGCGTGGGACCGGCCCCGGCGGCGGGTTGCCGTCGTCGATGACGAGGATGCTGACGGCGCCGCGGCCGGCGGTGGCGCCGTCGAGGCGCGCCATCGAGGCGAGCCAGCGGTCGAAGTCGTCGAAGGCGTTGGTGGTGCCCGAAAACAGCCACACCACCGCCAGCGCGTCATCGTCGAAGACCTCGGTCCACATCGTCCGCCCCCTGCGAGCTTGAATTCGCTCTCGCCCTCGGCGAGCGCGACCAAGACCGTAGCAGCCGTGGCGACGCGCGCAGTAGCAGGGGCCTCGGCCGCGAAAAAGGAGCGACGGCGTGGCCGGCCGGCTACCATCCGCCCATGCGCCTGCTCGCCGTCGTCGCCCTCATCGTCGTCGCGCTCGGCGGCGCCACGGCGGCGCGCGCGCAGGATTTCGTCGGCGCCCGCGCGCTGGCCCTGGGCGAGAGCTACCGCGCCATCGCCACCGGCAACGACGCCATCTACTACAACCCCGCCGGCCTGCCGCTGCTTCGCCGCTACGCCCTCGAGGGCCACTACGTCATGGACCTCGTCGACGAGCGCCACCAGGGCGACGTCTCGGTGGTCGACAGCAAGACGAGCCCGCTGGCGGTGGGGCTCGCCTATACGTTTCAGGGCAGCGAGCTGACCCGCCGCACGACGCTGGCGCACACCGCCACGCTGGCCGTCGCCTATCCGATCTTCCCGCAGCTGTTCGCGCTCGGCGCGGGATTCAAGTACAAGAACGTCTCCGACGCAATCGCCGGCAATTATCTGAATGCAATCTCGGCCGACATCGGCTTGCTGACGAAGATTCCCGGCGGTCTCTCGTTCGGCGCCGTCGGCTACAACCTGGTGCCGCTGCGCTCGGTGGACAGCGCCCACATCCCGCTGTCGGCGGGCTTCGCTGGGGCGATCGACCTCGGGCCGCTGTCGGCCTTGATCTTCGGCGGGCGCCCCACCGTGGGCGCGCTGATGGACGCCGGCGGGGTGCCCAACACGCAGCCGATGGGCGTGCTGCGCGGGCCGCTCGATGGTTTGACGTTGTCTTGTGATTGGCTGGTCAACTTCGAAACCTTGTATGGATCAAAGTCGCAGGTTTCGGGCGGGCTCGAGTGGATTCTGGGCGAGAGCGTGCCGGTGCGGGCGGGCTGGTGGTGGGACGAGGTCACGGACGAGCACCGCGCGTCGGTGGGGCTCGGCGTGGTGGTGCCGTACTTCGCCGTCGACGTGTCGTTGCAGCAGAGCGTCGCGGTGCAGCCGGGGTTCGCTTTGTTGGATCGGCGCGTGCTGTCGTTCGCGCTCAAGGGCTTCCTGCCGATGTGATGAGCGTCTCGGCGCTGGCCCTACTGCCCGCGTGCTCGTCGCCGCGCTTGCTTGGTCGTCGATTCGGCTGCCCCTCGCTGCTGTCGTCGTCGTCTTCATCGTCGCGGGAGCGCTCGCTTTTTTGTCGATCCGGCCGCGCCTCGCTGCTGTCGTCGTCGTGGCAGCGCTCGCTTTCTTGTCGATCCGGCTGCGCCTCGCTGCTGTCGTCGTCGCCTTTGGCGGCGGCGCCGTGCGGGCGTCTTTGCATGGCTGTCTTTCGCCTTCGGCGCGACCCGGCGAGACGCTGACCCGTCTCCCCGGGACCCCTCGGGCCTCTTCGGAGTGCGCGCACGGTAGAGCGATCCGGGCCCCGCAGGTGATCACGCTCGCTCCTGCGTCGTCGCTGGCTGCGGCGCGCGGGTCGCTGCGCCTGTCCACACTCATTCTTCTTCTTCTTCTCCGTCGTCGTCGACGTCGCGGGCCATGTGACGACGACAGCGAGCTCCTCGCCCAGAATTGGGTAGAGGGCGCACCGAAGGTGGGGGTAAAGGCCGTCGTTCGGCGCGCAGGACGCGCGTCGTTGGTCAGAAGACCAGCGGCGCGGGCGTCGGCGTCGGCGTCAGTGCGCCGTCGCCGCCTGGCGCGCGGGGCGTCGGTGACATTGGCGTCGGTGTCATTGGCGTCGGTGGCTCCTTGGGCGCCTGGGCCTGCGGCGCTGGCTTCGGTGGCGCTGGCCGCGCCTGGGCGGCGGCGCCGACGGCGCCGCCGAGCGCGCCGGCCACGGCGGCACGGTGGGGTTCATCCTGGGCTTCCTCGCCGGCGGGCTGCCCACGGCGCCGGAAACCACCCGCGGCTGACGTCGCGCGCGGGATCGTCCGGCCGATCGTGTGTCAGCCTGCGTACATGACCGCTTCGACCTGTCCCCGCTGCTCTGCCACTGTCGTTGCCGCCGTCGACGTCGGCGCCGGCGTCGGCCACTGCGGCGGCTGCGGCTGCTACCTCTGCACCGGCGACGCGCGCGCGCACCTGACG
>VGSZ01000227.1 GCA_016874845.1 Deltaproteobacteria bacterium
CGGTGCTGGTGGTGGCGGCCGTCTCGTCAACGCCGACCCACGCGGTGGCCTGCACGGCGAGGCCGCCGCCGCGACGGGCGTAGCGGGCGTACAGGCGGCCGAAGGCGAGGCGCTGGTCTTCGCGGCGGTCGTCGAAGGGGTCGGCGGCGTCGATGGCCCGCGACAGGCGGTCATGCGCGGCGAAGGCGCCGAGGGTCAGCTCCTCGCGGTCGCGCAGCGCGAAGGTCACCTTGCCCTGCGCGTCGAGGGTCTGCGGCACCTGGACGAAGTCGCCGACGCCGGCGGGCACGACCAGCGGCCACCACCGGTCGAAGAGCGACGCCCGCGCGGCGACGACGGCCCGCGCCCGCGGCGCCGGCGCGAAGTCGAGCTGCGCCGAAACGTCGAGGGGGTCGAGGGCCGCCATGCCGTGGGGCACGACGTCAGCCTGCGTGTCGAGCGGCCGGGTCGTGACGTCGACGACGCCGCCCAGCGCCCGCCCCTGCTCGACCCCAAAGGCGCCCGGCGACAGCGCCACGCTGTCGATGAGGCCCGCGCCCACCACCGAGCGGAAGCCCCCCAGGTGGTAGAGCGCCGGCACCTCGACGCCGTCGACGAGCACCCGCGTGTCGCGCGGCGCCGCGCCCCACACCACGATGTCGCCGCGACCGAAGGCGGCCCGCGCCACGCCAGGCAGGTTCGCCACGATCCGGGCCGGGTCCCCCTGCGTGCCTGGCACCACCCGGGCCTCGTCGGCGGCGACGCTGGTCTCGAGCGCGCTGCGCCGACGACGGGCGCGCACGACGCTCTGGCCGGCCTCGGCCGGGTTCGGCGCCACCGAGGGTGCGCTCGCCGACGTCATCGGCCCCGGCGTGGTCGGCGCAGGCAATGGCAGATCAGGCTGCGTCGACTCGCCCCGGGTGGCGTCCGCCCCGGCCACAGCAGCGACGACGGCCCACGCGACGAGGGCGCGCCTCACGGGACAGGCTCGTCGATGGTGAACTCGACGGCGAGCACCCCGGCGCCCGCGCCGTGCGGGCCGCGGGTGTCGGTGGACAGCGCGCGCCCGCGGACGGCGGCGATGGGCTCGTCGCCGCGCCGGACGGACACCCACCACTGCGCCGACGCCTCTCCGCACAACGACGACGATGCGACGCGCACGACGTAGCGGCCGGCGGCCGGCTCGATGGGCCACACGACGTTCTCGAGCCTGCGCCCGTCGGCGACGCAGTTGGCGTTGCTGTCGACGTCGAGCACGGCGCCGTCGCGAGACGCCGTCGGCGGGTCGGCGGGCTCGCCGGGCCCCGGGCGCTCGTAGGAGTTCACGTTGCCCGACCAGACCTCGACGCCGTCGGGCAGCAGCACGTGCAGGTCAAGGTCGGCGTCGTTGTCCCAGCCGAGCGTGACGACGAGCGGCCCGGCGACGGGCGCCGGCCGCTGCACGACGAAGGGGACGACGACAGCGTCGCCATGCGCGCCGCGGGCGTCGGCGGCGAGCACGACCAGCTCCAGCGGCCCTTCGGGCGCGGCGGCGGCGAACGCGAGCTGGACGTCCAGCGTCGGCAGGTCGGGCACCAGCGGGTCGGGCGGGCCCGCCGGCACGATCCACCACCCCTCGTCGCCGCGCGCCCCCACCGCCGCCGCGAAGGCCCCCGCCGCCAGCGTGGCCGAAAGCGGCTCGCCCGCCGTGCCCGGCGCGACGACGGCGTGGGCCGCCGTCGCCGTCAGCACCGCCGGGCCCCGGTCTTCGTCGGGCAGCGCGCCGGGCACGAACGTCGCGCCGTCGATCTGCACGAAGGCCGTGCGCCCGTCGTCGAGGCGGGCGCAGCCCGCGGCCACGGGGGCGAGCGTCAGCGCCGGCCCGGCGACGAGCGCGACGACGACGACCGTGGCGGGCGCGCGGCTCAAAACACCACCTCGGCGCGGGCGAGCAGCCGGTCGGCGGGCAGCGACGTCGGCACGCCGGCGGCGGTGCGGCCGAGCGCGTTGTCCTCGTGGGCGTACTCGACGAGCAGGCGCGCCGGCGCCGGCAGGCGCAGCGCGGCGGCCACCGACCAGGTGGCCACGGTGGCGTCGGTGGCGAGCACGCGGCCGGCGCGCTCGTCGAGGGCGTCGAGGTCGGGGTTGTACTCGTCGTAGCGCACGCCGACGACGAGCCACGGCGACAGCTCCTGCGTGACGAGCACGCGCCAGCCAAGCGCGCGCTGGTCGCGGCCGGTGGCCACCGGGTCGGCGACGGCGAAGCCGCGGTCGAGGTTCACCGCCAGCGTCAGCTCGCCCTCGACGAGCAGCGCGCCCAGCGCGGGCACGGCGGTGACGAGCCGGGCGTCGGCGCCCAGCGCCGAGCGGGCAAACGACGACGACGGCTCGCCGGGCTCGGCGGGGATCACGGTCAGCTCGGTGGCCTGGGCGACGCCGTCCTCGTTCTGGTCGCGCCACACGAGCGAGTCCTTGGTCGGGCGCTGCCCGACGTGAAAGCCGCTGCCGGCCAGCCCCGAGACACCGGCGCGCACATGCAGCGGCACATGCACGGCGGCGCCGACCGCGCCGCCGATGTCGACGTCGGTGTCGACGCCGACGCGGCCGACGACGTCCTTGGCCGCGTTGGGGTCGAGGGTGGGGAACGCCAGCGCGCCGGTGGGCTGGCCGTTCATCGCCGCCAGCGACGCGCGCAGGAACGTCCAGGCGCCGTCGAGGCGGACGCCGAGATCGTGCTCGCCGGGAAACAGCGCCCGGCTGACGAGGGCCTGCTCGGCGAACAGGCGCTCGGCGGGCTCGTCGAGCAACTCGCCGCCGTAGGGGATCTTCATCAGCCCGACCCGGGCGCGCAGCAGCGGCGGGACGCCGGGCGTCGTCGGCAGCGACGCATCGAGGAACGCCTTCTGCAGCAGCAGCACCGGGCTCGCCACGGTGTTGCCCTCGAGCTCCAGCACCGCGCCCACACGCAGGCCGGGCAGGTCGTCGTCGACCTCGGCGCGCAGTCGCCCCCGGCGCACCAGCAGGCGCGTCTCGTTCAAGGGCAGGCCGCTGCCCGCATCGACCTCGTCGAGGGAGCTGCCATGGAAGAGCACGCCATCGACCTGCACGAAGCCGTGCAGCCGCAGCCTGAACCCGGAGTCCAGGGGCGCCGTCGACGACAGCACGGACGGCTCCGCCGTCGACGACGGCACGGACGGCTCCGCCGTCGACGACGGCACGGACGGCTCCGCCGTCGACGACGGCACGGACGGCGCCGACGGCGGCGCGGCGGACGCGAGCACGAGGAGCAGGGCGCCGCACGTCGTCGTCATCGTCGGCTCAGGGCAGCGGCGGCAGGCTGCCGTCGGGGTTCAAGAGCGGCAGCACCGGGTCCTTGTCGACGCCGGTCGCCGTCGTGCACGCGTTCATGATCTCCCGGTGCGTCACCGGCGCCGTCACGCAGTCCTCGCCCTCGCCTTCTCCTTCGCCTTCGCCTTCGCCTTCACCCTCGCCTTCTCCTTCACCTTCTCCTTCACCTTCTCCCTCGCCTTCTCCCTCGCCTTCTCCCTCGAGCGGCACCTGCTGTCGCGCGCGCGGGCACGCGCTGGCGACCCCCGCGATCACGAGCAACCACAAGAGCGTCCTCGGGATGCGTCGCATATCAGCGCTCCTCGCAGAAGCCGTGGCGGCAGCGGCCCGCGCCGCAGCCGTCGTCGTCGACGCACGCCGTGCACGCCGCCGACGGGACGTCGACCTGGCTCTCGAAGAAGCAGCCACACGGCTCGGCGGGCGCGACCAGCGACAGCTCGCCGCCGTCGAAGGCGCGCGTCACCGCCATCGCGCAGCGCGGCACCAGGCCGGTGGCGATCACCGTGGCGAGGGCGTCGAAGTCGGGCGGCGGGGTCACCGCGGCGCCGGTGATCAGGTCCACCACGACCTTCGCCCGCGGGTTTTGCGGCGAACCATCGGGGTTTTCGTAATACAGCCATTCTGTCGGTGACCACGGCACATAATGACCATCACGCACGTTCCTCTTGTCGAACGACGTGGGCGTCGAGTCGGGGAACCAAGCGCGGCGCTGGTGGAACGCGCGGAACGCCAGCACGTTCAGCGTCGCGCGGTTCTTGTCGTAGACCTCGACGCCGAGCACGCCGAGGGTCTTTTCGGGGCTCGTCGACGCGTTCAGCGCGCTGACCAGCTGGCCGGACCGCTCGAACAAGACGCCGCGCGCGCGGTCGACGGGCACGCCGACGTTGGCCATCAGGGTCAGCAGCGTGCTCGCCGTCGTCGGCCGCTTGTACACGAAGGCCTCGTCGTTCCACGGCGTCACCTGTCCCTGGTTGCCGAAGCCGTAGACGAAGTAGGCCTCCTCGGCGGTGATCGCCGTCTCGGGGCTCGCCTCGGGCACGACGAAGCCGTACGCCTGCACCGGCCCGGTGACGCGCGCGACGCCCGGCGGCGGCGGGTCGGGCGTGCACGACGAGGCGAACGTCGCGGCGTTGGCGACGTCGAGAGGCAGCCCCCCGGCGGGCACGGTGCACCCCGGCGACGGCTGCGAAGGCGTCCACTGCGGGTCCTCGGTCGTCGACGGCACGTACAGCGCGTTGGTTGCCAGCCGCCCGAACGACTCGAAGACCTCGACGTTCACGCAGGTGCTGGCCTTCAGGTACACGAGCGTCATCGGATGCGTCGCCGAGTCGCGCAGCTGCCGCCCCAGCGCCTTCACCAGCGGCTCCTGCGTGTCCCCGATCTGCAGCACCACCGGCGCGGGCAGCGACGCACAGTCCTCCTGCGCCGACGCCGCCATCGACGCCGTCATCGACGCCGCGCCGAGCATGAATGCCGTCTGCCCGCCAAGCCGCATGCGCGCTCCACCGACGACGCCCCGGGCGGCGTTCCGATCGTCATGATTTACCATGCGGTGAAACCTGCGGATCGAGACCGGTTCCTTGTCAGCAGCATGCCATGCCGCTGCCACAACTGCGCCCGCAGGCCGCGGCCGGCGCCGCGGTCAACGGTCGAACACCACGGCCAGCTCGACGACGTCGCGGTACTCGGCGCTGTCGCTCAGCCGACGCCCCTGCGCGTCGACGAAGCCGACCTTGAACAGGCCGCGCCGGTTCCTCCACAGCACCGGCACGACGCCCGGCGCGGCCCACGCCGCCAGCGGTACGACGGCCCGGCCACCGGTCGCGTCGGTCACCACCGCCACGCGAGCGCCCGGCCCCACGAGCTTGTCGAGCAGCGGACGCAGCGGCACCTGCCGCGCCTTGCCCCCCGCCGCGCTCGACGACAACGCCGGGTGCGCCAGCAACGCCGCCGGCGTCATCACCACCGGGGCGCGCCCGACCACGACGATCCGCAGCTCGCGCACCTCCTGCGGCGGCGCCGGCTTCGCCACGAGCGCCGCCGTGGACGATGGAGCCAGCGCGGGCGCCGCCGGAGACGACGGAGACGACGGAGCTTGCCCCCACGCCACGGGAGCAATGGCGAACGAAACCAAGACAACCCACGGTGATCGCGAACGTCCGCGCGACGACATGGGCAGACCGTACCGCGTGCTAACGTCGGCGCCATGCGACAAACGTCGGTGCTCTTCCTGTGTGCCGCCGGGTTGGCCATCACCCAGGCTCCCGGCTGCCAACGTTACTCCGACCGCCTCGACGACGAACCGCAGGACGACGGCGGCAGCGGCGAGGAGGACGACGCGCTCCCGTCGCCGTGCGCCGGCGCGGCGCTGGTCGTGCAGGACGACACCACCAACGACGCCGCCGACACCGCCCTGGTCACAGACACCGGCGGCGCCGACACGGTATTCTTCGGCCCCACCACCGACGGCACCGCGTTCGCGACGCTGCAGGGCTACTTCCGCGTCGGCGGCTACGCCCCTGGGCAGACGGTGCTCGCCCGCGTCGTCACCGCCGCCTGCGCCATCGACGCCTGCCCGACCTCGATCGGGTTCCGCTTCTTCGAGACGCAGAACCTGACCAACGACGGCGGCGCCTGCGGGTCGGCCACGGTCACCGCCGACTCCGCGGGCGAGCTTGCGTGGCGGGCCACCGGCGGCGGCACCGGCGGCGGCGGCGGCGGTGGCGGCGGTGGCGGCGGCGGCGGTGGCGGCGGCGGCGGCGCCAACGGCCCCGACACCGGACTCCGGCTCACGCCGCAGTGACCGCCGCCCTCGCGCTCGCCCTGACGCTCGCGTCGTCGACGCCGACATCGGACGAGCCGTCGACGACGGTCGAGCCGGCCACGATGACGGTGGCGCCCCCCGCGACGACGGCCGGGCCGACCGCGACGAAGGCCGAGCCGCCCGCGGCGACGACGCACGCGCCGGTCGTGCCCGCCCCGGCCGCGGGCGCGACGACGGCGGTGCCCGCGTGGTGGGACTGCTTCGTCGACGGCGCCGGCGTCGACTGCGCGCAGCTCGAGGCCGCGTTCTTCGCAACGACACCCGTGTTCGCGCGAGCGGCGGGACCTTCGGACCCCACGCACCTCCGCGTCCTCGTGCGCAGCGTCGCCTTCGTCGGCGGCGTCGAGTACCGCGTCGAAGCCGCGCGCGGCGACGACCGCGTGCTGCTGGTGGACCGCGTCCCCGAGACGTTCACAGATGACGTCGCCACCGCCGGCGGCACCAGCGGCGGCGGCGGCGGGCTCGGCGGCGCCGCCGACACCGGCGGCGGCGGGGGCAGCGGCACCGGCGGCGGCGACGGGCGCGGGCGGCTGCGGCGCGGCAACCTCGTCATCATGCGGCTCGTCGCGGTGCTGCAGCGCGCCGTGGCGCCGCTGTTGGTGCTCGACCGTCCCGCCGTCGTCGAAGGCGACGCCCTCGTGCTGCGCCTGCGCGATCCGACGACGGCGGCCGGACAGGCCCGCGCCGACGACGTGACCGTGCCCTGGTACGTCAGCCCGACGGTCTCCGTCGACGTCAGCCAGACGGCGCTGCTCCGGACGCAGGGCCGCGCGCAGGTCGACGCCAACTGGTCGACGACGGCGTGGCGGCTGTGGTCGACGACGGCGGTCGGCGGCGTCTACCTGCAAGCGCCGGGACCACGACAGGGCGACCCGCCGCGCGACTTTGGCTACCTGACAGCCCTCGGCGACTTCGCCGGCGTAGCCTCCCTCGTCAGCGGGCTGTCGGTGGGTGTCACCGCACGGGCGCAGCACGCGCCCGAGCAGAACCTGCTGTTTCGCGCCAGCCTGTACGGCGGCCTCGAGTGGGTGCTGGTTCCCTTCCTCGAGACGCGCGGCGCCAACGTCGGCGTGCGCTACCAGCTGGGCGCCGAGCACCAGGAGTACGTCCGCAAGAACGTGCGCCTGCGCTTCGAAGAGAACGCGCTGCGCCACCGCGCCGTCGCCTTCGCGACGTGGCACCTGCCCCGCTTCGACGTATCGGCGGCGCTGCAGGCCTCGTCGCTGCTGAAGGACGCGACCTACTCCGACGTCGCCGGCACCGTCGCCGTCGCCTGGCGCGTCGTCAACGACGTGTCCATCGTAGCCACGGCGTCGGCGTCGTACCGCAACGCGCTGTGGAACGCCCCCGACAACTTGAACGACCTCGACCCGCTCGAGCGCTTCACCGGCGGCGGCAACTACGGCGCCGTCAACTTCGCCGGCTCGCTGTCGTTCGTGTACGTGCTCGGCAACTCGGTGCTCCTGCGGCAGGATCAGCGCTTCAGCAACGTCGTCGAGTAACCGCGCGCCGACAGTGCGCTTGATGCCCGACGTCCAGGACGTCACTCACGCGTCAGCGCAACGACCAGACCGGGCGCGGCGGAGCCTTCGATCTGCCGATAGAAGAGCTCGTCGTCGTCCACGCAGTACTCGTAGGTGTTCGCGCCGTTGGCGCCGTTCACGGTGGCCACGCCGTTGGCCAGCGTCATCGAGCCGCTGTCGACGTCGCTGTAGTCGCTGGTCACGACGCAGAGGCAACCAAGACCGTCGTCGGCGCACGCCGCGCCACCGCCCGGGACGAGCCCCTCGACCTGCGCGCACGTCAATCGGAAGACCCCGATGGGGGTCCGCTGCTCGAGGCAGGTCGCGGGGACCTGAATCGTGGTCGTCACGGTGCCGGCGACGCTGTTGGTCCAGAACAGGTCGGCGCTCACCATCAACGACCCGGTGAGATCGGCGGCCGTGATCGCGACGTTCGCCGTGGGGCAAAACGCCGTCAGCGTGGGATCGACCGGGACGTCGGACAGACACACCTCGGGGTTCACCCACGTGGTCGATGCGAGCTCGCGCCCGCAGGCCGGAAATGCCCGCGCGCAGAACGAGAACGACGCTCCCGTATCGCCTTCGCCTTCGCCTTCGCCTTCGCCTTCGCCTTCGCCTTCGCCTTCGCCTTCGCCTTCGCCTTCGCCTTCGCCTTCCCCTTCGCCTTCCCCTTCCCCTTCCCCTTCCCCTTCACCCTCTCCT
>VGSZ01000228.1 GCA_016874845.1 Deltaproteobacteria bacterium
GCTGGGCGCCTGCTCGCGGGTCGACAGCGTCTCTGACGTGACAATCCGCCCGAGCGGCGTCGTCAGCGTCGTCACGCTCTGCACCGGATAGCCCTTGAGCGCGCGCCACTGCCCGAAGAACTGCTGGAACGACGGGTGCTTCGGATCGCCGAGCGCCATGCGCAGCTGGTCGACCAGCACCTCGGTGGTGAGCGGGATGACCTCGGACAGCCACAGCTCGGTCTGCACGCCCTCGGGCAGCTTGCCCTCCACCTTCACCTGGTACGCGTCACGCCCCGCGACGAGCTTGTGCGCGCCGGTGGGCACGAACAGGGGATCGGGGACGTCGACGGAGCCGTCAGGCTTCGGCGTCACCCCGAGCACGAGCAGCGAGACGAGCGCCAGCTGCCGGTAGCGCTCGGCGGGCAGCTTCCAATACGTGCGCGCAGCGGGGTTCAGCCCGACCACCTCGTGCTTGTCGAGATCGATGACCACCACCTCGTTGCGCAGCGGGTGCTCGCGCTTGAAGCGCCGGCCGTCGTGCCAGGTGCGCACCGTCGTGCTCGTTGGCTGTAGCGTCACCGGGTTCGGGATCACGGCCTCCTGCTCGATCAGGTAGCCGGCCCTGCCCCCCTCGGCACCGAGCAGCCCCACGACGATGATCCCGATGGCGACGAGCACACGCATGGCGCCTGCGATAGCGCCTCGTCCACGACGACGCCAGCGCCCCGCCGCGAGGCACGGGGCGGGCGCGACGTGCGCATCATCGAGCGAGCGCAGCGGGGTGGACGGCGGCGCAGTGCGGGCAACGCGGCGCAGCGTGCACAGTACCGCAGTTCAGGCACGAGACCCGCTCCAGCGACGATCCGGCGCCGCCCGGTGTCGGTCGCGGTCGCCGCGGCGCCGACGGCGACACCTCGAGCAGCTCGCCCGCGGCCGCCGCGCCGGCGGCGACGTCGATGTGGAAGACGTCAGAGCGGAAGACGTCGGGGACGACGTCGACGGCCGCGGCGTCCAGCGTGACGTCGGCGTGGTGCCGCTCGAGGTCCGACAGCATCGGCCCCGCGGTCCCCGGCGCCGCCTCGACCCGCGTCTGCTCGAGATCGAGGATCCGCTCGACGTCGACTTGGTCAGGCACCATCCCGGCGTACAGCGTCGAGTCGACGAGCCCGGGCACCGTGTCGGGTACGACGCCGCCGACGAAGTAGCGCCCGGTGTCAACCTCGACGAGGCTCGCGGCGCCGAGGTTCCCCGACGCCGTGCGGACCCCCTGGGCGAGGGGTGGCCGCACGGCGACCACCGCGTCGGCGAACGCGGCGAGGATCGAGTCGTTGTCGACGCCGGGCGCCGACGACGGCGTGGGCGGCGGGGGCGCGACGATGACGCAAGCGGCGGCGAGCGCCGCCTGCGACTGCTCCGGCGTCGGCTCGGGCGGCGCCGCAGCGCCATAGTCGAAGGACTGTCCGCAGATGCGGCAGCGACGGTCGCCGTACACGACGACGCCGCGGCAGTTGGGACACGGGGCCGTGGCGAGAGTCATCGGCGGCTCGGTGACGCAGCGTGGGCCAGGATCAGCGGAGATCGACGATGGCCTCGACGGTCGTCATGCGCTTGAGCGCGCCGGCGCGCACCATGATCTCCTCGCCGGTGAGCGTCAGCATGCGGTCGAAGCTGAACTGCTCGACGACGAAGCTGGCCATCACGGTGCCGGTGAGCAGCGCCTGGCGCCACGTCGCGTCGTCGATGCGGCGTCCGCGCGAGAGCGCGCGGTCAAGGGCGCCGATGCAGCCGCCAGCGAAGGTGTCGCCCGCGCCCGTGGGGTCATAGACGTCCTCGAGGGCGAAGGCCGGCATGAAGGCGATGGGGTGCTCGGGATGGAACAGCAGCGCGCCGTGCTCGCCGCGCTTGATGACGAGGGTCAATGGCCGCTTCGACAGCGCCTGCACGCCCTTGGCCGCCTTCACGATGTTGTGCTCGCCCGACAGCAGGCGGCTCTCGGTCTCGTTCAGGAAGAGCACGTCGACCATGTTCAGGGTCTGGATCAAGCTGTCGCGCTTGATGTTGATCCACAGGTTCATCGAGTCCATGCCGACGAGGCGCGGGCTCTTCACCTGCGCGAGCACGCGGCGCTGCAGGTCCGGGTCGATGTTGGCGAGGAACACTGTGCGCGCGTCGACGTAGGACGCCGGCAGCTGCGGGTCGAAGTCGGCGAAGACGTTCAGATCGGTGCCGAGGGTCTGCGCCTCGTTCAGGTCGGTGCCGTAGCGGCCCTTCCAGTGAAAGGTCTTGCCGTCGGACTTGCGCTGCAGACCAGTCGTGTCGATGCCCTTCGAGCGCAAGAGCTCGACGTGGCTCTCGGGGAAGTCGCTGCCGACGACGGCGCACAGCTTCACGTCGGAGAAGAAGCTCGCCGACAGCGAGAAGTAATTTGCCGACCCGCCGAGCGCCTGCTCGCGCTTGCCGGCCGGGGTCTCGAGCGAATCGAACGCGACGCTGCCGACGACGACGATGGACATGGTTGCTCCGGGAGTGCGCTGTGGACGCCGCGAACCTGCCACGCAGCCGCGGCGACGTCGACGGCCGATCCACGCGAGGCCGCGGGCTCACGTCCGGGCGGCGACGGGACCTTCAGCGGTCGAGGAACGCGCTGACCTCGTCGAGGAACCGCTCGCGCCCCTGCCCGCCGCGGATGTCGGTGTCGCTGACGTCGAGCTTCCACACGTCGACGCCGTACTTGCTGGCGAGGATCTGCGGGAACGCGGTGTAGTAGCCGTTCAGGCCCTCGAGGAAGCCCGTGGCCATGTCCTTCTCTTCGGCGCGGCCACGCATGCGGATGCGCTCGAGCAGCGTGTGCACGCCGGGGACGACGAAGCAGATGACCTTGTCGGGCTTGTGCAGCCCGCGGGTCAGGCGGTCGAAGTACTCGTGGTAGAGGTCGAGCTCGTTGTTGGTCAGGTTGCCGAGCCCATGCAGGTACTTCGCGAAGACCTCGGGGTCTTCGTAGAGCGTGCGGTCCTGGATGCACGACTTGGGCACCTGATGGATGAGCTCGTGGTGCTGCACGCGCTTGATCAGGAACTCGAGCTGCAGCGTGAAGCTCCAGCGGCGCATGTCCTTGTAATAGTCGGCGAGAAACCGGTTATCGACGACGGGCTCGTCGAACAGCTCGAAGCCGAACGACTGCGACAGCAGCTTGGCCGCCGTCGTCTTGCCGGCGCCGATGTTGCCGGCCATCGCCACGAACAGCTTGCGGTTCTTGTGGCTCATCGGCGCGTCGTCTCCTGATGCTCCTGCATCATCGCGACGAAGCGATCGAAGTGGAGCTCGGCGTCGTGGGGCCCGGGGGCGGCCTCGGGGTGGTACTGCACCGAGAACGCCCAGCGCGCCCGCGCGTCGACGCCCTCGTTGGTGCCGTCGGAGAGGTTCGTCTCGTTGGCGCGCGCCGGCAGCGGCAGGTGCTCGGGCTTCACGGCGAAGCCGTGGTTCTGCGACGTGATCAGCACGCGCGAACGCTCGCCCTGCTTGTTGACGACCGCGTCGGTGAGCACCGGCTGGTTGCCGCCGCGGTGGCCGAACGGCGTCTTGTACGTCGACGAGCCGAGCGCCTGCCCAAGCAGCTGGTGGCCCATGCAGATGCCGAAGATCGGGACGTCGCCCAGCAGCGTGCGCACGGCGTCGACGATGTGCGGCACCGTCGACGGATCGCCGGGGCCGTTGGACAGCAGCACGCCGTCGGGGTGCAGGGCCTTGACCTCCGCCGCCGTCGTCGCCGCCGGCACCACCGTCACCTTGCAGCCCTTGTGCACCAGCAGCCGCGCCATGTTCTTCTTCATGCCGAAGTCGTAGGCGACGACGTGGAAGCGCTTCGGCGCCCCGGGCAGCGGCCGGCCAGCGTCGTCGACGAGCCCTTCGGTGAACTCGTAGGGCGCCTTGCAGGTCACCACCGAGATGAGCTCGCAGCCAGCCATGCCCGGCAGCGCCGCCGCGCGGGCGCGCAGCGTCGACAGCGGCGTGCCGTCGGTGGACAGGAGCCCGACC
This sequence comes from Deltaproteobacteria bacterium, assembly GCA_016874845.1. Classification (GTDB taxonomy): domain Bacteria; phylum Myxococcota; class UBA727; order UBA727; family VGSZ01; genus VGSZ01. The sequence goes on from VGSZ01000228.1 coordinate 4,018, forward strand.
TTCGTGCCGCCCTCGCGCAGCTTCAAGACCAGCGCGCGGGTGTCGATGCCGGCGATGCCAGGGATACCGGCGTCCTTCATCCACGACGACAGGTCGCGATCGCTGCGCCAGTTCGAGACGCGCTCCGACAGGTGCCGCACGATGAGCCCGGCGGCCTGGGGGCCGTCGGACTCGAAGTCGCGATCGCAGACGCCGTAGTTGCCGACCTCGGGCACCGTCAGCGTCAACAGCTGCCGCTTGTACGACGGGTCGGTGAGCAGCTCGGGGTAGCCGCTCATCGACGTGTTGAAGACCACCTCGCCCTCGGCCGTCGCCGTCGCGCCGAAGGCCGTACCCGCAAACGCGGTGCCGTCCTCGAGCACCAGCCAGGCGGTGTTGTTCGTCGTCATCGCGAGAACTCCTGCAGGCAGCGGGCGAGGTCGTCGTCGTCGGTGGACGGCGCGTCGAGCCCCGGAGGCACCGGCGGTGGCCGGACCGGAGTGGTCGTGTCGCCGAGGCACCGGGTCGGCAGCACGCCAAAGGACCGGGCGAGCACGTCGTCGCCGAGCAGCGGGCGCAGCAGGCGCGCCGTCGACGCCAGCGCGGTGCCGCCCGGAGTCGCGCGCACGGGCTCGAGGTCGCGCTCGCGTCGGGGCACGTGGGCGTGCCCCGACGACACCAGCAGCGTCCCCTCCTTCACCGCCGCAATCAGCGCGAGGCGCGACGACGACGTCGGCAACGGCGGCCGGCGCAGGAGGCGGGTGTCGTAGCGGCGGGCGAGCAGCGCCGTCTCGTCGAGCAGCAGGTGCGAAGCAAAGACGCTGCCGGTGACGCGGTCGTTGCCCGACGACGCGAGCAACGCCGCGCCCGCCGCGGTGAAGATGCCGGCGACGTGGAAGCGCGCGCCGGTGAGCTTCGCGATGGTTAGGATGCGGCCGATGCCCAGCACCTCGGCGGCCTCGGGCAAGGCCGGCAGGCCAAGGCGCGTCGCCACTGCGCCCTCGACGGCGACGGCGCCGGCAGCGAGCGCCCCATCGACCGAGGGCGCGACCACGAGCGCGTGGCGGGCCCGCGCGGTCTCGGCCACGCGGCGCAGCAGCACGGCGTCGTCGACGGGGGCGGGCAGCTTGTAGACGAAGCGGACCTCGTCGGGCACGAGCCAGGACGAGCCGGGCGCCTCGCGCGTCGCCCAGGCTGCCGGTCGCTCGACGCTGGCGACGTCGGCGAGGCCGCCGCCCTGCACCGGGCACACCGCCGGGACGACGCGGACGCCATCGTGGCCCTGCAGCGCGGCGCACGCCGCCTGGAAGCGTGCGTTGTCGACGGGGGGCTGGCCGCTGACGTCGACGACGACAGTGGACACGCCGCCGCGGCGCGCGGCGCGCACGAGATCCTTGACGCTCTCTTCGTCGGGGGCGCGGGGAAAGCGGATGCTCGCGCCCAGGTCGCAGTAGCCGATGGCGGGTGGCGTCACCGCGGTCGCCGTGGAGGTCTTCGTCGTGGCCGTCGTCATGCGGCGCCTCCTTCGACGCCGCGCGAGTGGCCGAGGGCGAGCAGGTAGAGCACCGCCATGCGCACGGCGACACCAGTCTCGGTCTGCTCGAGGATCACCGAGTGCGGCGAGTCGGCGACCTCGGCGTCGATCTCGACGCCGCGGTTCATCGGGCCGGGGTGCATCACCAGCGCGGCGTCGTTGCGCGCGAGCACGCGGGCGAAGCGGTCCTTCGTCAGCCCGTAGCCGACGGCATAGTCGTCGTCGCTGCCCATCACGGCGCGGGCGGCGCGCTCCTTCTGGATGCGCAGCATCATCACCGCGTCGACGGGCGCGCCCGAGCACAGCGCCTCGTCGACGTCGTCGAAGACCTCGACGTCATACACGTCGCGCAGGCCGGCAGGCAGCATCGTCGCAGGCCCCGCGACGCGCACCTTCGCGCCGAGCAGCGGCAGCAGCAGCATGTTGCTGCGCGCCACCCGCGAGCGCGAGATGTCGCCGACGATGCACACGGTCTTGCCGGCGAGGCCGTCCTTCGGCTGCCGCTGCGAGCGGTGCAGCAGCGTCATCGCGTCGAGCAGCGCCTGCGTCGGGTGCTCGTGGTTGCCGTCGCCGGCATTCGCGATGGCGCCGCTCATCACGCGCTCGAGCATCCACGGCGCGCCCGACGCCTCATGCCGCACGACGACGAGGTCGGGCTTCATCGCCTCGATGTTGGCGGCGGTGTCGAGCAGCGTCTCGCCCTTGCTGACCGAGCTGCCCGACGACGAGAAGCTGAGCGTGTCGGCCGACAGGCGCTTGGCGGCGAGCTCGAAGCTCAGCCGCGTGCGCGTGCTGTTCTCGAAGAACATCAGCGCCACCAGCCGACCACGCAGCGCCGGCACCTTCTTCAGCTGGCGGGTGTTCACCTCGATGAACGATCGCGCCGTGTCGAGCAGCAGCGTGGCGTCGTCGCGGGTCAACCCCTCGATGCCCATCAGGTGCGGCAGCGACAGCACGCCCTTGGTCGTCATCGACGCCTCCGCTCGACGCCAACGGCGACGTGGACGCCGTCTTCGGCGTGGCCTTCTTCGCGCAGCTGCACGCGCACGCGCTCGCCGCGGGCGGTCTCGACCGCGCGGCCGACGAAGTCGGCGGCGATGGGCAGCTCGCGCAGCCCGCGGTCGACGAGCACCGCCAGACGCACCAGCGACGGGCGCCCCAGATCGAGGAGCGCGTCGAGCGCGGCGCGCACCGTGCGGCCGGTGTACAGCACGTCGTCGACCAGGACGACCGGGCGGCCCTCGACGTCGAAGTCGATCTCGGTGCCCCGCAGGACCGGCATCGCGCCGCCGGCCAGCACGTCGTCGCGGTACAGCGTGATGTCGAGCAGGCCGACGTCTGGCCGGCTGCCGCGCACGCGGGCGAGCTCGTCGGCGAGGCGCAACGCCAGGTGCGCGCCGTTGGTCCGGATGCCGACGAGAGCCAGCGCCGCCGCGTCGACGGCCAGCGGCCCCCGGGCGTCGGCGCGGACGCGGTCGTCGATCTCGTGAGCGAGGCGGGCGACGACGCGGCGGACGTCGTCGTCATCGAGGACGCGGCGGGCTTCGACCGAGGCGGGGACGTCGACCACGGCCCGGGGGGTAAACGAGCGGCCCCCGGTTGAAAAGCCAGAACCGCGTGCGCGTGCCGTGACGACGAGGCCGGCGGGGCAACGCGCCGCTGGTCGAGTCAGGGCGTGGTGGGGCCGACCAGCGCCGCGGCCGCGCCGTCGCCGACGTCGCGGATGATCAACGTGTTGGTCCGCTCGTCGATCGTGGCGGTGCCGCGCGGTCCTAGCAGCCCGCGGACCAGCGGCAGCAGCTCGCTGGCCCGCGCCCACGACACCGGCACGACGCGCGTGACCAGCGGGCTCCGGCGCTCGTCGTCCGCGCGCCGCTCGAGGGCGCGCAGCGCTTCCTTGTCGAGCTTTGCTTGCGGCGCCACCCACAGCACGTCGCCGTCTTCGACGTAGCCGAGGTCCTTGGTCCGCAGCAGCACCACGAAGGCATCGCGCCACGCCACCCGGCGCAGGTGCGCCGTCACGCGCCCCGCCACGTCGTCACCGAGCACCAGGTTCTTCTGGCCCACCTCGGCGACGAGGCGCAGCACGTTCTTCAGATCCCCGTCTCTGACGTCGAGGGTGACAGAAGGAGGCGAGGACGGTGCGTGGGCCGCGGGCGGCGACGCCGGCAGCGGACCTGCGCCCGCCGCGGCCAAGGCGAACAGCAGCCCCAGCGCGATCCGTCCGTGACGACGCGCGCACGAAGCCCGGCGACCCTCAACGTGGTGCATAGACGACGATGTATTCCCACAACGCGCTCGTGCGCTCCGAGCCGAGCCCGACGCTGCCCTGGGCAAACGCATCGCTCTCGATGGACAGCTCGCGACCGTCGACGACACACCGGATCGTCGCTGCCGAGGCGGAAGCCGTGACCCGCAGCCGTCGGTTCGTGCCGTCGTCGAAGAATCCGAAACGGTCGCTGGCACTGAGCCGACGAACACCATCAGGACCTTCCACGAGGAGTGCGGCGCCGACGTCATAGACGTCGCGCAGGCCACACAGGTAACCGCCAGGGTCGACGCCGGTACGCAGACGCACGACGGACTGGGCCGGCGGACCAAACAACGTGGCCTTGTAGTCCTCGACCACCATTGCCGTGTCCACGACGACGTCGACGAGCCCGCGGGCTTCGGGGGCGACGAGCTGCAGGACTGCATCGGTGTCGATGTCCTGCTTGAGGAGAAAACCGTCAGCCGCGACGAAGGTTCCCCCGCGACTCTCCCAGCCCGTCAGC
>VGSZ01000229.1 GCA_016874845.1 Deltaproteobacteria bacterium
GGGTGGCCCATCGCCAAGGCGTGCGCGACGCTGGCGACGCTCGAGGGCTTCGATCGCGGCCTGTACGGCGGCGTCGTCGGCGTCGTCGGTCCGCGGCGTACGGCGCTGTCGGTGGCGCTACGCGGCGCGCTGGTCACCCACGAAGGGCTGCTGATCACCGTCGGCGCCGGCGTCGTCCCCGGCTCCACGGTCGACGGCGAAGACGCCGAGACGCGCCTGAAGCTCGACGCCGTGCTGTCGTCGCTCGGCCTGCGACGGGGCGCGGCATGAGCCACGCGCGCGCGCCGCACGGGCCGCCGAGCCCGGCGGCGAACGATCGCCTCGATGCCACGCGGGGGGCGCGGTTGCTCATCGACGCGCTGGTGGCCGCCGGCATCGGCGACGTCGTCATGGCGCCTGGCTCGCGCAGCACGCCGCTGGTGGCCGCGTGCGTCGCCGACCCGCGCCTGCGCTGCCGGGTCGTGCACGACGAGCGCAGCGGCGCCTTCGTCGCCCTGGGCCTCGGCCGCGGCGGCCGCCCGGCGGCGCTGCTGGTGACGTCGGGCACCGCGGTGGCCAACGCCCTGCCCGCCGTCGTCGAGGCCAGCGTCGACCACGTCCCCCTCGTGGTCCTTTCGGCCGACCGCCCCGCCGAGGCCACCGGCACCGACGCCAACCAGACCATCGACCAGCGCTTCTTCTTCGGCGCCTACGCGCGCGCGTTCGTCGACGTGCCGCCGCCCGAGGACCAGCCCGAGCCTTCAGCCCTCGCCGACGCCGTGTTCGACGTCGTCGCCGCTGCGCAGCGGGCGCCGCGCGGGCCGGTGCACGTGAACGCCCGCTACCGCAAGCCGCTGGAGCCCACATCGACGCCGTCGCCGGGTCCGGCGTACAGGGGGCACCTGCGGCCCGCCCCCGTGGTCGACACCGCCACCGCCGCCGCCTTCGCCGAGCTCGTCGCCCTGCCCGCCGGCGGGACCGGCTTGCTCGTGGCCGGCAGCGCCCGCGACGACGACGACACCGCCGGGATGGCGGCCCTCGCCCGCGCCCTGGGCTGGCCCGTCGTCGCCTGCGCCACCAGCGGCCTGCGGGCGCCGTCGTGGCGCGACCTGCCGGTGCTGGCGCTGGCGCCGCTGCTCGCCCGGGCGGGGCGCGCGCTGCCCGCCGTGGACGTCGTCGTGCGCACCGGCGGCGGCGTCGTCGACGACGCCGTGGCCGCGCTGTGCGCCCGCGCCGCCCGGGTGGTGCGCGTCGACGACGACGAGCGCCGCCGGCTGGAGCACGCCGCGGCCACCACCGTCGTGCACGCGAGCCCCGGCGCCCTGGCGCGCGCGTTGGTCAGCGCGCTGGCTGCTGCGCCGGGCGCACAAGGCACGACCAGCACGACGACAACGTCGGCCTCCACGGCAACGACGACCAGGCCGACGGCGTGGGACGCGCTGCGCGCCGACGACGAGGTCGCCGCCGCCGCGCTGCGGGCCGGCGACGACAAAGACGACGAAGGCGAAGACGGCGTGCTCGACGAGCCGCGGGTGGCGCGGCTGGCGGCCTCAGCGGCGCTGTCGTCGTCGCAGCGGCTGTTCGTGGGCAACAGCGTGGCCATCCGCGCCGTCGACCGCTTCTGCCCGGTGGCGCCGCGCGTCGTCGCCAACCGCGGCGCCAGCGGCATCGACGGCCTGTTGAGCACCGCCGCCGGCCTCGCGCTGGCGCAGGGGCCGACCCTCGCCCTCGTCGGCGACGTGTCGTTCCTGCACGACGCCGGCGCGCTCTCGGCGCTGTCGGCGTGGGGCCAGGTGGGGCTGCCGCTGCGCGTCATCGTCGTCGACAACCGCGGCGGCCGCATCTTCGACCACCTGCCCATCGCGCGGCACGAGGCGCTGCTGTCGCCGTACTTCACGACGCCCCACGATGTCGATCTGGTCGGCGTGGGCCGCGCCTACGGCGTGCCCGCCGAGCGCCTCGACGGCGTCGCCGCCCTGCGCGCGCGGCTGGCCGCGCCGCTGCGTGGCCTGGAGCTGCTCGTCGCCGTCATCGACGGCGACGCCTCGGTCGCCCGCCACCGCCGCCGCGTCGACCACGTCGCCGTCGCCCTGCGGAGCGCGCGATGAGGGTCGTGCTCCTGCCCGGCTTCCTGTGGACCCCCGGCGATGAGGCGGCGCTGGTGGAGGCCGGGCTGCCCGTCCACGTCGCGCCGCTGACGACGCTCGTCGACGCCGTGGCCGATGTCGCTCCCGCCGAGCGCGCGGCGCGGCTGGCCGCGGCGCTCTCGCACCACGGCGATGACGTCGTCGTCGGCTACTCGATGGGCGCGCGGGTGCTGCTCGCGGCCCTGAGCGCCGGGCTGCCAACGCGCGCGGCGGTGCTGGTGTCGCTGTCGTCGACGCCGCCGGCGGACCGCGCGGACCGCGCGCGGCTCGACGCCGAGCGGGCGCGGGCGCTGGTCGCGTCGGTGCCGGACTTCGTGGACGCGTGGGGCGCGTTACCGCTGTTTGCCGACGCCGCGCGCAGCCCGGCGTGGCAGGCGCAGCAGCGGCGGCGGCGGCGCCTCTCATCGTCGGCAGCGGCGGCCCACGCGGCGACGTTGACGTCTTTTTCGTCGGGGACGCTGGTGCCCGGCGCGCTTGACGCCGTCGCCGTGCCGGTGACGCTGCTCGCCGGTGGACGCGACGCATCGGCGGTGCGGGTGGCGCGCGCGACCGCCGCGGCGCTGCCGCAGGCGCGGGTCGCGGTCGAAGCCGGCGTCGGCCACGTGCTGCCGCTGGAGGCGCCCGGCGCCGTTGTGGCGGCGGTCATGGCGGCGGTCACGGCGACGTCGGCGGCGGCGGCGTCATCGTCGGCGGCGGCGCCGTCGGGCGCGTCGCCTGATCGCCCGCCCGTGGCTTCGTCGGTTTTGTCTGCGTCACCAAGGAGGACCCATGTTGCGCCTGCCCGTTCCTGATGGCCACGCCGAGTGGATTACGCACGATCGTGGTTTCACCGACATTTTCTATCAAACGACCGCCGACGGCATCGCCAAGCTGACGATCAATCGGCCCGAGGTGCGCAACGCCTTCCGACCGCGCACGATCAAGGAGCTGCGCGCGGCGCTCGCCGAGGCCCGCGACGACACGAGTATCGGCGTGATCATCCTGACCGGCGCCGGCGACAAGGCCTTCTGCTCCGGCGGCGACCAGCGCATCCGCGGCGACGACGGCTACCACGACGCCGACGACGGCGTGCACCGCCTGAACGTGCTCGATCTGCAGCGCGAGATCCGCTCGTGCCCCAAGCCCGTGGTCGCGATGGTCAACGGCTTCGCCATCGGCGGCGGCCACGTGCTGCATGTGGTGTGCGACCTGTCCATCGCCAGCGACAACGCCATCTTCGGCCAGACCGGCCCGCGCGTCGGCAGCTTCGACGGCGGCTTCGGCGCGTCGTACCTGGCGCGCATCATCGGACAAAAGAAGGCCCGCGAGATCTGGTACCTCTGTCGCCAGTACGGCGCGCAGGAGGCCCTGCAGATGGGTCTGGTGAACACCGTGGTGCCGCTCGCCGAGCTCGAGGCCGAGACCGTGCGCTGGTGCCGCGAGATGCTGCGCCTGTCGCCGCTGGCGCTGCGATGCCTGAAGTCGTCGTTCAACGCCGACTGCGACGGCGAGGCGGGCCTGCAGGAGCTCGCCGGCAACGCGACGCTGTTGTTCTACATGACGCAGGAAGCGCAGGAGGGCCGCGACGCCTACGTCGAGCGCCGCGCCCCCGACTTCACGAAATTCCCGCGCCGGCCGTGACGAAGGCACCACCGATGACGACGACGACGCTGTCCTCTTCTTCCGCGGCGACGCCGCCGGCCGCGGCGCGGGCGGCGCCGTCGTTGTCGACATGGGTGAAGGCGTGCCGGCCGCGCACGCTGCCGCTGTCGGTGGCGCCCGTCGTCGTCGGCACGGCGCTCGCCGGCCGCGACGCGTCGGTCGTCCTCGCGCTGGTGGCGGCGGCGGCGGCGATGGCGCTGCAGATCGTGTCGAACCTCGTGAACGACCTCGAAGACGGCGTGCGCGGCGCCGACGGCCCGCAGCGCCGCGGCGAGCAGCGCGCGGTGGCCTCGGGCGCCATCACGCCGGCGCAGATGAAGCGCGCCGTCGTCGTCGCGTCCGTCGTCGCCGTCGCCCTCGGCGCCGTCCTCGTCGCGCGCGGTGGCTGGCCCATCGTGGCCGTCGGCGTGGCTGGCCTGGTCTGCGCGGTGCTCTACACCGCCGGGCCGTGGCCGCTCGGCTGGGTGGGGCTCGGCGAGCCCGTCGTCGCCGTGTTTTTTGGCCCCGTCGCCATCGGCGGCACGATGTTCCTGCACACCGGCCGCGTCGACGGCGACGTGCTCGTCGCCGCCATCGGGCTCGGGCTGCTGGCCGCCGCCGTGCTCGTCGTCAACAACGTGCGCGACCGCGACGGCGACGCCGCTGTCGGCAAGCGGACCATCGTCGTGCGCTTCGGCCGCACCCTCGGAGTCGTCGCCCATGGCGCCTGCGTCGTCGGCGGCGCGCTGCTGCCGCTGGCGCTGTGGCCGCGGCTGGGCCCCGCCGCCGCCGCGCCCCTCGTCGTGCTGGTGCCCGGCCACTTCGTCTTCCACGCCGTGCGCCGCGAAGAGGGCCACGCCCTCGACCGCCGCCTCGGCCAGACCGCCGCCCTCGCCGTCCTGTGGGCAGCGGCCCTGACCCTCGCCGTCATCGTCACCGGAGGCGTACGCCCATGACCTTCGTCCCTCGCGCCGCAGCCGTGCACATCGATGGCGACGGCCGCTCCGGGCTCGCGCTGCGCGTCGTCGACGGCGACGCCTGCTGGCGCGGCGCCGCCCCCGCGTTCGCCGGCCGCACCGCGCCCTGCACCGCCGACGACGTCGTCGCCGCGTGGCGGGCGCTGGACGACGCCCACGACGACGACGCGCTGGCGCTGGCCTACCGCGTGCGCCGCGCGCCGGCGCCGGCGGCGTGGGCGGCGTGGCAGGCCGCCGTGGCGCGCCGGGCGCAGCGCTCGTCGACCACGCTCACCACGCTGCTGGCGCGCGATCTCGGCCGCCCGGCGGCGGTCACGGTGCGCACCGCCGGCCTGGTGCTCGACGCTGGCCACGGCGGCGTGCCCGCCACGCCGACGGTGAAGTGGAAGACGCCCCCCGCCACCGCCGCCACGCTGGCCGCCGTGTGCCGGTCGCACCCTTCGATGCGCCTGCGCCTCGACGGCAACCGCGCGCTCTCCGTCGACGACTCCGTCGTCCTCGCCGACGTCGCCGGCAGCGCGCTGCAGTTCGTCGAGGAGCCCTGCGCGCCCGCGCTGCTCGCCCGCTGCGCCGCGCGGCTGCCGCTGGCGCTCGACGAGAGCCTGCTCGACCACGACCTCGACGTCGACGACGCGCTGCAGCTCGGCGCCTGCGCCGTCGTCGTCAAGCCCGCGACCCTCGGCCCGGCCCGCGCGCTCGACCTCGCGCTGTCGGCGCGGCGCCACAGCCTCGACGTCGTCGTCAGCGCCGTCGGCGAGGACGCCTTCGGCCTGCGCGCGCTGGTCGCCCTGCACGCCGTCGTCGGGTCGCTGGACGCCGGGCTCGGCACGTACACGTGGCGCGACGACACGCGCGACCTGTTCGCCGACGACGGCCTCTTTCGCGGTCCCCTGCCGTGACCGGGCGCGCGTACGGCGGCGACGACGGGCGCGCGGGCAGCACCGACGACGACCTGCCGTTCGTCGTCGACGACGACGGCGTCACCATGCGCGGCGCGTTCTTCGCGCGCGTGGCCGCGCGGGCGGTGCCGTGGCGCGGCGAGACGGCGGTGGCGCTGCAGGCACCGACGTCGACGGCGCTGCTGCTCGAGCTGCTGGCCGCCCGCGCCGCCGGGGCGGTGCCGGTGCTCTTGTCGCCGCGCTGGCCGGCGGCGGTGGCGCGCGAGGCGTCGGCGCGCGTCGGCGCGGGCCTGCGCGTCCTCGACGCCGACGCGCGCGCGGGGCTGGCCGACGTCGGCTTCACGTCAGGCACCACCGGAGCGCCGCGGGCGGTGGCGCACACGCGCCAAGGCCACGACGACGTGGCGCGCGCCGGCAACGCGCACCTGCCCTTTGGACCGGGGCAGCGCTGGCTGGTGTCCTTGCCGCTGGTGCACGTGGGTGGCCTCGGCATCGTCGCGCGGGCGCTGTGCGGCGGCGGCGCGCTGGCGATCCCGCGGGCAGGCGAGCCCATCGTCGACGCGGCGCTGCGGCTGGGCGCGACGCACCTGAGCCTCGTGCGGGCGCAGCTCGTCGACCTGCTGCGTTCGCCACGGTTCGACGACGTCGTCCGACGGCTTGCCGTCGTCTTGGTGGGCGGCGGCCCGGCGCCGGCCGCGCTGCTCGACGAGGCGGTGCGGCGCGGGCTGCCGGTGGCGCAGACGTGGGGCATGACCGAGACCCACGCGCAGGTGGCGACGTCGCTGTTGGGGGAGCCGGCGACGTGCGGCCAGCCCCTGCGCGGGCGCATGGTGCGCGTCGACGATGACGGCGTGCTCGGCGTGCGGGGGGTTGGTCTGTCGGCCGGCTTCGTCGACGAGCGTGGGCTCTCCCCGCTGCCCGTCGACGCCGACGGCTTCTTCGTCACCGGCGACCGCGGTCACCTCGACGCGCAGGGCCGCGTCGTCGTCACCGGGCGGGCGGGGCTGCGCCTTGTGTCGGGAGGCGAGAAGATCGAGCCCGAGGCCATCGAGGGCGCGATCCTGTCCTGCGTCGATGTCGACGACGCCGTCGTCGTGCCGGTGGAGCACCCGCGCTGGGGGCAGCGGCCGGTGGCGTTCGTGCGGGCGCGGACGTGGGCGCCATCCGTGTGGCTCGACGCGGTGCGGGCGACGTTGCCAAAGACGTGGGTGCCCGACGCGGTGTGGCCGTGGCCCGACGACGTCGAGGGCGGCAAGGCGGCGCGGGCGCTGCTGCGGGCGCGGGCGGCGGCGGCATCCCCGTCGACGACGTAGGCCCGACGGCGCGCGGCGCTACCGCGTGACGGTCGGCGGCGTAGCGCCGTCGAGGGCGCTCCTCTTCCCCGCCGACCGCGCTGGCCTTCGTCCTCCTGCAGGTCTTGCTGGCGCTTCACCCGCTGCATCGCGAACGACCAGCTCCGCATGGCGTTCGCCGCTCCTCGAGGCGGCGGTGACAGAACGCGACCGGCTCGGAACGGCCATCGCCGCCGCCTGCACCCCGCGTCACGAACCAGCGCGCCGCCGCTGTGCCGCTCACTCGAGCAGGTTTCCGATCACGCCGCGGCTCCGGCCGCTCGGCCGCTCGAAGTGGTCGAGGTCGATGGCGAGCGCGGCGGCGACGATCACGGCGCGCTGCTCGATCGTCCAGGCGACGTCGCCGAGGTCGACGCTGAAGTCGTCGGCGTCGGTGAACCACTCGGTGACCAGGCCTGCCCACTGCTTCGCGATCGCGCCGACAACCTCGCCGCGCTCGTCCACCAGACGGAACTGCCACAAGGACAGCACCGGACGCTCGAGCCGCGCGAAGCGCCGCCCGCGCGCGTCCTTCAGCTCGTAGCCCGACGACGCCAGCCGGAAGATCTTCTCGACGCTGCCGAGCGCTCGGCCGTCGTCATCGCCGGCCCACAGCGCGACCTCCATCCGCGACAGCACGAGCTTCTCGAACGAGCGCGTCAACGTCAGGATCGGCGTGTCGCGCGCGTCGCGCAGCGTGTTGCGCGAGCGCAAGAGGCCCCCGAGGAACATTCGCGCCAGCGCCGCGCCCACGCCCTCGTCGACAGCGATGCTGCCGCTGCCCTCCGGTGTGCGCACGGTGTAGCGGTTGCCGAATTCGAGCGACAACACCGCCTCGGCCACCTGCCGCTGCTGCACGACCTGCACCCACGGCACGCCGCCCAGAAAGTTCGCCAGCGCCACGTCGGGTGACGCGTAGACGTTCCCCAGCGACGACTGGTCGCGCGGCGGCTCGGCCGCAGCGACGCGAGCCGCCGCGCTGGTCGTCGACGGCGGCGGCGCCTCGGCCAGACCGGTCAGCTTCGTCAGCTCGCTGGGGTCGAGCAGCAGCGCGCCGCAGCCCGCGCAGCCGTCGACAGTGACCGCCTTCAACGCGAACGTGCGAAGCGTCGCCGCGCACAGCGTGCACGCCGGCCCACGCCGACCCTGCCGCACGAGCTCGCCCCAGACGCTTTCGTCGATGCCAAGCCAGCGCGTCAGGTGCGCGCGCGCGTCGCCGGTGCAGAGGTAGCAGCCGCAGCCGCCGCAGTGGCCGACGCCGGCGCCGACGTCGACGGCGGCAACGACAGTGGCAGAGCAGCGGGGACAGGTCGAAGCGGTTGTGTACGCAGGCTGGCA
>VGSZ01000230.1 GCA_016874845.1 Deltaproteobacteria bacterium
CTGCCCTCCTGCGACGCCAGCGCCGAGGGCGAGGGCGAGGGCGAGGGCGAGGGCGAGGGCGAGGGCGAGGGCGAGGGCGAGGGTGAAGGCGAAGGTGAAGGCGAGGGTGATGGCCCTGCCGTCGAGGTCGTCGTCGACGCCGCCGCCGCCGCCTTGTGCGAGGCGCTGTACCGCTGCTGCCCCTCCGACGAGGAACTGGCGCGCTTCTTCTTGCCTGTGGCGTCCTCGGACCCCAATGGCATCTTCGCCGACCTGATCCCGCAGGTGCCGCCGGCGGCGTCGTTGTCGGCGACCGAGTGCCCCGCTGTCGTCGCGGCGGTCCACGACCGCAAGGGCGTCGGGCCATTTGCGCGGGCGGCCGCCGCCGGCGAGCTCGGCTACGACGCCGGCGCCGCCCAGGCCTGTCTGGAGGCGCTGGACAGCGCCGCCTGCGGAGGCGACGTCGCCGCGGCGCTTTTCGACAGCACGTGCTTCGGTCTGGCGCCGCCGCTCGGCGGCGAAGATCAGCGCTCGATGTTCACGCGCACCGCCACGGACGGTGATTGTCACCCGCTCGCCGACGGCTTCGGCGCGCTCTTCTACGGCACCTGCGACCCGACGACGTCGTTCTGCTGCGTCGATCCCGGCAACGGCGCGTGCGGCTTCAGCGGCGCCGATGACACGGGCACCTGCGTACCCGCCGCGCAGGCCGGCGAGGCGTGCTCGGCCTTCGCGCCAGTGCTCGTCTGCGTCACGGGCCTCGAGTGCACCCCGGGCGCCGGGCCAGGAGGCGCCGACGGATGCCTGCCCGGCGAGACGACGCCGCTCGCCCACGGCGACCCCTGCTATGACGTGGACGTCTTCCGCCTGCTCGGCGAGTGCGTCGACGGCTGGTGTGACGTCATCGGCACCAACCGCTGCGAGCCGCGACGCGCCGACGGCGCCGGCTGCCAGACGCCCGAACAGTGTTTGTCGTTCGGCTGCGTCGGCGGCGTGTGCGGCGTCGACGACTTCTGCGCCGGCTGACGGCGCGACGGCCGACGCTTCCCGCACGACGAGAAGAGCCCCGCTCCTGCGGGGCTCTTCTCATCGTGCGCGGCCTCCGGACGGTCGGCGGGGCTATGCCCGCCGCCCGCAGGCGCGGGCTCAAAGGGCCGTTCAGCGACCCTTCTTCTTCTTCTTGCCGTCGCTCTTCTTGTCCTTCTTCTTGTCGCCGCCGCCGAGCAGCCCGCCGACGGCGTCCTTGACCGCGTCGGTGGCGGCGTCCTTGCCCTTGTCGAGGAGCTCCTTCGACTTGTCGCCGACGATGGCCAGCAGCAGCTTGTCGACCTCGATCCCGGTGACCTGCGGCTTGTCCCACGACCCGCCGACCTTCATCGGCACCGGCACCGCGTCCTTCACCTTCACCTTGCCGCCGGTCAGCTGCGACACGACGGCCGGGCTCAGGTTCAGCGTCGTCTTCAAGTCGAGGGTGTTGTCGAGGCCGGTCGCGCCCTCGATCCGCACGCGCCCGAGCGGCGAGTCGGCGTCGATGGGCTTTTCGAGCCGCATCTTGCCGCCGACGAAGCGGGTCAGCGCCTCGAAGCCCGACAGCTGCAGGCCCCGCTTTGACTCCGCCGCCGCCGCCGCGTTGAACGCGCCCGCCTTGCCGGTCTTCTTCAGCGCTGCACCGAGCGGCCCGAGCAGGTCGAGCGACGCCACCTGCAGCGACGCGAACGTCAGCGACGCCGGACCTTCGGCGGTCAGCGCGAAGTCGCCGACGGCCAGCCCCTTGCCCTTCAGCTCGAGGTTCGGCGAGACGCGCCCCTTGAAGAGCCGCCCGAGGCCCGTCTGCTCCGACAGGAACGTGCCGACGTCGACGTCCTTCGCCTTGACGCGCAGGTCGTAGCGCGTCTTCTCGGCGGGCAGGTCGAGGTTCGTGCCGCTTGCGGTCACCGTGCCGCCGTAGAAGCCGAACTCGAGGGTGTCGAAGCGGATCCCGCCGCGCGTCATCGTCAAGGCGCCCTTGAAGTTCGTCATCGTCGCGCCCTTCACCCGCGCGCGCTTCGCCGCCATCGACGCCTTGCCCGACACCTCGGAAAGCGTCGCCCGCGTCTCCTTCGACAGGCCGTGCGGGTTGTCGTCGACGGTCTTCGTCGGCTTCGCCGGCGTGGTCGGGGCGCTGCCGCTGCCGAACGCCGCGCGCAGGGCGTCGACGTCGAGGAAGTCGGACTGCGTCTCCAGCGTGAAGCGCGGCGCGTCCAGGTTCGCCAGCTTCAGCGTGCCCTTCAGGTCGCTGCCGGCGGCGGCGAAGCGGTCGATCTTGACCTCGACGGCCAGCGTCGCGCTCTTCGCCGTGTCGCCCGTGACGATGGCACCGCCGGCGAAGCTACCGCCGGCGGGCAGGTCGGCGGCGCTCGGGGACAGTCCGCGCACGTCGTCGAAGGCCAGGCTCACCGTGCCGAGCCGTACGTCGAGCCGGGGCGCGTCGAGGTTGTCGACGGCGACGTCGCCGGCGATGCGGCTGCGGCCGAACGTGACGTCAAGGCGCTTGACGTCGAGGCCCATCGTGCGCGCCGAAAGCCCGCCGCGCAGCGCGACGGCGCCCTTGAGCCGGCCGCCCGCCGGCAGCGAGCCGGCGCCGGGCAGGGCGGCGCGCAGGTCGTCGAAGGCGACGTCGACGTTGCCGAAGTCGAGGGCGAGGCGCTCGGCCTTGCCGCCCGGGTCGGTGACGCTGCCGCGCCCGGCCACCGTGCTGCGCCCGATCACGAGCTTCACCGCGTCGATGGTCGCTTGCGTCGCCGCCTTCTTGACGTCGATGTCGAGGCGCAGCGGCAGGCCCGCGGGCTTGTTCAGCGTGGTCGCACCGTCGCTCTGCTTCTGGATGCTCAGGCCGTCGAGGTCGGCGCTGGCGACGACGCCGACGACGTCGCCGGCGGGCACGGCCTTGACCGTGACGGCGCCCTGGCCGCGCACGATGGTGGAGGCGAGGTTCACGTCCATGCCCTTCAGGCCGAGCTCGACCTGCGCCTGCTGCCGGCCGCCGACGCTGCTGGCGACAACGTCGAGGGCGATGGTGCCGTCGACCTTCTGGCCGCGGCCGATGGCGGTGGCGAACGGCGGCACCAGCCCCTGGAGCGAGGCCAGCGAGACGGCGCCCGAGTGCACGTCGGCAGCGAGCGCGCCGTCGCCCAGGGGTAGCGAGAGCTTGCCGCCGATCTGGATGGTGTCGACGACGAGAGCCAACGGGTCGACGGCCAGCGTGTCGCCGGCGTCCTTGCCGGCGACGGTCAGCCGCAGCGTCTTGCCCGCGGCCTTGTCGAACACGACGCTGTCGTTACCGGCGTCGTCCTTCGTCGCGTAGCGCACGCGGGCCCCGTCGAGGTTGATGCTGGCAGCGAGCGCGGCCCCCTTCTTCTGCAGGCTCGCATCCAGGGGGCCGTCGATGCGCACCTCGGGCGGCAGCCCGCGCAGGGACGGCGGCAGCGAGGCGAGCAGGCGGCTGACGTCGGCGATCTTGGCCGTGACCGCCGCCGCCTTCAGCCCGGCGAGGCCCGCGCCCGCCTGCTCCAGCGTGCCGTCGACAGCGACGCCGGTGCCCGCCACCGACAGCTTGCGGATGCTCGTCGTCGTCGGCGTCGCCGCCGCGGCGATCGCGACGTCGAGGTCGAGGGCGGCGCTGCGCGGCGCGGCCGCCCGCTCGGCGGCGGTGACGACCCGCGGTAGGGCGTCGCGCAGCGACAGGCCGCGCACGTTCACGGTGCCGTCCACGTCAACGATCTGGCCGCCCTGCTTCAGGGCCACCTTCAAGCCCGTGCGCACCGTGCCCGCCATCGGCGCGGGGACGTCGAGCGGCAGCAGGCCGCCCCACGGGCCGGCCTCGACGTCGCCGACGCTGACGGCCACGTCGACGTCGGGCAGCGGATCGAACGACAGCGTGCCCGGCAGCGTGGCCAGGGAGACGCGGACATCGACGGGGCTCGCCCGCGCGCCATCCACAAGGCGGCCGACCAGCGCGAGCGACAGCGGCTGCCCGCCGGCGATGTCGGAAGAGGTCACGTCGAGCCCATCGACCACGAGGGGGCGTCCGAGCAGCGCGTCGTCGAGCTCGATGCGTCCGCCGCGCAGCTGCACCGCGGCGATGCGCACCCCGGCGAGCACGTCGGCCTTGGGCGCGTCGGCCGCGGGCTCGTCCCCGGCGGCATCCTTGTCGACGATGTCTTGGAAGTCCCAGCGGCCGTCGGCGTCGCGCGCCGCCCGCAGCACGAGTCCGTTCAAGGTGAAGCGCTCGACGTGCAGGTCCTTGCCAAAGGACAGGAGCGCGCGCAGCAAGGAGAAGCGCACGTCGATCTGCTGGATCGACAGCTGCGGCGGGCGGCGCTTGCCCTGTTCGTCGACGGCGCCGGCCAGCGTCACGCCGGTGACCGTCGCGTCGAGCGTCGAGCCGACGTGGGCGGCCACCGCGCCGACGGTCAGGTCGCGCCCGAGCTTCGCCGAGACGTCCTTCAGCAACGTGTCCTTTTTCTCGTTGACCAGCCGCGCGGGATCGAGGGTCGCGAACGCGACACCGACAGCAAGGACGACCACGCCCATCACGGCGCATCCGGCGAGCAGCACCTTCTTCATGAGCCTGACGCTGCCCGCCTTCGTGGGCCGGTCGCAACGGGCCCGTCCGCTTGTCTTTTCGCCCTCGGCGATGGCAGCTTGAACAAATGTTCAGTCGGCAATGGCGCTGCCACGGCCGACGTCACCCCGGAGCCAGCCATGACCGTCGACGACACCCCCGCCCTCCCTTCTGCCGCAGTGACAACCCTCCCGCACGCCGCCGCCGCCGCCGCCGCGACGGGCGTCGACGACCCCCTCGGTGTGCCGCTGCGCGACGTGCTGGCGCTGTTCGCCGACGAGCTGGCCGACGTCCGCTTCCCCGACGTCGACGACGCCACGCTGCGGGCCGCGGCGGCGGCGGTGGCCGACGCGCACGTCGAGGTGAGGCGGCTTGAGGGCGCGTTGCACGACGCGCGGCGGGCCCTCGACGAGGCCCACGACGCGCTCCTGCTGCGCGCGCAACGCGGCGTGGCCTACGCCCGTGTCTTCGCCGACGGCGACGCCGCGCTGCTCGCCCGCCTCGACGCCATCGCGCTGCCGCGGGGGCGCGGGCCGCGGGCGTCCTCGTCCGGTCAGGCGTCGACCCCGCCCACCGAGCCGCCCCGCCGTCGTCGTCGCGCGCCGCCGGCCGAGACCTTGTTCTCGTCGCCGCCCGACGACGCCGACGGCGACGCGCGCGCGGCGCAGTGACCGGCCGGCGCCCGCGGGTCCCCCGGCGCCTCCCTGCCGATGGCGGCGTCAGGGGCGACGGCGTCATCGTGGGCGGGGGGAAGAGGCGTGGTGGTCGGGGCGACACGATTCGAACGTGCGACTTCCAGTTCCCAAAACTGGCGCTCTACCAAGCTGAGCTACGCCCCGACGGACGCAGCCATCATGGCCGCCGCCGACTTGCTTCGCAAGCGGTGGCACCGTTACACCCTTCCGACGGCGGCAAGGGCTCGACGGTGGCGCGGGTTCGACCGGAGGCGTGGATGGTGCAGGCCAGCGACATGGCACCAAGCCCGGCGCGTCTCGCGCGACGGGGGCACATCGTCGAGGCGGCGCGGGCGCTCGTGGGGGCCCGGGTCGACGGTGAGTTCGACGCCGTTCGTTCGCCGCTGTGCGCCATCGACGTCGTGATGGTCGCCGGGTCGCCGTGGTTGCAGGACGGGCTCGAGCGCGACTTCACCAAGGACGAGGCGGGGTACCGGAAGATCGGCGGCGGGGCGAACACGCCGGGGCAAGCGTACTTCTTCCGATCGTCGGGGAACCTCATCCACTACCTGAAGCGGGCGGGGTTCTACGTCCCGCGCGGCAGCCGGCTGGAGCCGGTGCCGGGCATGGCCTGCTTCTTTGACTGGGAAGACCGCGGTCGCTTCAACTTCACGCCCGACCGTGCCGGCGTCGTCCTCGACGTGCGCGAGGGGCACATCGAGCGCGTGGTGCTCGCGCGCCGAGACGCCGAGTCGAGGGTGCTGTCGGTGTCGCTGGTCGAGCTCGCCCGCGGCGACGACTACGATCGGGCGCTGATCGGTTACAGCGACCTGCCTTAGCTCGTCGTCGCGGCGTCCGCGCAAGCCCGTTGCCGTCACCGCGACCGTCGCCGTCACCGCCGCAGCGGCTCGGCTCGGGGCGGGTCCTCACCATCGATCACATCGCCACCCGCACCGTCGCGGCGTTATCGGCCCTCTCCAGCGGCTTCGCCGGTGCCCTCTCCAACAATTCTGGGTGTGGGCTTGCGCTCGCCCAGCCTGCCGTCAGGACGATGTGCTGCTGAGCGCGAGCGTCACGTTTCCTTTCTCCCGGACTTCGGAGAAGGCGCCGCGGGATGAGGGTCCGGTCCGGCGCAAGCGCTGAATCCGGCGCAGAGCGTCGAGGTGGCGGGATGTGTTGGATCCGGAGGTCGGCGCGGGTCGGGTCGGGACCGTCGTCCGTCAGGAAGGTGTCGTCGGCGCGCCAGCGTGGTAAGTCCCGGGGCGCGTCGGGTCGACGACAGCGTTGGAAGCGATGGGGAGTGCCGTGAAAGCCTGCGTGGTCTGTCAGACGGAGCTGAGGGACGACGCGAAGTTCTGCCCGAACTGCGGCGCCGAACAGCCGAAGGTCGAGACCGCGCCCGGCGAGGACCCGCTGCTCGGCGCCATCGTCGCCCGAAAGTTCAAGGTCGAGAAGATCCTCGGTGTCGGCGGCATGGGCAAGGTCTACAAGGCCCGCCAGCTCACGCTCGACAAGGTCGTCGTCGTCAAGGTGCTGCACGACCAGTTCCGTGACGACCCGCAGCTGGTGCAGCGCTTCCAGCGCGAGGCGCGCGCGGCGAGCCGCCTGAACCACCCGAATTCGATCCAGATCATCGACTTCGGGCAGGACGAGGGCGGCGTCGTGTTCATGGCGATGGAGTTTCTGCAGGGTCAGGACCTGTTCGCGACGCTGAAGAAGGACGGCCCGCTGCCCGCCGACCGCGTCGCACGGATCATGATTCAGGTCTGCTCGGCGCTGGCCGAGGCCCACGAGCAGAACGTCATCCACCGTGACCTGAAGCCCGAGAACATCATGGTCGAGGACCGACGGGGTCAGCGCGACTTCGTCAAGGTGCTCGACTTCGGCATCGCCAAGATCCAGGACCCGGGTGAGACGGCGGGGCAGGCGCTGACGCAGGCGGGGATGGTTTGCGGTACGCCCGAGTACATGTCGCCCGAGCAGGCCCGCGGGCTGCAACTCGACGCGCGCAGCGACATCTACGCGCTCGGCGTGATCATGTACCAGCTGTCGACGGGACAGCTGCCGTTCACCGCCGACACCCCCATCGGCATCGTCACCAAGCACATCCTCGAGAAGCCCGTGTCGCCGCGGCAGAAGCAGCCGTCGATCCCCGAGCCCCTCGAGCAGCTCATCCTGCGCGCCCTCGAGAAAGATGCCGGGGCGCGGTTCGCCACCGTCGTCGAGCTCGGCGAGGCCCTCGACGCGTTCATGCGCACGCTGCCGGCGGCGACGTCGAGCCCCAGCGTTTTCAGCACGGCGGCGCGCAGCAGCACGTCGAACCAGTCCCCGATGGGGCCGGGCGCGCAGACGATGTCTGCCCCGTCCGGACCGTCCCCCACCGGCTCGTCGTCGGCAGGGGCCGTGAGTCAGGGGGCGTCGCCCACGGGCTCGTCCGGGCGCGCTCCGACCCACGGCGTGGCCCCGGCCGGCCCCGTGTCGTCCTCTGGCGCCAGCACGGCCGCCGCGCTGGACGTGGTTGACGACGACGTCCGGCCCCAGGGGTCGCTGGCGATGAGGATCGCGGCTGCGGCGGCGGTCATCGTGCTGTTGGCCGGCGGCGTCGCCATGGTCGCGTACAAGGACAAGCTCCTCGGCCATGGATCACCCACTGTCGACGCCGGGGTCATGGTCACCGCGACGGCGCCCGTCGACGCCGGAGCGCCGCCGCCCCCGCCCCCGCCCCCGCCCCCGCCCCCGCCACCGGTCGTCGACGCCGGTGTCGTCGCCACGGTGACCGGCGCTGGCGTCCTTCCGACCAACCCGACGACGCCGACGACGCCGACGACGCCGACGACGCCGACGACGCCGACGACGCCGACGACGCCGACGACGCCGGTCAACGCCGGTGGCGGCGCCGCGCGTGAGGCGGCGAAGGCGCTGATGGCCAAAGGG
>VGSZ01000231.1 GCA_016874845.1 Deltaproteobacteria bacterium
GTCGCAGGTGGACAGCTGGGCGGTGTTCACCTCGCCGGTCCAGTTCGGCATCACCGTCTGGCTCTGCGCGGCGCCGTCAGCGGGCGCCATCTTCAGCACGCGCACGTCGGCGCCGATCACGAACAGCGACACCGGGCGGACCGAGTCGATGGCGAGGGTGAACGCGCCGTCGGCGCCGGGGGTCGCGGCGAAGGTCAGGCCGTCGGTGTCGATGGCCAGCACCTGATCGGCGCCGGCGGGGGCGATGCCCTTGAGCGCGCGACCTTCGTCGCCCACGGGCTGGTTCTGGGTGGCGCACGATGACACGGCGAGGGCGCCGACACCGGCCAGCAGGACACGCTTCAGCGACATGGGGGCTCCTTCGGTACACCGGAAAGAGGGGGCCGTCCGCGGTCTTTGTCGGCACTACGCAGCCGCCCACGGATCGCGATCACGCCACGCGCAGAGCCGCAGATCCGCGACCCCGGTCGTTCGCCGGCCTCCTTGCACACCTGAACCTACCTTCGCCGGGTGCCGGACGGCGCCGCAGCGCGTCGCGCCTCTTGCCTGCCGGGACCGACGGTTCTACGCCGCGCCGTCACGACGAACCGTCACGATCCGTCACGACGAAGCGGAGAACCAGCCATGAGCGAGACCAAGCCCGCCTGGGTGCGCATCGAGAACCTGAAGGACCACGTTGGCCAGACGGTCACGCTGAAGGGCTGGCTCGCCAACAAGCGCGGCAGCGGCAAGGTGCAGTTCCTGCACTTGCGCGACGGCTCGGGCTACCTGCAGTGCGTGCTCGGCGCCCACGACGTCGACGCCGACACCTTTGAGCGGGTGAAGCACCTGCAACAGGAGGCCTCGGTGGAGGTCACCGGTCTGGTGAAGGCCGATGAGCGCGCGCCCTACTGCCAGATGGAGCTACAGGCGAACGGCATCGTGATCGTCGGCGAGAGCCGCGACTTCCCGATCCAGAAGAAGGGCAAGGGCGGCGGCGACGACCACGACCCGGGCTTCCTGATGGACCACCGCCATCTGTGGATGCGCGATCGCCGCCAGTGGCTCATCCTTCGCGTGCGCGCCACCATCATCAAGGCGATCCGCGACTACTTCGACGACCACGGCTTCCTGCTCGTCGACAGCCCCATCTTCACCGCGAATGCCTGCGAGGGCACGACGACGCTGTTCGAGACCAAGTGGTTCGACGACAGCACCGCGTACCTGTCGCAGTCGGGGCAGCTGTACCAGGAGGCCACCGCCCTGGCCTTCGGCAAGACCTACTGCTTCGGACCGACGTTCCGCGCCGAGAAGAGCAAGACCCGCCGCCACCTGAACGAGTTCTGGATGGTCGAGCCCGAGGTCGCCTTCATGGACATGTGGGCTGACATGGATCTTGCCGAGGACTTCTTGTCCACCATAGTGCAAAAGGCGCTGGCGAAGCACGAAAACGAGATTGCCGAAATCCTGCCATCGACGCCCGAAGAGAAGGAGTGGATGACGAAGCACCTCGACGTGCTGCGTGGCGTGAAGGCGCCGTTCCACCGCATCTCGTACGACGACGCGGTCAAGCAGATCGAGGCCATCCGCGCCGAGAAGACCGACGAAGAAGAGAAGAAGCTGCTGGACATCCACTGGGGCATGGACTTCGGCTCGCCCCACGAGACCGAGCTGACCAAGCGCTACGACAAGCCGATCATGGTGTATGGCTTTCCTGCGGCGGTGAAGGCCTTCTACATGAAGAAGGACCCGAACCGCCCCGAGGTGGCGATGGGCTTCGACGTGCTGGCGCCCGAGGGCTACGGCGAGATCATCGGAGGCGGGCAGCGCGAGGACAACCTCGACCTGTTGCAGAAGGAGGTCGAGCGCCACCAGCTCGATGTCAGCTCGCTCGGCTGGTACTTCGACCTGCGCAAGTACGGCTCGGTGCCCCACGCCGGCTTCGGGCTCGGCGTCGAGCGCACCGTCGCGTGGGTCTGCGGCCTGCACCACGTGCGCGAGACCATCCCGTTCGCGCGCACGCTGGACCGCATCTGGCCCTGAGGCGCCCCGACGACGTCGCCCACGACGTGACCCGCGCGATCCCCAACGTCGGTGCCGCTGACGGCGCCCCTGACGGCGCCCCTGACGGCGCCCCTGACGGCGTCGCTGCCGGCGTCGCTGCCGGCGCCGCCAGCGAACCCCACAGGCCGACGGCCCGACGCGTCCGCGTCGCCGCGCTGCTCGGGCACCTCGCCCCCGCGAGCGCAGCCGCCGTGGTGGTCGACGTCGACGACGACGAGCGCGTCCACGACGCTGAGCGCGCGGTCGTCGGCGGCGCCGTCGCCGTGCGTCGCCGCGAGTTCGCCGCCGGGCGGCGCGCGGCGCGGGCAGCGCTCGCCCAGCTTGGCGTCGTCGTCGACGGGCCGCTGTTGCCCGACGCCGACCGCGTGCCGCGCTGGCCCGAGGGCGTGGTCGGCAGCCTCAGCCACGGCGCCGGGCTCGCGGCCGCCGTCGTCGCCCGCAGCGATCGCTGGCGCGGCGTCGGCGTCGACGTCGAGGCCGATCGCCCCCTGCCCGACGAGGTCATCGGGCTCGTCTTCTCGGAGAGCGAGCGTCAGCGGCTGCTGGCGACGACGTCGCTCGCGCCGGCGGTCGTCGGCAAACGCCTCTTTGCGATCAAGGAGAGCGTCTACAAGGCGGTCTTCCCCACCACGCGGGTGCCGTTCGAGTTCGCCGACGTCGACGTCGAAGTCGTCGGCGACGCGGCGTTCGTCGCCCACCTCGGGCCGCGCACTGGCTCCCCGTACGCCGTGCTGCGCGGCGCGTTCAGCTGCGTCGACGGGGTCGTCGTCGCCG
Organism: Deltaproteobacteria bacterium; assembly: GCA_016874845.1. GTDB lineage: Bacteria > Myxococcota > UBA727 > UBA727 > VGSZ01 > VGSZ01. The sequence goes on from VGSZ01000231.1 coordinate 2,818, forward strand.
TCACCGCCTTCTGATTCCGGTTCGACGCACCACGAGCGCCGCGACCGGCACGGAGCGGCGAACGGCGGCGAACGGCGGCGAACGGCACCGAAGCGATGATGTCGACAGGCCGTGTCCGCGCGGCGAGGCGAGCGATCCGCGCGCCGCAGCCAGGGTGGTCGCGGTGATCGCCTGCGGGGCCCGGGTCGTCTCGCCGGTGTTGGCGGTCCCCCAAGCGCCGGGGTTTCCGAAGGGGTGCGGCGCAACCTCATCATTGCTCACATCGCCAACCGCGCCGTCGCGACGACCACGGCCCTCACCCGCGGCTTCGCCGCCGCCCTCTCCCAATTCTGGGCGAGGGCTCCCTCACGCTCAAGATGGCGACAGGAAGCGGCGCTGCTCCGCTCGAACGTCACGTCCCCCTTCTCCCAGAATTGGGAGAAGGGGCCAGGGGATGAGGGTCCGATCCGGCGCAGGCGCTGAATCCGGCGAAGGGCGTCGAGGAGGCGAGATGTGTTGGATCCTCAGGGCGCAACGCACCCCTTCGGTCGCGCCGAAGGCGTAGGTGGCCAAGCGACGAAGCCGAACGCTCGGCCGCGCCGAGAGAGAAAACCTCGTCGTAGCCCCGGGTGCCCAAAGCTCAGCACACCGACCAAGGCGCGAAGAAGGAGAGTCAGTCGACGAGCACGAGAAACCACTTGGCATTGCTGCGATCGACAACCTGAAGGCGCGACTCCCACGATCGCCCAAGAGCGCTCTTCAAGTTGTCGAAGCGGTCCGTCTGCACGAGCACGAATTCACGCCCCGGACGCTGCACGGCGAGCCGTAGATCGGCGGCGTTCTTCTTCACCTGGACGTCTTGATTCTTCGAATAGAAGGTTTCGCCCTTCCAGTCCATCTGATAGGCAATGAGCGGCTCATCATTCTGCCGCATCTCCTGATAAGTATGGAAGATCCAGCGCTGCGACCAGTGCTGGCTCGCGCGCGCCCAGAACACGTGCACCGAGAACAACGCCACCACCAGCCCCGCGCCCACCGCGCCGTAGACGACCCCGCGCCCGGGGGCCCCATGCACGTCGAGGAGGCGAGCGACCGGCCCCGGCGGGGTCATGGCAAACGACGACGCGCGCCACAGCACCGCTGCGCCAAGCAGCCACGCGAGCGCTAGGCCGCCCACTACCGCCGGGCCGACCTCGAACCAGGAGACGACGTCTTTCTTGCCCCGCGCCAAGAAGGCCAGGTCGACGACGTCGACGCTGTTCATCGGAAAGTAATAGTCTGGCTTGTATCCTTTGTAGTGATACGTGAAGAGGTCGATCCACTCCCACGGCGCCGCGACCAGATCGCGCAGGAACAGCGCCGACAGCGCGGCGGCGACGACCACCACCACCATGCGCCCGCTCGCCTGCGCGGCAAGCTCGTCGAGCAGCCCGCCGACCAGCAGCGCCGCCGGCACGGCGAACGGCAGGATGTAGTGGTGGAACTTCGTCGTGGTCGCCGTGAAGAACAGGAAAACGACCAGCGCCCAGACGACGACGAACAGCGTGAAACGCCACGCCCGGTCGGCGCGACGGACGCGCAGGGCGCCGAGCGCCTCGAACACCGCCACCGGCACGAAGCCCGACCACGGCAGCAGGCCAAGGCCCGCGGTGCGCACGTAGTACTCGACGCCGCCGCGGTCGCCGTGCACGCCGGCGCCGACGCGGCCGAGCAGGTCGTAAAGGACGAAGCGCGAGAACCACGTCTTGCGCTGATCGTCGAGGCCGTCGAACGCCAGCATCACCGCCGGCCACGGCCCACCGACAGCGACGAACACTGCCGCCGCCGTCGACAGCGCCGGCCGCATGAGCAGCGCGACGACGCCCGCGCCCCCGCCAGTACCCCACACCGTGATCACGACGACGAGGCCGCCGAGCGCCAGCGCCACGGGCCCCTTGGCCAGCAACGACAGCGCGAACAGCAGCGCCGAGGCGTGCAACCACGGGTCGCGGGCCCGCCGCGCGAGCACGAAGACGAAGGCGGCGCCGGCGACGACCAGGACGACGCCCGCGCCGAGGCGCGTGGCCTGCTCGCTGCCGAGCCACGCGCGCCGCTCGAGGAACGCACCCTTGCGCGCGACCTCCCACAGCTGCGGCAGCAGGCTGACGGTGACAGCGAAGGTCAGCGCGCGCGGCCACGGGCGGTCCTGCTCGCGCTGGCGCTCGTTGTCGTCGTCGAGCAGCGCCGGGGCCAGCAGCAGGAGCGCGACGGAGCCGAGGCCCGCGTAGAGCATGTCGGTGATCGCCTGTCGCGACAGGAACGCCCACAGCGGCATCGTCGCCAGCGCCAGCGCCGACAGCGTCGCCGCCCGCCGCGACCAGAACCGTCGCGCGACGACGTAGACGACGACGACGGTGGCGAAGCCCGTCAGCGCCGAGGGCAGGCGACCCAGCAACTCGACCCACGGCGACATCGGCGTCGTGGGGTCACCGGCGCCGACGAGGGCGTAGAGTGGCGCCGTCACCCAGAACAGCAGGATGGGCTTGCTGAAGAAGTACGCGTCCTTCCAGAACGGGTACAGGTAGTCATCGCGCACGACCATCTCGCGCGCGACCTCGGCGTAGTTCGTCTCCCACGGGTCGAAGAAGCCCACCGCGCCCAGCCAGGCGAGCAGCACCGCACACGCGACGCCCACCACCAGCGCGAGCGACCAGCGGTCGTCGCTGGTCCAGGCCAGCGCCAAGGCCGTCGTGCGCGACGTCGACGCGGTCGACGGACCGCTGGTCGGCTCCACGACGACACCGCCCGGCGCGGGGGCGGGCCCCGGAGCGGGCGGGTCGGCCGCGGCCGTCAGGGGCTACTCCTCGTCCTCGCCGTCGCCCTCGAGGTCGAGCTCGATCTCGGCCTCCTCGTCGGCGGGCTCCTCGCCCTCGGCCGCCGGCCCGGTCCGACCCTCGAGCTCGAGGTACTTCGCGCGCTTCTTCTGGATGTTCGACACGATCTTTGTGACCGTGACGATGTCACCCGAGTAGACCCGGTCGACGAGCTTGGTGTCGGCGAGCAGGTGCAGCGCCTCGTCGATGGCCTGCGCCGACGTGGCCGACACACGGTTGGGGAACAGGGCCTCCCACACGCTGTGGCGGGCCAGCGGCTTCATGTGGCTGTCGAGGAAGCGACGGTAGTCGCTGCCCGGCCGCAGATCGAGGCGCTTGCCGCGCCCTTTTTGGACCCGGTAGGTCTCGTAATAGAGTTCGCAGAGGCTGTCGGCCGCCTCTTGACGCCACTCGTCGTCGTCATTGCCGTTGCGCGCGCGCTCGCGCGCGTCGTCATCCAGCAGCCGCTTCCAGTCCACCATCGTCGACGCCTCGCTTACCAGTTCGGCGCGACCATAGGAAACGTCCGGCGTTTCGTCACGCGACCAGTGCCTGCGCCTCCGGAAGCGTGGCCTGCAAAACGAATGCTTGACGAACGCACGGGCCTCGGTGAAAAGACGGCCGCGCACCTTGCCCAGGTGGCGGAACTGGTAGACGCGCTAGGTTCAGGTCCTAGTGGGGGCAACTCCGTGGAGGTTCGAGTCCTCTCCTGGGCACCACGCAAAGAAGCAGCCGGTGTAGAGCCGGCTGTTTTTGTTTTCGTCGTTCCTCGTTGCGCCGTCGTCGTTCCTCGTTGCCTCGTCGTCGTTCCTCTTTGCCTCGTCGTCGTTCGTCGTTGCGTGATCGTCGTCGTGCTCGTGGCGGGAGCGGGCGATGGCGCCCCGGCCGGCCGGGGCCGTTGTGCCGCCGGCACAGCGCGGGGAATGTGTGGTTGAGGCTGCAGCTTCTGCAGGAGGCCCCGCGATGAGCCACCGCATCCTGATCGTCGACGACGAACGGAACATCCGCACGACGCTGGCGCGAGCCCTCGATCTCGAGGGGTTCGTCGTCGACGGCGCCGAGAACGGCGCGGCGGGGCTCGCGGCCATCGCCGCGACGCCGCCCGATCTGGTGCTGCTCGATCTGAAGCTGCCCGACATCGACGGGCTGACGGTGCTGGAGCGCCTGCAGGCGAGCACCGCCGAGGCGCCGCCGGTGGTGATGATGTCGGGGCACGGCACGCTGGACGCCGCCATCCGGGCGACGCGGCTGGGCGCCGTGGACTTCCTCGAGAAGCCGGTCGAGGTCGAGCGGCTGCTGCTGACGGTGCGCAACGCGCTGAAGCTGTCGACGCTCGACCGGCAGGTGGGCGCGCTGACGAAGAACGTCGAGCAGCGGGCCGGCATGGTGGGCGAGTCGCGGGCGCTCCTGTCCGTGCTCGAGGCCGTGCGGCGCGCGGCCCCGACGAAGGCGCGGGTGCTCGTCACCGGCGAGAGCGGCGTGGGCAAGGAGCTGGTGGCTCGCGCCATCCACGACCTGTCGCGCCGCGCCGGCGGGCCGTTCGTCAAGCTCAACTGCGCGGCCATGAACGAGACGGTGGTCGAGAGCGAGCTGTTCGGCCACGAGAAGGGCGCGTTCACCGGCGCCGACCGCCGGCACCTGGGCCGCTTCGAGCGCGCCGACGGTGGGACGTTGTTCCTCGACGAGGTCGGTGAGCTGCCGGTCGGCACGCAGGCCAAGCTGCTGCGCGTGCTGCAGGAGGGTGAGTTCGAGCGCGTCGGCGGGAGCGCGTCGGTCAAGGTAGACGTCCGGGTGATCGCGGCGACCAACCGCAACCTCGTCGAGGAGGCCCGGCAGGGGCGGTTTCGCGAGGACTTGTACTACCGACTCAACGTCGTGCCGCTGCAGGTGCCGCCGCTGCGCGACCGCCGCGAGGACATCCCTGCCCTCGCCCGGCACCTGCTGCAGAAGAGCTGCGCCGAGAACGATGTCGGCCACAAGGACTGGTCCGACGATGCGCTCGTCGCGCTGCAGCAGCACGACTGGCCCGGCAACGTCCGCGAGCTCGTGCACGTCGTCGACCGGCTCGCCATCCTTGTGCCCGGCGACGTCGTCGGCGGCGCCGACGTGCGCGCGGCGTTGCCTGGCGCGCCCCGGCTCGAGGGGGCGGCCATCCCCGACACCGGCCCGCTGTATGCGCTGGTCGAGAGCTTCGAAAAGCGGATTATCGAAGACCGCATCGCCCGCTTCGGCGGCCACATGAGCCGCGCCGCCGAGGACCTCGGGCTGGAACGCAGCCACTTGTACAAGAAGGTCCGCCGCCTCGGCATCCAGACCCGGGAATAACGGCGACGATCGCCCAGATGTCCTCGGACGTGCGTACCACGCGAACCGCGTTAGACTCCCGTCGTGCGCGTCATCGTTCTCCTCGCCCGGCTGCTCGTGCTCGTCACCGGCCTGACGTCCTGCTCCCCGACCGCCCCCAACGGCGGCGAGGGAGAGGGCGAGGGCGAGGGCGAGGGAGAGGGCGAGGGCGAGGGCGAGGGCGAGGGAGAGGGCGAG
>VGSZ01000232.1 GCA_016874845.1 Deltaproteobacteria bacterium
CAGGATCACGGGCAGCACGAAGTCGGGCTCGCCGGGCACGATGTGGGTCGTCAGCAGCGGCCGCGCGCCCGGGGTCATCCGGTGCCGCTGGGCCTGGCTGTCAGCGGCGTGGGACAGCTTCTTGCGGAAGGTGACCTGCACCAGCTCGAGAGCGCGGGTGGGCTTGCCGAGGGTCAGCAGGCTCAGGCTCTCGCCGAGCGCGGCGTTCTCGTGCGGGTCGAGCAGCCACGCGGTGGCGTCTTCGTCGGACAGGCGCGCGCGGGGCAGGCCGAGCACCTCGCGCACGGCGGCGCCGAGCACGGCGGGGGCGTCGGGGGTCATGGTCACGAGCCGCGCCGTGCGGCCGCCGAGCGCGCCGTCGAATTCGGCGCGGAAGGCGCGGGCGTCGTCGGGCGTCGGCGACGCGCGCCGTCGGAGCGTGCCGTCGACGGTGTCGTCCGCGGGCAGGGGGCTCTCGAGCAGCAGGCCGAGCAGCTCGGGGTCGTGGGCGCGAACGGCAGCCACCATGGCGTCGACGACGAGCGACTGCTCCGACGGGCAGTCGCCGGCCTGGGCCATGCGATGGTATCGCAGCAGCGTCAGCGCCGAAATTGTATGATACAAATGAGCGTGGATGGCCAGCGGCAGCACATAGCGCGCGACCTCCTGCGCCCGCTTCTGCATCGAGCCCGACCAGCGCTTGTCCACCGGCGTGCGGCGGCGGGCCGGGAAAGTGCCGAAGTACAGCCGCTCGACGACGGGGCCGAGCAGCTCGCACAGCGCGTGGTAGGTGTTCGTCTGCCGCTGCACGCAGGCGTCGTAGCGGGCATTCAGGGCGTCATGGCCGAGCTCGGGCAGCAGCACGCGGCCGGCCTTGACCTCGACGTAGCGCTGCGAGACCTGCTCTGAATTATAGAAGGGATGCGCGTGAAAGAACGACCACAGCGCCTGTCGTGACACGGCGTCCAGGGCGAATTCGAAGTGGGCGTGCTGCAGCGTGGTGTGGTGGCCGGCCTTGTACGTCGACGACGCGATGCGGTCGCGCAGGGGCAGGTTCCTGCGCACGTCGTCGTCGGTGACGAGGCGCGACGAGTAGCAGGTGCGCGCGGTAGCCACCGCGTTGTCGAGGGGAGTCGAGAACGCCTTGGTCAGCGAAACGCGGGGAGCCTCGGAGCGCAGCGCGAGCATCCGGCGCGCTTACCACGTCCCCGACCCGCGCACCCCCCCGTCGGCCGCGCGCGCGTCGCTTGCGCTCCTGACGTCGGCGGCGGCAGCCTCGACGCGGTGGGCGACCTGTGGTTTCAACGGGGTATCGAGCGGCTCGAGCTGGCGGGCCCCGTGGCGGTGTGCGGTGACATCCACGGGCGCCTCGACCTGCTCGATCGCCTGCTCGCCGCGCTGCCGCCGGGCGCGCCGCTCGTCCACTGCGGTGACCTTGTCGACCGCGGCCGGGACAGCCGCGGCGTGCTGCAACGGCTCATCGACGTCGGCGCCCGCGGCGTGCGTGGCAACCACGAAGAGTGGCTGTGCGAGTGGCTGATCGGCCGCGTCCACGGCGAAGACGGCGCCGTCATCCCCCGCCTCGACGCGTTCGGCCGCCTGCTCGGCGAGGCGACGCTCGCCTCCTACGGCCTCGACCCGCGTGCGCCGCTGCATGAGCTCGACGCCGCCCGCGCCGCCGTGCCCGCGGCCCACGTCGCCTTGGTCGCCGCGCTGCCGCTGGCGCTCGACCTGGTCGTCGACGGCACGACCTACTGGGTGATCCACGCCGGCGTCGCCGACGGGCTGCGTAACCCCGCCGGGCTCGTCGTCGACCACGCCGCCATACCCCCGTGGCCCGCCGACCCGCAGGCGGTGGTGCCGTGGCTCGCGCGCCACCACCGCGACGAGCTCTTGTGGACGAAGACCGACGCGGCGCACCAGACCGACGTCGGCCGCACAGTCCTGTTTGGTCACGTGCCTGGCCCGCGCCCGGTCGATCGTGGCCACTGCGTCGCCCTCGACACCGGCGCCGGCACGCGCTGGCCCCACGCGGCGCTGACGGCGGTCCTGCTGCCCGAGCGCCGCTTCGTCACCGTGACGTGAGCGCGCGCTCAAGTCGGCGTGATCGGCTCGGGCGTCAGGTCGGGGCTCGGCTCGGGCAGCGGCAGGCCCAGGCCTTCGCGCAGGAACTCGTCGAGGATGTAGGCCGTCAAGCCCCACACCGGGTGCGGCCCGGCGGTGAAGCGCGGCGCGCGGTGGCGTCCGAGTGTTTGCAGGCGGCGATGCCGCGGGTCCACCAGCGACGACAGCGGCAGCGCGAAGGCGACGTCGATCTCGTCCGGGGCGACGGGCAGGGCGGCGACGTCGACGTCGCCGAGGAAGCCTACGACCGGGCTGACGCCGACTCCGGTGATGGCCACCGCCTCGTGGAAGAGCCCGAGCACCCGCACGCCGCCGCGGGCCAGGCCCACCTCTTCGTGCAACTCGCGCAGCGCGGTGTCGACCTCGTCGACGTCGCCGGGATCGACGCGGCCGCCGGGGAAGCTGACCTGACCCTTGTGCGTGCCCACGGTCTCGGTGCGCTTGGTGAACAGCATGCACGGTTGCCCGTCGACGTGGCACAGCGGCACCAGCACCGCGGCTCGTGACGGCGTGCCCGTCAGGCGGCGACGCGCAAGCGCGCCGAGGCGTCCAGCGATCCCGGCCAGAACGTCGTCGTCGAAGCGCGACGGCAGCGACAGCTCCACGGACATGGGCGGGAGTGTAGCGAGAGCGCCGACGTCGCGCTGCTCCGGGGCCGGCGCCGGCGCGGGCGCTCTTCCGCTACTTCTTCGGTCCGGGCTTGCCGAGCTTGAACGGCACGCTGACGTTCTTGCGCTCGCCGGTGAAGCGCGGCCACTGCAGCGCCGCGATCGCCTTTTGCACGCATGGCGCCACGGGACGTTCGCGCAGCTCGCGCGCGTCCAGCGCGACGTTGATCGCCTTGCCTTCCTCGGTGACCGTGTACGACAGGATGATCTGCGCCGGCACGTCGGGGTTCGACTCCATCTCGGCCTTGAAGCACGCCTTCAGGTCGGCCTGGGCGCCCTTCAGCGGCTCGATGGCCTGCGCGTTGGTCAACGTCTCGGGCGGCGCGCTACCCGCCGCCACCGCGGCGACCGCGGGCTCGCCGTCGTCGGCCCCGCCGGCGTTCGCCGTCGCCGCTCTCGGCGTCCCGCTGGCGACGGTCTGCGGAGCGCCGACAACGGGCTTCTTCGGGACCGTCTCCGCAGCGCCGCCGGGCGTCGTGGCGTCGACGGGCTCGGGGGTGTGGGCGGCCACGACGTTGGCCGGCGGCGGCGTCACCGGGCGCACCTCGGGCGGACGGGGCGGCAGGTCGACCAGCGGCGGCACGCGCAAGAGCCACTTCGGCGTGTCATCCCACGGGCGCGCCTGCATGATCTTGCGCGCGCCGAACACTGACGCCGTCGCCGGGGCGGCGAACAGCGCGACGATCACGAGCGCGCGCAGCACGCGGGCCCGCGACACCGCGCTGCGGTGCGCGCGCTCCTCGGCGGCGTAGCGCTTCTCGTCGGCGCGGGCGGCGACGACGTCGCGGAAGACGCGGAGGGCCGACATCGGCTTGAACGGCTGCCCGTCGCGCGCCAGCGGCGTGTCGCCGTCGAGCTCGTCCTTCTTGATCTTGTCGATGAGCACCGAGGCCGTCACCGGCCCGAGCAGCATGTCGCCCTGCTTGAAGAGCCACTCGCCCTCGGTGGCGTCGAGCCCGCCGTCGCCCTCGCCGTCGTCGGCGTCGTTGCCGGGGGGCGCCTCGGGCGGCGGCGGCGCGGGCTCGGGCTCGGCGGGCGTAGGCTCCGCCTTGCGGGCCTCGCGGGCCGGCTTGCGTCGGGGGGACTCGGTGCGTTCGACGGCGGTCATGACGGATTCTGTCCGAACAGCATCGCCGCGTCCGTGCCCACTGCCAAGCGCCGCGGCGGGGTGGAACACTCGGACACACCCGACCGGCGGCAGGAGCTTCTCGTGGCCAAGGACCTCTCGCGGCGGACGGCCGTGCTCGTGCGCTTCGGCTACGACGGCGCCCGCTTCTACGGGCTGCAGCCGCAGCCGGGCGTGCCCACCGCCGGCGGAGCCCTGCGCGACCGCCTCGTCGCCGCCGCCGGACGGCCACCGTCGGGCCTCGCCTTCGCCGCCCGCACCGACCGCGGGGTGCACGCCGTGCGCAACCTCGCCACCTGCTACTGGCACGGGCCCCTGGACATCGAGCCGCTCGCCGCGGCGGCCGGCCAAGACGTCGACGACGGCCTGCGCGACGTCGTCGTGTGCGCCGTGCCGCCCACGGTGCACGCCCGCGGCGTGTCGCGCGGCAAGCGCTACCGCTACGTCGTGGTCGACGGCGCCGACGACGCCGAACGCGACGACGCCCACGCCTGGCGCGTCGCGCCGCGCCTCGACGTGAGCCGCATGGCGAGGGCGGCGCGCCGGCTGCGCGGGCGCCACGACTTCAGCTCGCTGCGCGGCGGCGGCTGCTCGGCGGCCAGCGCCGAGAAGACCCTGTTCGTGGTCGACGTCGGCCGCGACGACGCCGGCGCCGTCGTCGTCGACGTCACCGGCGACGCGTTCGTTCGTCACATGATGCGCAACCTGGTGGGGCTCCTCGTCGAGGTGGGCAGCGGGCTGCGCGAGCCTGACGACGTCGACGCCATCCTCGCTGCGCGCACCCGGCAGGCGGCGGGCCTGATGGCGCCGGGCGCCGGCCTGACGCTGGTTGCCGTCGGCAGCGCGTGGCCGCCCGACGGGTCGGGTCGTCTCGCGGGGACGCCTGCCAGCGACGATCGGCACGACGATCGGCACGACGACGGCGGGTGAAGGCGCCGCACGGCGGCTCATCGAGGTGGTGTCAGCGGCCTTCACCGAAGCGGTCGGCGACGAGGGCGACGAGGGCGTCGAGGACGTCGACGGCGGGGCCTTCGTCGCCGGTGGCCACCAGCGTCAGCTCGGTGCCCTTGCTGGCGGCGAGCATCAGCACGCCCATGATCGACTTGGCGTTCACCATCATCTCGTCGCGCCCGATCTGCAGATCGACGGGTGACCGCGACGCGATCTGGACGAGCTTCGATGCCGCCCGCGCGTGCAGCCCGAGCTCGTTCACGATGGTCACCTGTCGTCGCAGCTCGGCCATGGCGTGTGCTTCCCCGTCGGTCGAAATCAGCGCTCGCGGTCGAGATCGCGGTGGCGGGCTGCCACGTCGAACCCCGCCTGCCGCAAGCGTGCCACCGCTGCCTCCACCAACGCCACCGAGCGGTGCCGTCCTCCCGTGCAGCCGATGGCCACCGTCGCGTAGCTCTTGCCCTCGGCGGCGAACAGCGGAAGCAGGAAACCCACCAGATCGACGATCTTGTCGACGAACGGGCCCGTCGACGGCTGCTGCAGCACGAAGTCGCGCACCTCGGGATCGAGTCCGGAGCGGCGGCGCAGCGCCTCGACGAAGAAGGGGTTCGGCAGGAAGCGCGCGTCGAAGCACAGATCGAGCTCGGCCGGCAGCCCGCGCTTGAAGCCAAAGCTCACCAGCGTCGCCTGCAACGTCGCCGTCGCCTCGCCGAAGCGCGCGGTGACGATGCGCTTCAGCTCGTGCACCGACAGCGCCCGCGTATCGACGATCACGTCGGCCCGCGCCTTGACGTCGTCGAGGAGCACGCGCTCGCGCGCGATGGCCGTCGACAGCGCCGACCAGCCCGCGCCCGCGTGGTCGGCCGCAGGCTCGGTCACCGCGTCGGCGTCGTCGCTGCGGTCCAGCGGGTGACGGCGGCGCGTCTCCTGATAGCGCCGCACCAGCACCTCGTCGGCGCAGTCGAGGAACAGGAGCAGCAGCTGGTGGCCCGCGTCGCGCAGCCGGCCCCACGTCGACGGGAACTCCTGTAGGAAGGCGGCCTCGCGGGCGTCGACGACGAACGCCAGCCGATCGCGGCCGTCGCCCGACAGCGCCAGCAGCGGCTCGATGAGCGGCGGCGGCAAGTTGTCGACGACGAAGTAGCCGAGGTCCTCGAGCGCCCGCGCCGCCGTCGTCTTGCCGGCCCCGGCCAGCCCCGACACCACCACGATCTTCTTGGGCGACGTCACCCCTGTCGTCGTCGTCGCTCGCGTCAATGTCGTCGTCACGCGGCCCTCCGCAGCGCCTGCGGGCGGCGGGCCGCGCGCGCGAGGAACGACACCAGGCGCGGGTGCACGTCGACGGGCGCGTCGCGGCCGAAGAGCACGTCGATGTGGCCGTAGTCGACGCTGCAGCCGCCCGCGCGGCCGGCGACGAAGTGCTCCGCCGCCGGCAACAGCGACAGCGCGCGCCGCACCGCCGCCACGTCGGCCAGCCCGTCCCGCGGCGCCTCGACGACGAGCACCGGCGTCGCCACGCCGTGCAGCCGCGCGCGGTAGTCGACGGCAGCGTCCTTGCTGCGGAACACGTCGTGCTCGAGCCAGTCCTTGAACTGGAACATCACGCCGCGCGGCACGTCCTGCACCGCGCGGTACATCACCCGCCGCATGGCTCGGCCGTCGACGTGCTCGAGGATCAGCCAGTTCTTCAGGTAGGGTGTGTCGCCCCGCAACAAAAACGGCGCGACCGCCCGGCCCAGCGCGCCGCCGAACAGGCCGGGGGCCAGCGGCGCCAGCGGCAGCAGCGGCCGCAGGAACGGCGCCACGGCCAGCCCGCGCGGAAACCCCAGCGGCGAGCCGAGGGTCACCGCCGCGGCGATCTTCGACCCCATCCCCGACGACAGCGCCGCGTAGGCCACGAGGCCGCCCATCGAGTGGCCGACCAGCGCCACCTGCGGCGCGCCGGTCGTCGCGAGCACGTGGTCGACGACGGCGGGCAGGTCGAGGCCGGCGAAGTCGTCGAAGGTGACGCCTACCCAACGCGAGAACGACAGCGTCGACTGCCCGGTGCCGCGCAGGTCGATGGGCCAGGTGTCGTGGCCGGCGTCAGCGAGCACGCGCGCGAGGCCCCACGGCGCCGGCGCGTCGAAGTTGTGCGAGTCGGTGCCGAGCCCCGGGAGGCACACCACCGGCAACAGCGCCGCGTCGACGGCGCGCGGGCGGAAGCGCTTGGCGGTGACGACGACGCCGTCGGCGCAGCGGACGCGGTGCAGCTCGTCGGCGCCCGAGGCGAGTCCGTAGCGACGCTCCAGCAGGGTGCTCCATGCCGACAGCAAAGGCATCTGGTGAGCGTAGCCGGTCGACGAAGGTGATGCAGGCTGTCCGGCAGCGGGGGGCCGGGGCCCACGCGTCGCGCGCCGACGCCTGGGCCCCTCAGCGCGGCACGGCGGTGTGGGCCACGAGCTCGTCGACGATGGCCGCGGCGCGCTTGCGCGAGTGGTGCACGGCGCCGCGGACGCCGAGGCGGTGGCACAGCACCGCGTGGGCCGTGGCCTTGACGTCGTCGGGGATGACGAACGCGCGCCCGTCGAGGAACGCCCGCGCCCGACACAGGCCCGCCCACGCCAGCGAGCCGCGCGGCGAGCACGGCAGCTCGACGTCGGGGTGGCGCCGCGTGCCCTCGACGATGGCGAACAGGTAGCCAGCCACGGCGTCGTTCAGCGTCAGCGCGGCGACGTGGGCCTGCGCGGCGGCGAGGCGCTCGGCGTCGAGCAGCGGCGTCAACGACGCGAGGCCGCCCTCGCTGGTTCGGTTCTCGATGAGCAGCGCCCGCTCGTCCGCCGCCGGCGGGTAGCCGAGGGACAGGCAGACGAGGAAGCGGTCGAGCTGGCTCTCGGGCAGCGGGTAGGCGCCGTGGTGCTCGACGGGGTTCTGGGTCGCGAGCACGTGGAAGGGGCGCGGCAGCTCGTGGGTCGTGTCGTCGACAGAGACGCTGCGGTCGGCCATCGCCTCGAGCAGCGCCGACTGCGTTTTGGGGCTGGCGCGGTTGATCTCGTCGGCGAGCACGACGTTCGCGAACAGCGGGCCCTTCTTGAAGCGCAGCACGCCCTCGCGCGGGTCGAGGATCGGCACGCCCACCAGGTCCGACGGCAGCAGGTCAGCGGTGAACTGCACGCGGGAGAACGCGACGCCGAGCACGCGGGCCAGGGCGCGGGCCAGCGTCGTCTTGCCGACGCCGGGGACGTCCTCGAGCAGCAGGTGGCCGCGGGCGAGGATCGTGGCCAGCGACAGGCGCACCGCGCCGGGGTTGCCGCGCACCACCGACAGGACGCGCT
>VGSZ01000233.1 GCA_016874845.1 Deltaproteobacteria bacterium
GAAACGATGGCGACGCGGCTGAGGGTCCTCGTCACGCTGGCGGCCGCCTTGCTCGCCGAGGCGTGCGCGACAGCGCCGGCGATCGGCGCCCCCGAGCACTCAGTGACCGACGCGCCGGAGCAGTCGGTGACCGGCGCGTGGCTCCTGCGTCAGGGGCTCGGACAGCTCGAGCTGCTGCTGGCGGCCCGCCCCATTGCGCCGCTCCTGCGCGACGCCCGCGTGCCCCGCGATCTGCGCCGTCGGCTCGCGCTCGTCGTCGCCGCCCGCGACTTCGCGCGCCACCGGCTCGGCCTCGCCGTCGGCGCGCAGTACCGCCGAGCCGTGTTCCTGCGTGGGCCCGCCGTTGTCTACGTCGTCTCGGCGGCGCCGCCCGACGCGCTCGAGCCGGTGACCTGGCGCTACCCCGTCGTCGGCGCCCTGCCATACCAGGGCTCGTTCTCGCTGGACGACGCGGAGCGGCTGGCCGAGACCTTTTCAGCGCGCGAACTCGACGTCAGCGTGCGGCCGGTGACGACGTACTCGTTGCTCGGCATCGCCCCGGATCCCATCGTGTCGCCAATGCTCTACCGCCGCGACGAGCTCGACATCGTCGAGACCGTGATCCACGAGCTCGCCCACGCCACGGTGTTCTCGGCCGGGCAGGGGGCGTTCAACGAGGGCCTCGCGACGTTCATCGGCACGCAGGGGCGACGCCAGTTCGTGCGCGAGCGCTTCGGCGCCGACTCGGCGGTGGCCCGGCGCAGCGACGCGCTCGACGACGACGACGACGCCTGGCGGCGGGCGATGGCGGCCCTCGCGTTCGACCTGCGGGTCCTGTTCGCGCAGCGAGGCACGCTGTCGGGCGCGGCGCTGGTCGAGCAGAAGACGGCGATCTTCCAGCGCCACCAGCGCCACTGGCAGGACGAGGTCGCACCGACGTTGTTCTCGGTGCGGCTGCGGCAGGCGCGCCTGCCCGAGAACAACGCCGAGCTCGCCGCCGTCGGGCTCTATTCGCTGCGCCAGCACCTCTACGCCGACGCCTTCGCCGCCTGCGGCGAGGACTGGCGCTGCTTCCTGTCGCTGCTGCGGACCGCCGCGGCGGCGCCCGAGCCCGAGAGTTCGCTGGCCACCGCGCTCCCCGCCCCACGTCGCGAGGTTGACCTGCCGTGACGCCACCGGCCCTCGACCGCGACGTCCCTGCCGAGCTCGACGGCGCCCGCGTCGACCGCGTCGTCGCGTCGCTCCTGGGCCTGCCGATGGCGACGGTCAAGCGGCTCTGTCGCGACGGGCGTGTGCGCCTGGCCGGGCGTCGCGCCGCCGCCGGTGATCGCGCGTCCGCAGGGCAGGGGATCGTCGTCCTCGGGCTCGCGATCGGCGCGCCGCCCGGTGGCCGCGCCACGGTCGGCGTCGGCGACGTCCGCTGGTTCGTGCCGGCGCCGCCCCTGCCGACGCTGTACGCCGACGCCGACGTCGTGGTCGTCGACAAGCCGGCGGGGATGGCCTGCCACCCCCTGCTGCCCGGCGAGGGCGGCACGGCAATGGACGCCGCGGTCGCCGCGTTCCCCGACGTCGCCCACGTGGGCCCGGTCGCGCGCGAGGGCGGGCTGCTGCACCGCCTCGACCACGACACATCGGGGTGCCTCGCCGTCGCCCGGCACGCCGACGCGTTCGCGCAGCTCGCCCCGCTGCTGCGTGGCGACCACGGCGCGACGTCGGGGCCGGCGGCGATGAAGACCTACCTGGCCCTCGTCCATGGGGGCATCGACGCCGCCTTCGTCGTCGACGAGCCGGTCGAGTCGGACCCCGGGGATCCACGCCGCGCCCGGCTCGGCGGCGCGCGGCCGGCGCGCACCGTGGTCACCCCGCGGGGGCGCGGCGTCGACGTCAGCCTCGTCGAGCTGGCCCTCTTCGGCGGTCGTCGTCACCAGCTGCGCGTACACCTCGCCACGCGCGGGCACGCGCTTGTCGCCGACGCGCTCTACGGGGCGCCGGCGTCACCCTTCGCGCCGACGTTCCTGCTGCACGCCTGGCGCCTCGGCCTCCCGGGGCGCGTCGTCGTCGAGGCCGCGCTGCCCGCGCGCTTTCGCGCCGCGCTCGTTGCCTGCGGTGTGCGCGTGCCGTGAGTGCGGCCGCAGCCCCGCGCCGGCCATCGACGTCGTCCCTGTGAACCGCTCATGGTCACGACACCAAAAGCCAAAGCGCGCGACCGGGTCCCCGGTGCCGCGCGCCTCGTTGGTGGTGAGAGAGGGAATCGAACCCTCGACCTCGGGATTATGAGACCCACGCTCTAGCCAGCTGAGCTACCTCACCGACGACGTCGGCGTTGTAGGCCCGTTCTCGCCGGCAGGCAAGGGCGAAGGAGGCCCCGGCCCGGTCAGCTCCCCAGCTTGGCCTTCAACTTCGCGAGCTCGTCGTCGATGGCCGCGGTAGGCGCGGAGGGCGCCGCGCCGGGGGAACTCGCGCCCGACGAGACGGCGCCCGAGGCCGCCATCTTTGCCTTCAGCGCCGCCAGGGCGTCGTTGCCCTGCTGCTCGGAGGTCATCTTGGCGAGCTCGGCGTCGACCTCGGAGGCGTTGCTGCCCATCAGCTCGCGGCGGGCCTCGACCTCGGCCTCGGAGTTCTCGATCTTGGCCGCCATTCGCTCGAAGGTGTCGAAGGAGCTCCCGTCGGTGACGGCGCCGCCGCCGGTGCCCGAGGCGATGGCGGCCTGCTTCTTCTTCATGTCGGCGGCGTTCAGTCGGGCGATCAGCTCGTCCTTCTTTGACTTCGCCTCGTGGATCTTCTTCTCGAGGGCGACGATCTGGTCCTTCAGCTGCTCGTTGGAGCCCTTCTGGGCGGCGACGCCGGCCTCGGCCTCGGCGGCCATCGCCTCGAGCTTCTGCTTCTCGGCCAGCGCCGAGCGGGCGAGCTCGTCGGAGCCGGCCTTGATCGCGGCCATGGCCTTGCCTTCCCACTCGACGCCCTGCTTCTTGTACGTCTCGGCCTGCTTCTCGGTCTGCTTCAGCAGGGTCATCGACTCGAGCAGCTTCTGGCGCGCCTTCTTGTGCTCGCCCTCCATGTCGAGGATGGTCTGCTCGAGCAGCTTGCGCGGGTCTTCGGCGGCGTCGATGGCCGAGTTTACGTTGCTGCGGACTACGTCGCTGAAGCGCTTGAAGATCGACACCGGGGCCTCCTGCGGAAGGCAGACAGGGGAAAGCTAGCCGCTGTCCGGGGGCGCGGACAACATGCCACCGCGACGATGTCACGGACGGCAGCGAGGACGGCAGCGAGGACGGCGGCGAGGACGGCGGCGGCGACGACGACAGCCGCGACGGCCAAGTTGACGCTTGCCCTGACGTCCGCGACGACGTGCCCCACGCGCGGCCCCGACGTGGGGACGTTGACGACGTCTCAGACGAGGGCTACCCGCGCTCCATGACGGCCTCGACCCGCCCCCCCGTCGTCCGCATCGCGCCCTCGCCCACCGGCGACCCGCACGTCGGCACCGCGTACATCGCGCTGTTCAACTATGCGTTCGCGAAGCAGCAGGGGGGCAGCTTCATCCTCCGCATCGAGGACACCGATCAGGCGCGTTCGACCCGCCAGTCCGAGGCCATGATCCTCGAGAGCCTGCGCTGGCTCGGCATCCAGTGGGACGAGGGCCCCGACATCGGCGGGCCGTCGGCACCGTACCGGCAGAGCGAGCGTCTCGATATCTACCGTCGCCACGTCGCGGACCTCGTCGCCGCCGGCGAGGCTTATTGGTGCACCTGCACCGCCGAGCGTCTCGACGGCGTGCGCAAGGAGCAGACCGCGCGCAAGGAGAACCCCGGCTACGACGGCCACTGCCGCTTCCGCGATCCCGCGGCCGTGCGGGCCGAGATCGACGCTGGCACACCCGGCGTGGTTCGCCTGAAGGTCCCGCGCGGGGCGAACGACCCCAAGGCGGGCGCCGACGCCGCGAGCCACGACGTCAAGGTGGCCTTCGTCGACCGCCTGCGCGGCAGCGTCGAGTTCCACACCCGCGAGATCGACGATCAGGTGCTGCAGAAGTCCGACGGCTTCCCGACGTACCACCTGGCCAACGTCGTCGACGACCACCTGATGGGCGTCTCCCACGTGCTGCGCGGCGAGGAGTGGATCTCGTCCACGCCGAAGCACATCCTTTTGTACGCGGCGTTCGGCTGGGAGGCGCCCGAGTTCGCCCACCTGCCGCTCTTGCGAAACGCCGACAAGTCGAAGGTCAGCAAGCGCAAGAACCCGGTGTCGCTGCGTTGGTTCCGCGAGTGCGGCTACCTGCCCGACGCGATGGTGAACTTCCTCGGCATGATGGCGTTCACGTTCGCCGACGGCCGCGAGATCTTCTCGCTGTCGGACTTCGTGCAGCACTTCACCCTCGACCGCGTGTCGCTTGGGGGGCCGGTGTTCGACCTGAAGAAGCTGCTGTGGCTGAACGGCCGCTACCTGCGCGAGAAGCGCAGCGACGACGAGGTCGTCGCCTATCTCAAGGCGCAGCTGTTCAACGACGGCTACCTGCGCTCGATCGTGAAGATCGCCAAGGAGCGCTTCGAGAAGAGCGACGACTTCATCGCGTATGCGCCGTGGTTCTTCACCGCGTCGCCCTACGTCGAGGCCGGCGGCGACGGCAGCGACCTGCTCGTGAAGGGCAGGACGAAGAAGGAGACGCTGGCCATCCTCGAGTCGCTGGTCGAGCGCGTCGACGTCGCCTTCGACTTCTCCGAAGAGAGGGTCAAGGCGCTGCTCGAGCTGTGGTGCGCCGACCACGGCATGACGCCGAAGGAGGCGTTCATGCCGGTGCGCCTGCTGCTGTCGGGCAAGAAGGCGACGCCAGGGCTGCCCGAGAGCATGGCGGTGCTCGGTCGCGAGCGCGTTCGCACGCGCATCCGCGCGGTGTTGCCTTTGATCCAGAAGCTGCCGGAAGCGCCGAAGGCTGACGCCTCGAAGGCCGACGCCCCGAAGGCCGACGCCCCGAAGGCCGACGCGCCGGGGACGAGCCCGAAGGCGGATGACCCCAAGGCCGTTGGCGAGCCGAAGCCCCCGACGTCGACGACCGCGCCCAGGGCGTAGCGGTCGCGAACGAACCACCCGGGCCGCGCGTCGTGCGTGGCCCCGTCACGAGGAGAACGAACATGGCCATTGAGCAGACCCTGTCCATCATCAAGCCCGACGGCGTGAAGAAGAACGTGATCGGCAAGATCGTCGCGCTGTTCGAAGAGAACAACCTGAAGATCACCGCGAGCAAGATGGTGCAGCTGACCCGCGCCGAGGCCGAGGGCTTCTACGCCGTCCACAAGGCGCGCCCGTTCTTCGGCGAGCTGTGCGACTTCATGTGCTCGGGCCCCGTCGTGCTGATGGTCCTCGAGGGCGAGGGCGCCATCGCGAAGAACCGCGAGATCATGGGCGCCACCAACCCGGCGAACGCCGCCCCCGGCACCATCCGCAAGCTGTTCGCGTCGTCGATCGGCGAGAACACGGTGCACGGCTCCGACGGCCCCGACACCGCGAAGACCGAGATCGCGTGGTTCTTCGCTGGCAACGAGCTGTTCTCGCGCTGAATGCTCGCTGCCCGCCCTGTCGTCGCGGGCGTCGCGGACGTCGCGGGATGAAAAGGACACGGGAGGCATCGCTGCCTCCCGTGTCCTTTTTCATCGCGTCCGCTGTCCGAGGAGCAAGCGACGACGGCGGCTACTCGACGGTGACGCTCTTGGCGAGGTTGCGCGGCTGGTCGACATCGAGGCCGCGCAGGCACGCCACGTGGTAGGCGAACAGCTGCAGCGGAATCGTCGCCAGCACGGGCGCCGTGCGCGGGTGGCGCGCCGGCACGCGGAACAGCGCCTCGACCTGATCGTCCAGAGCGTGGTCGTCGGTGTCGACAACGGCGAGGATGCGGCCGCCGCGGGCGCGGGTCTCCTCCATGTTCGAGATGACTTTTTCGTAGCCCGGGCCGGGCAGGGCGAGCACGAGCACGGGCATGTGCTCGTCGATGAGGGCGATGGGCCCGTGCTTCATCTCGCCGGCGGCGTAGCCCTCGGCATGGATGTAGCTGATCTCCTTCAGCTTCAGCGCGCCTTCGAGAGCGATGGGGAACAAGAGCCCGCGCCCGAGGAACAGCATGTCGCGGGCGGCGACGTAGCGGGCGGCGGCGGCCTTGACCGCGTCCTCGCCGTCGAGCAGGCCCTCGATGGCCATCGGCAGCTCGGCAAGGGCCTGCAGATCGCCGGCCAGCGCCTGCTTCGTCATCGTCTTGCGCACCGAAGCCAGCTGCAGCGCGAGCAGGTGAAGCGCCACCAGCTGCGTGACGAACGCCTTCGTCGACGCGACGCCGATCTCGGGCCCGGCCCGCGTGTACAGCGTACCCGCGGCCTTGCCGCTGCCGTCGGGGGCGCACGCGCGCGGGATGGCGGCGTCGATGACGTTGCAGATCGACATGACCATCGTGCCTCGTCGCTTCGCCTCCTTCAGCGCCGCCAGCGTGTCGGCGGTCTCGCCCGACTGCGAGATGGCGAGCACCAGCGTGTCGTCGCTGAGCACGGGATCGCGGTAGCGCAGCTCGCTGGCCAGCTCGACCTCACACGGCACGCGGGCCAGCTGCTCGACGAGGTAGCGGCCGACGAGGCCGGCGTGCCAGCTGGTGCCGCAGGCTGTGATCACGATGCGCTTCGCGCGGGCGAGCACGTCGAGGTCTACGCCGTCGAGGGTGACGTCACCGTCGCCGAGCCCCAACCGGCCGCGCAGCGTGTCGGTGACCGCGCGGGGCTGCTCGGCGATCTCCTTGTGCATGAAGTGCTTGTGGCCGCCCTTCTCGGCCATCACCGCCGACCACAGGATCTGCGTCGCTTCCCGCGACAACGGACGGCCGTCGACGTCCGTGAGCGTCAGGCCCGCCGCGGTGATCGTGCCGGTGTCGCCGTCTTCGAGGAACACGAACCGGCGCGTGTGCTCGAGCACCGCTGGCACGTCCGAGGCGAGGAAGTTCTCGCCGTCGCCAAGGCCGACCACCAGCGGGCTCGCCAGGCGCGCGAAGGCGATCTCACCGGGACAGCGCTCGTCGAGAACGGCCAGCGCATAGGCGCCGTGGACGCGGCGGACGGCGCCGCGGACGCTCTCGTGCAGCGACGCGCCGCCACGACGCTCGCGGGCCACCAGATGGGCGAAGATCTCGGTGTCGGTCTCCGACGAGAAAGTGTGCCCCTCGGCCTGCAGCTCGGCGCGCAGCGCGCGGTGGTTCTCGATGATCCCGTTGTGGACGACCGTGACACCCTCGTAGCGGTGGGGGTGCGCGTTGTGCTCGCTGGGCTTTCCGTGCGTCGCCCAGCGCGTGTGCCCGATCCCGGTCGAGCCAGGGCAGGGCTCGGTGGCCAGCCGGGCGCGCAGCGCGGCGAGCTTGCCCATGGCGCGCCGCAGGTGCATCGCGCCGCTCGCCTCGACGGTGCAGACGCCGGCGGAGTCGTAGCCGCGGTACTCGAGCTTCTGCAGGCCTTCGATGAGCACCGGCTCGGCGACGCGCGCCCCGGTGTAGCCGACGATCCCGCACATGGTCGACTCCGGCGAAAGGAGGTCCGCCGGGCAGATACCGCTTTCGTCGTGTTGACGTCGAGTCGTAGCCGGGCGGGCGCGCTACTCGCCGGCGCCGTCGCGCAGCCGCTCGATGACCTCGGAGTAGGATGTCGCCTGAACGAGCACCGCCATCTGGTCGCGGTAGCGGGTGACCAGGTCAGACCGGCGCCGCTCCGTCGCGTCCTTGAGGGCCAGCTGCAGCTGTACGTACGCGCGTTCGGCGTTGACGAAGAACGTGACCGCGTCGAGGGCCACGCGGATGCACGACCGCGTCACCGAGGGAGTCTTGCACTCGAAGGTGAAGGTGACGCCATGGGAGTTCTCGACCTTCAGCCGGGCGACGGCGAGGGCATCGGGGCGACGGCCACGGGTGCCATCGAAGCCGCTGCCGACGGCGAAGTCGGCAATGCGGATGGTCTTCAGCGAAGGGAACTTTTCGGCCCACGCCTTCCGGACGCCGTCGAAGAACGCGTCGACGAGCCCCACGCCCTCGCCGGCGATCTCAAGGACGTCGTCTCCGGGCGACCGGCGCAGGCGCGCCCGCACGGTGACCGCCTGCTCCTCGGTCACTTCCAGACGATCGACGACGAACGAGCGATAGCCTTCGCGCA
>VGSZ01000234.1 GCA_016874845.1 Deltaproteobacteria bacterium
GACGCTGTCGATCCGCGAGCAGGCCATCGACCCGTCGGTGTTCGCGCTGCCGCGCGGCTACGCGCTGACCGATGACCCGATCACCCAGATGGAGCGGCAGCTATCGTCGAGCGGCGCCGCCCCAGGCGGCCCGCTGAAGCTCCGCCCCCCGGGCGCGCTGCCGCTGCCGGATTCCCGGGCACGCTGACGCGCTCCCGCGAACAGCTACGTCGGCAACGACCTTCGACCGCTTCGACCACGCTAAGGTGCAACCATGGCCCTGACGCCTCTCGACATCCAGCAGCAGCGCTTTCGCACCCGGCTTGGCGGTGGCGTCGACAAGAACGAGGTCGACGCCTTCTTGAACCTCGTCGCCAACGAGTTCGAGAATCTTCACCGCGAGAACAACGAGCTGCGTGACGAGGACCGCACGTCCCGTCGCCTGCTCGAGGAGTACCGGGCGCGCGAAGAGGCGCTCAAAGAGACAATGATCACCGCGCAGAAGGTCACCGACGACATCAAGCGCACGGCGGCGAAGGAGGCCGAGATCATCCTCGCCCGCGCCGAGCTCGAGGCCGACAAGATCCTCGAGCGCGCGCAGGCGCGGCTGACCGACCTGCTGCGTGACATCGGTGAGCTGAAACGCCAACGCGCCCAGCTTCTGAGCCAGCTGAAGGCCACCGTCGACCAGCACCGCGCGCTGATCGCCGTCGCCGAGGAAGAGGGCGCCCACGGCCTCGAAGACAACCTGGCCGTGCTGCGCAAGCGCGCATCGTCGCCGGCGCCATTGTCGACGCCATCGCCGACGCCATCGCCGACGACGGGGGCGATGACGGGGGCGATGACGGGGGCGATGACGGGGGCGATGACGGGCGGCGCCATGGCGGCTGCGCAGCGCGCACCGGATTGATCACGGCCGCGGTCGCGATGACCAGGCGGCGGCTACGGGATGCCCATCCCGATCCGCTCGAAGCGGAAGCGGGGCAGGGTGAACCGACCGAGCTTCACGCTGTTCTCGCTGCCGTCGACCGACACCCAGATGAAGATGGCCTTGCCCTTGACGTGGTCGATGGGCACCGCGCCCCACATGCGCCCGTCGCTGCTGCGATCACGGTTGTCGCCCATGACGAAGACGAAGCCGTCTTCGACGACGCAGGCCTCGTCGGTGCAGCGCAGCCCCGGCAGGCGCGGCGCGGCGCCGGGGATCGGCCACTGCGTCGTCCGCGGCGGCAGATCGTTGAAGATGTCGTGCTCGGCGACGTTGCCCTCGCGGTCGAGCAGCCGCTCGCGCTTGTGGTTCGCCGTCGTCGGGAACCAGCGCCCCATGCGCTCGTCGTAGTCCTGATAGCGGGTCATCACGCCCATCGGGTTGCCCTCGTCGTCGACGCCGGCCGTGCCGTCGGCGGCCACCTGCTCGTACTTGCGGCCGTCCACGAAGAGCGTCGCGTCCGCGAAGCGGACCTGCTGCCCGGGGCCGGCGACGACGCGCTTGATCCAGTCCTCACCGGGGTTCGCGGGGACCCATGGCGGCGCCTCGAACACGACGACGTCGCCCGGCTGGGGCGTCTGCCAGCGCACGAAATAGAACGGCTTTGCCGGCAGCACGGCGCCGAGGAACGAGAACAGACCGAGGCCGTTTTCCGAAGGGATCTGCAGACCGTACGTCGCGCGCCAGACGAACAGGTGGTCGCCGATGAGCAGCGTCGGGATCATCGACCCCGACGGGATCTGGAACGGCGCCACGGCGAACGTACGCAACGCCAGCGCCACCGCGAACGCCGCCGACAAAGAGCGCAGCTGCGCGAAGAAGCCTTCGCCTTCGGGCGGGAACGCGCGTTCGGCTACCGCTCGTGTCCGGTCGGACAGCGCGTCGAGGGCCGCGGCGTCGCCGAAGGCGACGTCGCCGTCGGCGGCCCGGCGCAGGTCGGCGACCACCGTGTCGAGCTCGGCGAAGTCCACCGAGGTCAGGCGGGTCTTCTTGTTGCGGCGCTCGCGACGCGCGGCCTTGTCGAGGATCTGCGCGCTCTCGTACGCACCCCGCTGCCGACGCATCCGCTCGCGCTTCTCCCCGCCCGCCAACAGCTCGTCGAAGAACGGCCCCACCTGGTTCGTGCCCACCCACAGCACGGCCAGCGCCAGCAGCAGCCCGAGGACGACGTTGCTGCCCGTGCCGCCCTCCGAGAAGACGCGGCCCCACGCGAAGTACAGCGCCGTCAGCACGACGCCGAAGGCGACGACGTGGCCGAGCGTCAGCAGCCGCTTCAGCGAAGACACGTCAGTCGACCTTCAGCACGGCGAGGAACGCCTCTTGCGGGATGTCGACGCTGCCCACCTGGCGCATGCGCTTCTTGCCCTCTTTCTGACGCTCGAGCAGCTTGCGCTTGCGGCTGATGTCGCCGCCGTAGCACTTGGCCGTGACGTCCTTGCGCAACGCCGACAGCGTCTCCCGGGCGATGATCTTTCCGCCGATCGCCGCCTGGATGGCCACCTGGTACTGCTGCTTCGGGATGAGCTCCTTCATCTTCTCGCACAGCACGCGGCCGCGGCTCTGGGCGCGGTCGCGGTGGGCGATGATGCTCAGGGCGTCGACGACGTCGCCGTTCACCAGCACGTCGACCTTCACCAGCTCGTCTTCGCGCAGGCCAGCGAGCTCGTAGTCGAACGACGCGTAGCCGCGGCTGACCGTCTTCAATTTGTCGAAGAAGTCGAAGACGACCTCGGCCAGCGGCAGCTCGTACTTCACCATCACGCGGGTCTGCGTGATGTAGTTCAGCTCCTTCTGGATGCCGCGGCGCTCCTCGCACAGCTTGATGATCGCACCGACGTGGTCGCTCGGCGTGTGGATGCTCGCGATGATGATCGGCTCTTCGATCTTCTCGATCTTGACCTTGTCGGGCATCCGGCTCGGGTTGTCGACGTCGACGACGGAGCCATCGAGCATGTGCGCCTTGTAGACCACCGTCGGCGCCGTCGTGATCAGGTCGAGATTGAACTCACGCTCGAGGCGCTCCTGCACGATCTCCATGTGCAGCAGGCCAAGGAAGCCAACGCGGAAGCCGAAGCCCAGCGCCTGCGACGTCTCGGGCTCGAACTTCAGCGCGGCGTCGTTCAGCTTCAGCTTTGCCAGCGACTCCTTCAGATCCTCGTAGTCGGCGGCGTCGATGGGAAACACACCGGCGTAGACGACGGGCTGGATCTCCTTGAAGCCGGGCAGGGGCTCGGGGCGCGGGTTGCTCGCCGACGTCACGGTGTCGCCGACCTTCGCGTCGTGGACGTCCTTGACGTTGGCGATGATGAAGCCGCTCTCGCCGGCCTGCAGGTGCGTCAGCTTCGCCGGATGCGGCGTGAAAGCGCCGACCTCCTGCACCTCGAAGTCCTTGCCGTTGTGCATGAAGCGCACCTTCATGCCAGGCTTCACGGTGCCCTCGAAGACGCGCACGAGCACGACGACGCCGCGGTAGCTGTCGAACCACGAGTCGAAGATCAGGCAAGCCAGCGGCGCGTCGACGGAGCCCCGGGGCGGCGGCACCTTGCGCACGACGGCCTCGAGGATCTCGTGGATGCCGATGCCGGCCTTCGCCGACGCGGGGATGGCGTCGCTGGCGTCGAGCCCGATGATGTCTTCGATCTCCTTGCGCACGCGCTCGGGCTCGGCGCTGGGCAGATCGATCTTGTTCAGCACCGGCACGATCTCGAGGTTGCCGTCGAGCGCGAGGTACACGTTGGCCAACGTCTGCGCCTCGACGCCCTGGCTGGCGTCGACGACGAGCAGCGCGCCCTCGCAGGCGCCGAGCGCGCGGCTGACCTCGTAGTTGAAGTCGACGTGCCCGGGGGTGTCGATGAGGTTCAGGTTGTACGTCTTGCCGTCGTCGGCCTTGTAGAACAGACGCACCGCTTGCGCTTTGATCGTGATGCCGCGCTCGCGCTCGAGCTCCATCTTGTCGAGAAACTGCGACTGCATCTCGCGCTGCGTGAGCGCGCCGGTGGCCTCGAGGATGCGGTCGGCCAACGTCGACTTGCCGTGGTCGATATGGGCGATGATCGAAAAGTTGCGGATGAGCTCAGACGCCATGTCTTCTATGTCATGCGAACAATGGGCGCCGTCGTCAACGGCACCCGCGACACAAAAGCGGGCAGCCGTGACCGCTCAGCGACGACGGCGCGCCGCGAGCAGCGCGAAGAGGCAAAGCAGCGCCGCGCTCGACGACGCGGTCGTCGACGGCGCCGCCGCGCAGCCGCCTTCAGCGACCAGCCCGACGTAGATCGGGTCGTCGGCGGCGGGCAGGTCGGCGTCCACGACGGGTCCAATCTCGTCTTCGTCGTCGCCGAAGGCCGGCTCCCCGGTGCCTGGCGGTGGCTCCGTCGGCTCTTCCGGCGCTGGCGTGGGCTCGGGCTCCGAAGTCTCGGGCGACGCCTGCTCATCGGGCTGTGCGTCGGGCTGCTCTTCGGGCTGCTCTTCGGGCGGCGCCGGTGCCGGCGTCGACGGTGTCACGCGGACAGCGTCGACGACGATGGACCGCGCCGCCGAGTCGACGGCGCCGTCGGCGTTGTCCTCGACGACGACCACGATGTCACCGCCGCCCTCGGCGGTGCGGAAGGTGCCGAGACGTGCCCAGCCGTCGGCGGCTGCGGCCGCGGCCTGGTCGATGAGCAGGACATGCTCGCCGTCGACATCGGTGACGCGGTAGCGCGCACGGTCGAACCTCGCGAAGGACGCGTGCAGCGATGCGTCGACGTCCCACGCCCCGGCGGCGGGGAGGCGCGCGACGGTGCGCGAGTGGTTGCTCGGGGTGTCGTTCTCGAACGCGTTGGTCCAGCGCAGCGAGCCGTTCTCGCCGACGCTCTCGGTGCGCCAGTACTGCGGCGGCCCGAACAGCTGGACGCACGGGCCCTCGTCGACGACACCACCGCTTGCTGCCAGCGTCGGGCACTCGGCGGCGAGGCCCGGGCCGGTGGGCGCGTCGTACCATTCGTAGCCGCGGGCGCCAGCGAGCTCGTTGATCTCGGCGTGGATGTGGTCGACGTGCTGGTTCACGCCAGGATCGAGCGCACGCAGGCGCTGGCCGGCACGCCGCGACGTCGTCCACATCATGCGGTCCCAGATGATCCCTTGCAGCCCGAACTGGCCGGCGTGCTCCATCAGCCACGCCGCGATGGGGTCGCCGCTGCCGTTGTCGGCGTCGCCGCTGATCGTCGGGATCATGATGTCGAGGGCGCGGCCGACACCATGCAGCGACATCGAGTTCGTCCCGGCGATGACGCGGCAGCTGTACACGCCGATGCTGGAGGTCTGCGGAAACGCCGCTACGAGCACATCGCGCAACACGCGCGCTCCTGCGGTGGAGCCGCCGGAGCAGTTCTCGCCGCCATCCCACGGCGGGGCGGAGTCATAGTCGACGGTCCAGGTGTCACCGACCGCCAGCGTCTCCGCCGGCGGCGCCCAACCGCCAGCGATGCGCTGGGCCTGCTCGGTGGCGCCCAGGCCCCACGTCCACTCGCCGTATTCGCCGTCGCCGTCATGGTCGACCTGGCAGCCGGTCAGCGCGACCGCGCACACCAGACCGAGGCGCATCGCCGACGACGACAAGAGACGGTGCTTGCTTGGTTGCATTGGAGCACCGTGCCGCACCGAGGACGCGGGCTCGTCCGACAGCGGGGGGATGGTCGGTCGATCGTCCGAATGGCGCCCCACACCGCCCCGCTAGTTGGTTGACATAATGTGCATTATCGAACTCTCTTGGGCGGGGCGTCCTGGGTTTCGGGGCTTTCGGATGCGGTTTCGCTCGTGGGGCTTCCGACGGTTCGGTCTCCTCGGGGCTGCTTCGGTTGATCGTTCTGGTGCGCTTCTGGGGCTTTCGACGGTTCGGTCTCCGTCGAGGTTTTCTCTTTCGGCTTGTTCGGGGTGTCGGCTTGTCGCTTGGCGACCGACGCCTTCGGCGCGACCGAAGGGGTGCACGGCAAAGCGACCCGGGCCCCGCAGGCGATCACCGTTTGCTGCATCGTCGGCGCTGGCTGCGGCGCGCGGGTCGCTTCGCCTGTCCATGAGGACACGGCGCGCAATCAGCCTCTGCTGTCTCTGCAGCCTCTGCTTCCTCGGCAGCCTCTCGGCGCTCTGACTTCGAGCGCGACCTTCAGGCCAGCACACGGCGCGACAGCATCGTGGCCGTCGCCATGATCGTCACCTGCGGGTTCACCCCCAACGTCGTCGGAAACACCGAGCCGTCCATCACGTGCAGGCCGTCGACTCCGTGCACCGCGCCGCGATCGTCGACGACGCCGGCGTGCTCGCCCGTGGCCGGACCCATGCGGCACGTCCCGTGCGGGTGGCTGCCATAGGGCTGCGCGAGCCTCCCGCCGTCGACCAGCTCGTCGATGATCGCGAACGCCGAGGCCTCGTTGTCGACGAAGCGCAGCGGCGTGACCCCCGGCGCCACCCTCTTCGCACCCGCGGCGAACCACGCGCGCACGATCGACCGCGCGCCGGCGCGAAAGGCCGCCAGATCGCGGTCGGAGAACGCGATGCTGAACCGCGGCCGCGGCACACCGTCGTCGTCGTCCAGCGTGACCGAGCCGAGCCCGCTGTCGCGGATCATCGCGCCGGCCATGCCGAGGTGCGCCAGCCGACGCACGCTCGCCTCGTCGTCGGCCCGAGACAACAGCGAGAACAGCTCGGCCGGGCCGGCGTTCGCCGTCTCCAGCAGCGCGTGGTCATCATCGGGACAGTAGGCGTAGTAGCCCTGCGGCACACCGTCCCACATCACCACCCGCTCGGCGAACTCGCCGAGCACCGCGATGCCCGGGTGGATGGCGAGGTGCTTGCCCAGATGCGCGTTCTGCACGCCGCTGGCCTGCAACAACAGCGGCGAGAACAGCGCGCCGCCAGCGACGACGACGACGTCGGCCGTCACCGACAAGGTGCCCTGTGGCTGCTCCGTCGCCGGGTCGACGACGTCGACCTCGACACCGGTGGCGCGACCGCCCTGAATGACCACGGCCCGCGCGCGGGCGTGCTTCAGGATCGTCGCGCCGCGGTTCACCGCCTCGGGCAACAGCGATTTGTCGACGCTCGCCTTGCCCCCCGACGGGCAGCCGAGCTGACAGACGCCGCAGCCGACGCAGCCCGGCGCGTTGCGGTTCATCCACGCGTGCTCGTAGCCGAGCGCGCGGCAGCCCTGCTCGAACAGCGTGTTGTTCGCGCGGCCGATGCCCGCGTGCGTCGGCGCCACGCCGATGCGGGCCCAGAGCTCGTCGACGACCGGTCCGAACGTCGTCGGCTCGAACACCGACGAGCCCGTGACCGCGCACCACTCGCGCAGGCGCTTGTCGGGCGGCTTGAAGCAGATGGCCGAGTTCAACACCGTCGAGCCGCCCACCACCCTGCCCGACGGCACCAGCACCACCGGCCGCGACGACGACGTCTGTGCGCCCCGGCTCGCCCACAGCCGCGTCAACGACCACGGGAGCGACCGCCGCGCAAAGTCGCGCGCCCACAGCGCATCGCCAGCCTCGAGCAGGACGACTTTCTTTCCAGCCCGCGCGAACTCGACGCCAGCGGCGGCTCCCCCCGCGCCGGTGCCAACCACGACGACGTCGCACGACACGCGCCCGGGAGCCGCCGACTTGACGAACGGCGCCACCGGCGGTCCGCCGGCGACCACCGGCAGCGGCAACGGCGGCGGCTCCGCCGGCCACACCGGCAGCCCGCAGCCATGCCGGTGGCCGACGGCCGCGAGCAAGCGATCGTCCTCGAGCATCGCCATGCCCACCAGCTGGCGAAACAGCGTGCCGAGCAGCCGCCGCTCGGGGACGCTCGAGTCGTCGAAGGCCCGCAGCACGGCGACGCGCCCAGCGACATCGAGGTCCGAGAACCTCGACGTCGACGTCGCCGACACGACCGGCCAGGCGTCGAGCCCCCGCAGCAGCGCCCGCAGCCCGCGACGCTCGCGCGGCAGCAGACCGGCGATGTAGCCATCGACGACGGCCGCGACGTCCACGTCGAAGGCGCTGACGCCAAACGTGCTGCCACGCGGGAAGTAGGCCTCGGCGAGCGCCGCGACCACGGCGACCTCGTCCCCGGACAGGACGGTTCGCCCCGGCGCCGCCGGGCGGTGGCGAAGCAGGCCCCACGCCGCGGCCCCCGCGGCGCCGGCG
>VGSZ01000235.1 GCA_016874845.1 Deltaproteobacteria bacterium
GCCGAGCCGGGGGTGGCGTCGACGCCGTCGGGGATGCCGTCGTTGTCGGTGTCGGCGTCGAGCGGATCGGTCTGCAGGCCGAACAGTTCGTCGCCGTCGCGCACGCCGTCGTCGTCGCTGTCGGCGTCACGCGGGTTCGTCCCGGCGCGGGTCTCGAAGAAGTCGTCGACGTCGTCGCCGTCGGTGTCGATGGCATCGAGGCGCGTGCCGAGGCTGGCCTCGACGCGGTCATTCAGCCCGTCGCCGTCGGTGTCGGCGAGGTTCGGCGAGCCGCCGGCCAGCACGTCGGCCAGATCGTTCAGGCCGTCGCCGTCGCTGTCGGCGTTGCGCGGGTCGGACGGCTCGATCGTCGGGTCGGCTCGGCCCGCGTCGTTCAGGCCGCGCTCGGTGTTGTCGCGGCGGCCGTCGCCGTCGCTGTCGGCGAGGCGCGGGTTGGTCTCGTCGGTCTCGAGCACGCCGTCGTTGTCGAGGTCCTCGCCGCGCACACAGCCGGCGAAGGCGCCCGCCGCGGCCACGGCGTTGCCGCCGTCGCACAGGGCGTCGCCGTCGGTGTCGGGGTTGCGCGCGCCGGTCTCGCCGGCGTCGAGCACGCCGTCGCCGTCGCGATCCTCGAGGCCGTCGCGCAGGCCGTCGTCGTCGGTGTCGGCGTCGGCGCCGTTGGTCTCGTCGGCGTCGACGCGGCCGTTGCGGTTGCGATCCTCGCCGCCGACGCAGCCGGCGAACCCGCCGCCCGCCGCCACGGTGGCCGGGCCGTCGCACAGGCCGTCGCCGTCGCTGTCAGCGCGCACCGGCGAGATGGCACCGTTGCCATCGAGCACGATCTCGACCAGATCACTCAGGCCATCGTCGTCGCTGTCGACGTCGTTGGGGTTGCTGCCGTTGCGGTCGAGGCGCTCGATGCCGTCGCCGACGCCGTCATCGTCGCTGTCGGCGTCGAGGGGATCGGTCTCGCCGCTGGCCGCAGTCACGTCGCCGCCGTCGACGTTCTCGCCAAAGTCGAGCTGGCCGTTGCCGTTGCCGTCCTCACCCTGGTCGAGGACGCGGTTCCGGTTGCGGTCCTCGTGGGAGAAGAACACGTCAGCAACCTGGTCGCGGTCGATGTCACCGCCGGCGCCGCAGGTGACGTCGAGGCGTCCGTTGCCATTACGGTCTTCGAGCGCCTCGAGCACGCCGTTGCCGTTGCGGTCCTCGGTGGCTCGCACCACCGGGCCGTCGCACAGACCGTCGTCGTCGCTGTCGCTGTCGTTCAGGAAGGTGTCACCGGGGTCACGCTCGCCGTCGTTGTCGCGGTCCTCGCCGTCGATGGCGGTCAGGGTCTGGGGCACGGTGCACAGGCCAAGCAGGCGCAGGCGGTCGCGGAGCGTGCCGTCGCCCCCCGGCGCGTTGGCGAACGGCCGCGACGGCGTACCGTCACAGAGCCCGTCACCATCGGTGTCGAACAGCACCGGGCTGCCGCCCACGCGGAACTCAAGGCCGTCGTTGAGACCGTCATCGTCAGTGTCGCTGTCGTTGCCGTCGCTCTCGCTGCCGAGGTCGGGGAAGCCGTCGTTGTTCACATCGACGACGTCGACCACGCCGTTGCGGTTGCGATCCTCGCCGCCCTCGTTGCGCAGGTTGCAGCCGGCGAAGCCCGCACGGGCCGCCACGACGCTCGGACCGTCGCACAGGCCGTCGCCGTCGCTGTCGGGGTTCAGCGGATCGGTCTCGACGAAGTCGATGCGGCCATTCGGGTTCAGGTCCTCGTTGGCGTCGAGGCGCCCGTTGCCGTTGATGTCCTCGGAGTCACGGAAGCCGTCCTGGTTCACGTCCTCGGCGCCGTCGAGCACGCCGTCGCCGTCGGTGTCGGCGACGATCGGGTTGGTCTCGCCCGCGTCCAGGCGGCCATCTTGATCGGCGTCCTCGATGTCATCGGTCAGACCATCGCCATCGGTGTCGGCCACCAGCGGGGTCGTGACCGTCGCGCCCGGCAGGGGCAGGCCGGTGCCCAGATCGACCCCCCGCTCGGTGCCGTCGGGGATGCCGTCGCCGAGGCCGCCCTCGTCGCTGTCGGCGTTCAATGGATCCGTCTCGCCCGGGTCGAGCACGACGTCGTCATTGAGGCTCTCGCCGGCGAGGCAGCCGGGGTCGAGCACGCCGTTTTGGTTCAAGTCCTCTTCCAGGTCGGCCTGACCGTTGCCGTTGCGGTCGACCTCGCCGGCGACGCTGCGGCTGCCGTCGCACAGGCCGTCGCCGTCGGTGTCGGGGCTCAGCGGGTCGGTCTCGCGCACCTGCTCGCGCAAGACGCCGTTGCCATCGGCGTCCTCGTCGAAGAGGTCGAGCCGGCCGTCGGGCTGGCAGGTGCGGCCCGGCGGATCGGGCGGGTTCGCGTCCTCGCCGACGTTCAGGCGGCCGTCGCCGTTTCTGTCCTCGGCGACGTCGAGGCAGCCGTCCTCGTTGTTGCGGTCGTCGGGCAGGTCCTCGTCGATCTCGACGTTGTCACGGATGCCGTCGCCGTCGGTGTCGGCCGACGACGGGTTCGTGCCGATGGCGTTTTCAAAGGCGTCGCGCAGCGTGTCGCCGTCGGTGTCGGGGTTGGTCGGGTCGCTCTCGCGGTCGAGGCGGCAGTTGCCGTTGGTGTCCTCGGTGTCGAGGACGTTGTTGTTGTTCGCGTCGGGCTCGTCGGCGTCGCGCTGTCCGTTGCAGTTGCGATCCTCGCTGTCGAGCAGGCCGTTGCGGTTGACGTCCTCGCCCTCGGCGTCGAAGCGGCCGTTGCCGTTCAGGTCTTCGAGGCCGTCGAACAGGCCGTCGGCGTCGGTGTCAGGGTTGAGCGGATCCGTCTGGAAGCCGGCGCGCGTGGCGTCGACGTCCAGACAGCCATTCAACACTCCGTCGGCGTTTTGGTCCTCGGCGCCGTCGAGGCGGCGGTTGCGGTTGCTGTCTTCGAAGGCCGCCGCGCAGCCGCGGTAGGCGCGGGTGACCTCGTTGCCGTCGATCACGCCGTCGCCGTCAGTGTCGTCGAGGTTGGCGTTGGTCTCGAAGTCGCGGGCCACGGCCGAGCCGAGGTTCACCGGCAGCGTCGTGCCGGGCACGAAGTTGCCGCCGCCGACGCAGCGGTTGACGGCGCCCGGCGTGCCCGCGGCGACGTAGCGACCGCCCTGGGCGCGGCCGTTGGCGTCGGCGGCGTCGAGGACGATCAGCGCGCAGAAGCCGCTCAGCACGCCCTGCACCGGGTTGCAGCTGAGGTTCGGCGTGAAGCGTGAATTGCGCGTTCCCTGCGACGTGATGCAGGTGCCCGAGTCGCGGTCGAAGATGAAGTTGTCGTTGCAGACGCAGGCGCCGTTGTTGAACGTCGCGCTGACCGGACACAGGTTCGGGTCGGCGGTGCAGGCGGCGTTGTTGGGGTTGAAGAAGTCGAACAGGCCGTTGCCGTTCTTGTCCTCCTGTCCGTCGCGCAGCCCATCGGTGTCAGTGTCGTCGCCAAGGGCGTTGTCGGTCAGGTCGCTGACGCCGTCGCCGTCGGTGTCGGTGTTGGTCGGGTCGGTCTCGCCCGCGTCGAGGGCGCCGTTGCCGTTGATATCCTCGGCGCCGTCGGCGAGGCCGTCGCCGTCGGTGTCGCGCGACAGGGCGCCGCTCTGGCGGCCGGCGCGGCTCGTATCGCCGTCAAAGCAGTTGGCGGCGACCACGCAGGTCGACGCGAAGTTGGACTGCAGCTCGACGCCGTCGACGACGCCGTCGAAGTCGCTGTCGGGGTTGCCCGGGTCGGTCTCGTCGAGCCGGCCGTTGGCGTTGCCGTCCTCGGTGCCGTCGATGCGCCCGTTGCGGTTGGCGTCCTCGGCGTTGACGACGCCGTTGGTGTTCAGGTCTTCGCCCACGATGCAGCCGGCGCGGGCGACGTTGCCGTCGCACAGGCCGTCGCCGTCAGAGTCGACGCGGGTCGGCGACGTGATCGCCGAGGCGTCGTTGACCTCGATGCCGTCAAGGATGCCGTCGTCGTCGCTGTCGGCGTCGAGCGGGTCGGGGCGCCGCTCGAGCAGGGCGTTGGCCGGCTGGCAGACGCCACCCGCGGCGCCGGCCGCGGTGCAGACGTCGGTGCCGGCGCAGTGGTTCTCGACGCCGGCGCCCAGCAGGCAGCGGTTGCCTTCGGCGCCGTCGGGCAGGCCGTCATTGTCACCGTCGACCACCAGCGGGCGCGTCTCGCCAGCGTCCACGACGCCGTCGCGGTCGAGGTCCTCGCCGGGGCAGACGATCGCGTTCGCGGCGTTGCGCACCGTGGCGTCGCAGAACTGGTCACCGTCGGTGTCCTGGTTGCTCGGGTTGGTCGCGCCGCGCTGTTCGGCGTCGTCGCGCAGGCTGTCGCCGTCGCTGTCGGCGGTGGTGGGGTTCGACTCGAGGCGCGCGGCGTCGGCTCCCAGACCCACCGCCCGGCCCGTCACCAGCAGCTCGCGCTCGAGCAAGCCGTTGTTGTTGCGGTCTTCGCCGCCGTCGCAGACGCCATTGAGCGCGGCAGGGAAAGCCCGGCGTACCGCCTGGGCGCCCGGGGTGAGCACCAGCGTCGGGTCGCCATCGCACACTCCGTCGTCGTCGCTGTCGGGGTCGTTCGGGTTGCTCGGCAGGCCTTCGTAGCCAACGAGCTCGAGGTTGTCGTTGACACCGTCGCCGTCGGTGTCGAAGGCCAGCGGGCTGGTCTCGGCGCCGTCGCGGGTCGCGTTTCCGTTCGGGTTCTCCTGGCCGTCGAGCAGCGTGTCGCCGTCGCTGTCGGCGAGCCGTGGGTTGGTCTCGCCGGCGTCCACCACGCCGTTGTCATTGCGGTCCTCGCCGCCGACGCAGCCCACGAACACCGCCGAGGCCGCGACCGAGCGGCTCCCGTCGCACAGGCCATCGCCGTCGCTGTCGGGGTTCACGGCGCTCAGGCGGAAGAGGTTGGCCTGGTCGAGGATCTCGATGCCGTCGGCGACGCCGTCGTTGTCGCTGTCGACGTCGAGGGGATCGGTGTCGAGGGGGCCCTGCTGGATGCCGTCGGCGCCCTGGTCCTCGCCGCCGCCGCAGCGACCGAGCCCGTTGCCGCCGGACAGGCACTCCGCCGACGCGCCGCTGCAGATGCCAAGCACCGGCAGGTTGCCGTCGCACAGATCGTCGTCGTCGGTGTCGGCGTCGTTCGGGTCGGTCTCGCCGACGTCGATGGTGCCGTCGTTGTTCAGGTCCTCGCCGCCGAAGCACACGAAGTCCAGGAGGGCGTTACCGTTGCGGTCCTCGCCGGGATCGAGCCGGCCGTTGCCGTTGGCGTCCTCGGGAGCCACGGCGTTGGCGCCGTCGCACAGGCCGTCGTCGTCGCTGTCGGCGTCGAGGGGGTTCGTGAACGCGAGGATCTCGACGAAGTCGGTCAGGCCGTCGCCGTCGGTGTCGGGGTTGTTGGGGTCGGTCTCGGTGATCTGACGGACGCCGTCGCGGTTGACGTCCTCGTCGCCGTCCAGCCGCTGGTCGCCGTCGCTGTCGGGGTTCAAAGGGTCGGTGACGTTGCGCCCTTGTGCGCGCGTCACGTTGACCTCGACGCCGTCGATGATTCGGTCGTTGTCGGTGTCGTTGTCGAGCGCGTCGGTCTCGTTGGCGTCGCGCACGCCGTCGTTGTTCAGGTCTTCGGCGCCGCCGCAGCCCGCGGGCGTGACCCCGCCCTGCACCGCCAGCGGGTTGCCGTCGCACAGCCCGTCGTTGTCGGTGTCGACGCGGCGCGGGTTGGTACCGCGGCGCCGCTCGAAGTTGTCGAACAAGCCGTCGGCGTCGCTGTCGGCGGCGCGCGGGTTGCTCTCGGTGGCGTCGAGCACGCCGTTGTTGTTGATGTCCTCGCCGCGGGTGCAGCCGCCGAAATTGACGTTGGCGGCCACCGCGTTGCCGCCGTCGCACAGCGTGTCGCCGTCGCTGTCGGCGTTGCGCGGATCGGTCTCGGTCACCTCCACCGTGCCATTGGCGTTCGGGTTCTCGACGTTGTCGCGGATGCCGTCGCGGTCGGTGTCGACGCGGGTGGGGTCGGTGTTCGTCACGAGGAACTCGATATTGTCGTTCTGGGTATCGCCGTCGGTGTCGCGGTTGGTCGGGTCGCTCTCGCCCGGGTCGAGGCGCTGGTTGTTGTTGCGGTCCTCGCCGGCGTCGATGACGCCGTTGAGATTCAGATCCTCACCGGTGTCGATGCGCCCGTTGCCGTTGATGTCCTCGCCGGCGCGGCAGGTGAAGTCGAGCCGGCCGTTCAGCGCGCCGCCGCCGGTGCCGTCCTCGCCGGCGTCGAGCACGCCGTTGAAGTTGCGATCCTCGGGGCTGAAGTCGCGGGCGCCGTCGCACAGGCCGTCGTCGTCGCTGTCGGGGTCGAGCGGGTTCGTCTGGAAGCCGGCGCGGGCGGCGTTCGCGTCGAAGCAGAGCGCCGCGTTGGCGCAGCCGGCGTACGCGCTCGTCACCTCGACGCCGTCGATCACTCCGTCGTTGTCGCTGTCGGCGTTGTTCGGGTCGGTCTCGCCGGCGTCGACGATGCCGTTGCCGTTGCGGTCCTCGCTGCCGTCAGCGAGGCCATCGGCGTCACGGTCGGCGGTCAGCGAGTCGGCGTCGTTGCCGTCTAGCACCCCGTCGTTGTCGCTGTCGTTGTCGGTGGGGTCGGTCTCGCCCTGGTCGACGCGGCCGTTGCCGTTGATGTCCTCGAGGCCGTCGCGCAGGCCGTCGGCGTCGGTGTCGGCGTTCAGCGGGTTGCTCTGGAAGCCGGCGAGGTTGGCGTTGGCGTCGGTGGGTCCGTTGTACAGGCCGCGGTTCTCGGCACCGTCGACGACGCCGTCGCCGTCGCTGTCGGCGTTGCCGGCGTTCGTCTCGCCGGCGTCGGTGACGCCGTCGCGGTCGAGGTCCTCGCCGCGGAAGCAGGTGGTGCCGACGTCGCGGTCGCCGTCGCACAGGCCGTCGCCGTCGCTGTCGGCGCGGGTGGGCGAAGTCACCACCGAGGCGTCGTTGAACTCGATGCCGTCTTGCACGCCGTCGTCGTCGCTGTCGTTGTCGCGCGGGTCGGGGCGACGCTCGGCGGCGGCGTCGGCGGGCTGGCACAGGCCCGAGGCGCAGACGTCGGTGCCCACGCACTGGGTGCTGGCGGTGCAGCGCGGCGCCTCGAGGCCGTCGATGACGTTGTCGTCGTCGCTGTCGACGTCGCGCGGGTCGGTTTCGCCGGCCTGCAGCGCGCCATCGCCGTTCAGGTCCTCGCCGGCGCAGACGACGGCGTTCTGGGCGTTGCGCACCGTGGCGTCGCACAGGCCGTCGCCGTCGCTGTCCTGGTTGTTCGGGTTGGTCGCGCCGACCTGTTCGACGCGATCGCTCAGCGTGTCGCCGTCGCTGTCGGCGACGGCCGGGTTCGCCTCGACGGGTTGGCCGGCGGCGTTGCGGTCGACGACGCCGTTGTTGTTGCGGTCCTCACCGCGGATGCAGCCGGCGAACCCGGCGCGGGCGGCGACGTCGTTGTTGCCGTCGCACAGGCCGTCGCCGTCGGTGTCAGCGTTGTTCGGGTTTGAAAGCAGGCCGTCATAGCCGATGGCCTCCTCGTCGTCCTGCACGCCGTCGCCGTCGGTGTCGGCGACCAGCGGGTTGGTGGCGCGGTTGTTGGCGGCGCACAGCTCCTGCCGGTCGGTCAGGTTGTCGCCGGCGCCGGCGTCGCCGTTGCCGAGGTCCGACGGAAACACGAGGACGTTGTCGACGGCGCTCGCGGCATTCAGGTCGTTGTTCTCTTGATCGAGCAGCGCAGGTCGCACGATCTCCACGACGAGCTGGGTGACGCCCGCGGGGACGACGAACGAGAACGGCGGCGCATCGGCGAGCACGCCCGACAGCCCGACCAGCGGCTCGGCCAGCGGGTTGCCCGTGGACAGCAGGTTGTTGGCCACGATGTCGTTGCAGCCCGTCGTGCGGCACACGCGGGGCGTGACGCTGGCGTTGGCGCCGAGGTTCTGCGCCTGAAAGCGCAGCTCGTACGTCACGCCGGGGCGAAGGTTGGCGATGGTCTGCCGGATGACGTTGTTGGCGGCGTTCAGTCGCGCGGTGTCGGCCGTACAGCCGAACGTCCCCGCCCAGCCGGCGGCGGTGGTCGTCGACGCGCAGGTGAAGCCCGGGTTCGTTGTCGCGCCGAG
>VGSZ01000236.1 GCA_016874845.1 Deltaproteobacteria bacterium
GGCGGGCGGTGCGGCGGGCGGTGTGGCGGGCGGTGTGGCGGGCGGTGTGGCCGGCGGTGGCCGCGCGCCGCCGACTTCCTCCTCGACGA
Source organism: Deltaproteobacteria bacterium (assembly GCA_016874845.1). Taxonomy (GTDB): domain Bacteria; phylum Myxococcota; class UBA727; order UBA727; family VGSZ01; genus VGSZ01. The sequence continues at coordinate 90 of VGSZ01000236.1, forward strand.
CCTCCTCCTCGTCACTGCGAGCGCGCGGCTTCAAGATCACGCCGAAGACCGTGAGCGGCACGAGCATCCCGAAGGCGAGGGCGAGGAAGATGCCGAAGTGGCCGGGGTCGACCCGCGCGGCCTTCAGGCGGTCTTCCGCGGAGACCGGTGTCGACAGTTGGGCAAGCAACCCTTCCGCCTTTGGGTGCTGGTTGTGGCACGTGACGCAGCCGTCGGCCTCGGGCCGCGCCTGCGCGTGACACGTCCCACACGTCCGGCGTGCGTCGGCAGCGATGGGCTTCAAGCCCTCATCGTGGCAGCCGAGGCAGCGGCCTTCGATGGACATGTGGACGCGATGGACGTCGAAGGCGTCGATGGCGAACTTGTCGGGGGCGATCACCGGCGCCCGCGCGCGGGCCTGCTTGTCCGATCCGGCGGTGAGCAGCGTCTCGTGGGGATCGCCCTCGTGGCAGCCGACGCAGCCCACGCGCGCCGCCGCCGTTGGTGAGAAGTCGCGCCCGTTGTGCTCGGCGTGACAGTCGAAGCAGGTGAGGCCCGCCTTCGCGTGGCGCGCGGTGGTCACCTGCTCGTGGCAGGCGGTGCAGCTCGTGTCGACGACGGCGCCGCCCTGATGGCACGCCACGCAGCTGACCTCGGCGGCGAGGGGAGGGAGCGCGCCGTTGGTGTCGGCGATCTGGTGCGCCTTGGCCACGAAGTCGGACGTCGCGTGATGGGCGCCAACGGCGCCGGGGGCGAGGACGTCGAAGCCGGTCAGCGCCAGCGCCGCCACGAGGACGATGGGCGACACGAAGAGCCCCGCCCACGCCAGCCGCCCCTTCAGCACCCGGCGTTGCGTGTCCGACGTCGCCGTGAAGGCGATGTCGTCAGCGCTCTTGCCCTTCTTCTTCTTGGCGAGCAGCGCAGCGCGGTCGCGCTTGTAGTCGACCCTGACTCTGCGAAGCTTCTCGCGGTGGAGCGGGTTCCATTCGCGGGCACCCAGGGCGTCAGCCTTGATGACCTTGATGCCGCCGGCATCTTCGACCTTCACTCCCTCGCGCTGCACATCAAGTCCGAGGCGCGCGCCATGGAGCGCGACGGTCGCCACCCACTGGCCGATCTGGATGGTGTCGCCGTTGTTCAGGTGCTGGCGCACGACGCGCTTGCCGTTGACGTAGGTGCCGTTGGTCGACCCCTCGTCGATGACCTCGAATCGCCCGGTGTTCTCGCGGACGATCCGCGTGTGGTTGCCCGAGACGTCGTCAGATACCAGCGGGACGTCGTTTCTGGCGTCGCGGCCGAAGGTGACCACGCTCTTGGCGTGCGGCGTGATCGACGCGCCCTTCTTGACGAGCACCACGGCGGGCGAGTCCGCCGGCGTCGCCTGCAGCAGCTGCTTGAGCATCGTCAGGCCCGACTGCGAGGCCTGCGTGATCAGCTCGGCAGGCAGCGCCTGCAGGATCATCGTCTTTTGACGGCCCGCCATGGGCTCTTCGGCCATCAGCTTCGCGATGTCGTCGCGCCCGAGCATCTGCGTCTTGATGACGCTGCGCCCCATGTCCTTCTGCTTCACGCGCGCCTGGGCGCGCGTGCGAGCGATCGCCTCCTGCAGATCTGCCGACGACATCATCATCGTCGCCGCACCCTTGATCGTCGGCGCCCGCTCGGAGGCGCGCACCTCGACGCCCGCCTGTTGCGTGCCGACACAGACCTCCATCAACGTGGTTCCCGCTTGAACGAAGTCGCCGCGCTTGATGCGGCGCGGGTCGCGGACCCGCTCACCGTTGACGAAGACGCCGTTCAGCGAACCGAGGTCCTTGAGGACGATCCCCTCGGTGTCGCTCCACGTCACCTCGAAGTGCTTGCCCGAACAGAGCTGGTCTTCGATCTGACCGTCGGCATCGGCGGCGCGACCGACGCTCACCGTGCCGTTCTGCCGGAGCGCGATCTCGATGCCGGCCGAGAGTCCGTCGACGACTTTGAGCGCGAACATGGTCGGTCCTCGACGCGTGGGTCAGAGCAGGAACACGGTGATCATGTGGATGATCAACCAGGGGAAGCACAGCGTCGTCAGGGCGACGTGGACGGGGATCCAGGCGCGCAGCGCCCAGTGATAGCGCTGCATTTGGTCGAGGAAGCGCTCCTCGACCAGACAGGTCACGATCCGGCGCGCGGTCTCGTGCTTATCGGCAGGCAGCACGGCTGCGCCGTTGGTTTCGTTCCAGACCTCTTCGATGACGTCGGGGCGACGCAGCCGGCGGCGCCCGTAGTGCTGCGGGTTCCGAATCGCGCGCGGGGCCACGTTGTTCGCGTAGTCGACGAACGCGTCCTCGAGGTTGGCCTGCAGCAGCTCCTCGACCTCCTTGCGTAACGCCGCCTGGCGGTCGTTCACGTCCTCGACGAGCAGCGCCTCGTCTTCGATGCGCGTCAGGCGCCGCGGGACGACGACGCCAATCACCTTGCCGGCGACGCCGCTGGCGATGAGCCCGAGCCACGCGAGCAGAAACGCTCCGTGAAGCGGCGCCGCTGACAGCAGGCGCGGGCCCGAGTGCAGCACCGCGGCGAGGCCGGCGACGAGCCCGAACGCGAGGTGCACCTCCATCCACGTGCGGGTCATCGCGTTCTTCTGGACGCGCCGGCGATGGCGCAACGAATACATGCCGACGACGAGGTACAGGACGACGGTGAGGAAGCCGAGGGCGTAGCCGATCACGGTGTCGCCCTGCGGCCCCCGGCCGTGGGGCGGCACGTCGATCTGGTAGGCCGACAGGGCCCAAAGGCCGACGACGGCGGCGGCGGTGACGAAGGCGAGGAACCATGCACCGCGCTTGTCCCAGCGGGTCTCGCTCGCCTTCAGCGTCTTGCCCGAGAGCTTCTTCGCCGTCGGCGGCGGGCGAGGGGCCACGGCGAGGGGTGCGGTGCTGGCGGTCATCGGAGCGCTCCCTCGGTGCGCAGCAGGACTGTCGTCGCGGGCGCGCTTCCACCGCCGACGGGACGATGGGTCTTCGTCATGACTTGTTCGCCATCCCGACCAGATCGGGGCCGCGATGGAGTTCGTCGAAGTAGTCGTTGGGGTCGATGCGGACGATCGCGCCCTGTGGGCAGTTGTAGACGCAGTTGGGAGCCTCGTAGCCGCGGCAGATGTCGCACTTCGAGGCCTTGCGCTGAGGCTTCGCCGCCTTCTTGTCGCCGACGATCACCATCGAGATGTTGCCGAACTCGCACGCCTTCGCGCAGGCGCCGCAGCCGACGCAGTGGTCCTTGATGTAGACTTCACCCTCCTTGTCGCGGGCGATGGATCCGACGGGACAGGGCGCCATGCAGTCGGGCGTGCGGCAATGCAGGCACGAGTTCGGGAAGAAAAGGTTCTGCAGCGAGCCGGAGGACCGCTCGCGCCGTGTGAGCTTCTTGCCGCGACGGATGAGCCGTGAGTAGCCGTCGTGCAGATCGCTGCAGGCCTGCACGCAGTTGCCGCACCGGACGCACAGGTCCATGTCGATGATCAGCGCCGAGCGCGCCTGCGCGACGCCGAGCCCGATCAGGTCGGCGGTGAAGATCATCCCCGTCTTCGACATCGACGCCGCCGGGCCCGCTGACGCCCGCGCGTCGAGGTCGTACTTGCGGTAGTCGTCGATGACCTTCGGGTAACGCTGGTAGAGCGTGGCGAACACCGTACGCGGCAGCTCGATCAGCTCCACTGGCTCCATCGCCGTGATGTTCGCGGTGCGGGCCCGTCCCTCGACGAGCTCGAGGTCGCCGAAGAAGTCCTTGTCGCGCAGATAGGCGAGGATGCTCTCGGCGTCGCCCTCGATGCGCCACGCCTTCAAAAAACCCTGCTTCACCAAATAGAACGCCGAGGGCGGCGCGCCTACCTTGTACACGTCGGTCATGGCCTCGAGGCGCAGCAGCTTCGCGTGGTCGACGATCAGCTTCTTGTCGACGTCGGTCAGCGCGCGCAGGAACTCGTTGTCGCGCACGAAATTCTCGACAGATTTGCGCGTGTAGAGATCGTCGAGCAGCTTCTTCAGCTGCCCCGATCGATCCTCCTTGAGCATCCGGTCGAACGGGCCCTTGTAGACCTCGAGGACCTGGCAGTCGGCGGTCAACGCCTTGACCGACGCTGAACGCATCCCGCGCCCGATCATCGCCATCTCGCCGAAGAAGGCGCCCCGCTGGAGCGTGTCGGTCTGCACCGGCACCCCGTCGTCGTTCCACGCCTCGACGGCAAACATCCCGCGGAGCACGACGTAGAAGGTGTCGCCGAACTCGCCCTCGCGCACGACGTACTCGCCCGCTGGAATTTCGACGCACGACGCTGGCACCTCAGCCTGGGGGATCTTGCCGAGCACGAGCTTGTCGCGGATGATCTGCTCAGGCAGCACCGCGAGAAACGGGACCTGTTTCAGCAGTTGGGTCCACTCTTCGGCGAGTTGGGCGGTCACCGGTTTCCTCCTTCTCGTCGCCGTCGCCCGGGCAGCGGGGGCGTGGGGCCCTCGTGTCGACGGCTACCTCTGCGTGGCGGTGTGACAGCGCGAGCACGTCTGCTCGAAGCGATGGCAAGTCAGGCACGAACCGAGTTCGAGGCGGCCGCGCGACCCGTGCAGGCCCTTGTCGACCCACACGTTCAGCGGGAAGTGGCTGCGTGGCGGCTCGCGATGACACGCCTCGCAGCGCTCGGCCCGGTGACACGTCGTGCAGCGCGTGGCGTCGACCTGGGCCAAGCGACCGTGGGTGCGGTCGCGGTAGCCAGCGGTGTGATCGCGCGGCTTCATGACCATGTGGCAGGTGTCGCAGCGGTTGCCGTCGTTCGGATCGACGCCAGCGTGGCACGACGCGCACATCGGGGCGTTGTCACGCGCGGCATCCGCGTGGTTGCGCCGGAAGAACGCCGTGTGGTCGAGCGGCTTGGTGAGCACCATCTCGTTCATCGGCATGTGACCGGCGCGCTGGTTCAGGTGGCAGCCAGCGCAGTCCTGTGGGGGCTGCAGGCCGAGGTTCGTCGACTGGCGGTGGCACTCCATGCAGCCCTGCATCCCGACCTTGCCGATCTGCTGCTTCGTCTCGGCCTCCCACGCGTCGGCATGGCAGGACCGACATTCCATCACCGGCCCGCTGCCGCCCGGGACACCGCCCGGCGAAAACGTCGCGTGGGTCATGTGCGTGAAGGTCACGTCACCGACGCGCCCGAACGACCGGATCATGTGCGAGCGCAGGAACCGCTGGCGCTCGGCGCTGAGCGGCTCTTCTTCCGCTTCGCCGTGGCAGACCTTGCAGGACAACCCCTGTGGGTCGCCCTGGACGAAGGGCGGGATGCCGCCGGCCGTGTGGCACGCCGCGCAGGCCTCGTGCCCCTGCGTCGCCATGCCCAGCGGGCGGTCGGGCTCCTGCAAGTGGCAGACGGTGCAGTCGATCTGGTTCTGGCCGACGTGCAGCTTGTGGTTCATCGGCAACGGCAGGCGGCGCACCTGCCCCTTGCGGATCGACGGCGGCATCACCTCGGCCTGGCGGTGGCAGAGCAGACAATTTTCCTGGCTCGGCGGCAGCACGCCGTAGCCTTGCGGGTCGGCGTGGGCGTGGCAGGTCAGGCAGTTCACCGGTTGGCCGTTGACCAGCATCGGCGAGTGCAGCGCGTGGGTGAAACCGAGCAACGTCGCGAGCTTGCTCGTCACCGGATAGCCCTCGACGGGCGTCCCGCTGGCGACGGCCACCGGCGCGCTCGACGCGGTTGGCGCGCCGGCCGCGAGGGGCGGGCCAGCCACCGCCACCATCGACGTGGTCGGCGCCGGCGTCGCAGCCGTGATCGCCGCCGCCGGCATCGGCTCGGCCGTCGACTTCGGCGGCGGGGCCGGAGTGGGAGCGGAGGGTTCCGCCACGACCGACACGATCGGCGTGGTCGGCGGAACTGCCGGCGGTCCGCCCCGCGGCTGCAAGCCGACGAGGGGCACGTAGGTCTTCGACGGCAGCTTCGCGCCGTCGCGGACGCCGTTGTAGCGCCGCAGCCGCGCGCCGAGGTTCGGGTCGCCGAGGAAGACGACGGCGATGTCTTCGGCGCTTCGGTTGTTCGTACGGACCTCGACCTCCTCGAACACGGTGAGCACCTGCCCCGGCCGCAGGGCGGCCTGGGCGGCGAGCCCATTGGACTCGGCGAGCAGGGCCGCGCCACCTTCGCCCGACAGGAACCGGTCGGCGACCTTCTGCAACGTCTCGCCGGCGGTCACCGTGTGCAACGACGACCCCGGCACCTTCAGCAGCGTGCCCGCCGGAGGTTGGTCGCCGTCGGCGATCTTGTTCGCCGCTCGCAGCACGGCGGCCCGGGCGGCATCGCCGTAGACCCGCGCTGCGATCTGCTCGAGGGTCTCCGTGCCGTCGGTGCGCACGCGGATCATCGCCAGCGCCGCCGGCGATGGCCAGAGCCCGGCGACCAAGGCGGTGATGACGACGCCGACCAGGAGCACCGCCCGCCGTCTGGTGGACGACGACGCGGGCGGCGCCGTCAGGGGAGAGAGCAGCGGGTTCACGGCAAGCCTCGATGACCACGGGACGGGTTCATGGCTGCGCCTCCGACGCCGGGGCAGTGTCGCTGGGGTGCCCGGCGGGCACCGCGATGCCCTGGATGCTGCCCGCGGTGTGGCACTGCAGGCACGCCGTGAAGTGGAAGGCGCCCGAACCGTTCACCCCTGGGATGGTCGGATGCGGCTGGTCCGGCGCGCTGCCGTCGTGGCACTGCACGCACGACGACATCGGCGGCCCGCGGATGCTCTTCAGCGAAGTCGCCAACGTCGTGTTCACGTGGCACTGCACGCACTCCATCGTGCGCCCGTTGCGCGCGTCGACGTTATGGGACTTGTGGCTGAACGAGTGGATCTTCGATCGCGGTCGACCCGCGTTCAGATTCGCCGCGTGGCAGGCCTCGCAGTTGTTCATCTTCGGAACGATGGTGCCGTCGGAGTGGCACTGGCAGCAGTTTGGGTGGCTCGGGTGGGCGACGGTCTCGCCCCCCTTCTGCAGCGCATGGCACTCAGTGCACGCCGTGCCGTCGTGGCTCTTGTGGCTGAAGTCGACCTTGCGCGGAGTGACGAGCCGAGTGAGTTCCTTCAGCGGGTTGTTTTTCGAAAACTGCACGTTCTTGTGGCAGTTGACACAGATGGTCAGCGTCATGACGCCGCCCACCTTCTGCGGCGTGTAGAAGTTCGCCGTGTGGCAGCCCGCACACGCCTCGTGCTTGGGGAAACGCACGTCGCCGCGCGGACACGTCCCCTCGGGGGTCACCATCTCGTGGCACGTGGCGCACGTCATCGCCTTGCCGACGGTGTCGGGGTTCATGTGGTGGTCATGGGAGAACGGCGACGACGTGTCGATCAACTGCAAGGCCGCCGGCTTGCCCTGCGCCTCGGCGGGGCCGGCGCGCAAGGAGACGAACATCCCGGCGGCCACGAGCGCCGCCGCAACCACGGCGGACAGTCCGAGCGGCAGGAGCGGGTGGGGGCGGTTCACGCGGGGTCCTCGGGTCAGGGACGTCAAAACCGGATCGACGACGCCAGCAGCGCGCCGACGTACGTCGAGGCGTTCAGGCTGTCGATGGGCGAGAGCGCGTCGCCGTCGAGGCGCAGCGACACACCCCAGTTCGACAGCACGTCATAGGTGGTCGTCGTCGCCAGCGCGCCGCCCCACTGGCCGTTGGCGTCAAGCCCCTTGGTGGCGATGTCGCTGCGTCGCACGAACACTTCGGTCAGGTTGCGCAGCCGGCCTTCGAGCAGCGCCGTGCGCAGCCACACCCGCGGCTCGAGGTAGGTGACGACGCCCTCGGCGGCGAGGTCGTAGGCGAGGCCGTTTTGAGCCCCGGAGTAGACCGAGCCGGCGGTGACCTCGGCGCCGACGTCGAGCGCGTAGCCGGGGTTCCAGACGAGGCCGGCCCCGGCTTCGTAGAGGTTCGACCGGAACATGTCGATGTCGGCCTCGTCGAAGTGGTGTCGCGCACGCGCGCGGACATGGGCCTGCATTGATCCTGGCAGTTGGCGCTCGAATTCAGCGGAGGCGTAGACGTGCTCCTGCGG
>VGSZ01000237.1 GCA_016874845.1 Deltaproteobacteria bacterium
TCACGCCAAGGATCCCCTGTCCGCCGGCATCGAGAAAGAACGGTTTCCAGCCTTCGGGGCACGCCCGCGTGCAGACCACCCGGCCGATCGTCTCGGAGCGGCACACCGATGTGCCCGAGGCCGCCGTGAGCCCAAAACGGACGCCGGCGACGACGCCGCCGGTGAAGACCGGCCGCGGACGCTGGGCCCCGGAGCCGATCTCGCCGGTCTGCAACCACCACGCATCCAGGCGCGCGGCCAACATCCCCGCGTGAGTGTCCGACAGCTGCTCCTCGAGACAGTTCTCGCCTTCGCCCTCGCTGACGACGGGGAGACGGCAGGCAGGAGGACGCTGCAGGCGCCGAGGACGATGCCCATCAGGACCGCAAGGAGGAGCGATCGATGTGTCACACCGAAAGATAAGCAGGGCGCTGAAAGACGCTTTGCGTTCCTCAGCACCCTGCTCGGTGTTCCTCGCCCTCGTCGAGCTCTCGGCAGACGCTCATGACTTCGCGGTCCCGACGAGGGCGGTGACGCGGGTGTCGTCGGGGACGAGCTGCGGGTAGCGCTGCTTCATCAGGCCGGTGAAGTAGTCGTCGAGGGGCTGCAGCTGGCCCACCAGCGCCTTGAACCCGGCGCGGGTCATCACGAGGACGTCGACGGGGGTCTTCGCCACGACGTGGGCGGTGCGGGGCGCGTCGGTGAGCAGGGCCTTCTCGCCGAAGACCTCGCCGTCCTTGAGCGTGGCGACGAGGGTGCCGTCGGGCTCCTTCACCTCGACCTCGCCCTGCTGGATGACGAACAGCTCGCGCCCGATCTCGTCGCGGGCGATGATCACCTCGCCGGGCTCGTAGTGCTCGACGCGCAGCTGCGGGGACTCGTCGGGCTGCAGCTGCGTGATGTCGCGGGGGAAGAACAGGTCGAGGGTCCAGTCGACGGTGACGCGCAGGCGGCGGATCATGCCGGGCAGCTTCGACAGGTAGATCGTGCGCCACGCGAACCAGGCGACGAAGCCCTTCAGCTGGACGCCCATCATGTCGGCGACGGCGGAGCGGTTGCCCAGCGACGCCAGCGTGCCGAGCCCCTTGAAGCTGAACTCGCGCCGCCGCTCGGGGCGGTTGTCGATGGCGGCGAGGATGTTCTCGGCGGCGACCTTGCCCTGGCGGATGGCGAACTGCGCCGTCGCCGGGCAGATCTCATCGGGCTTGCCGGGCATCGGCACGCCGGCGCAGTCGCCGACGGCCCAGTAGTGGGTCTGGCCGGTGCACTGCAGGTGCAGGTCGGTCTGGAACACGCCGATGCCGCGCCCGCCGGACTTGCCCTCGACGAAGGCGCCGGTGGCGAGCGCGTCCTTGCAGATGGGGTTCGGGGCGTTGCCGACGGTGCAGATGAACGTGCGGGTCTCGAGGCGCGCGCCGGTGCTCAGGTAGACGGCGTAGCGCGACGCCGCCTTCGTGCGCGCGTTGACGATGATCTCGACGCCACGCTGCTGCAGGATCTCCATCGCCGCCTTGCCGAGCGCCGCCGGCATCTCGGGCAGCAGCGTGTCGCGCGAGTGCACGAGCACGAGGCGAAGCTCGCGAGCCTCGATGTTCTTGAAGTTCTTCTTCACCTTGTGGAGCATCTCGGACAGCTCGCCGATGGTCTCGACGCCCGAGAAGCCGCCGCCGGCGACGACGAAGGTCAGCAGCGCGGCCTTCTCGGCGGGGGCGTCCTCGACGTCGGCGAGCTCGAGGCAGCGGTACACGTGGTTGCGCAGCTTGAAGGCGTCCGACAGGTCCTTCATCGCCAGCGCGTGCTCCTGCACGCCAGGCATGCTCGAAAAATTGCTCACCTTGCCGAGGGCGAAGACGAGGTGGTCGTAGGGGACGGCCACCAGCTCCTTGCCCTCGCCCTGCGTGGCGTAGACGACCTTGGCCGCGATGTCGATGCGCTGCACCTTCGACCAACGGAATTGCACGCGCGGCACCATCTCGCGCACGGGGTTGACGACATGGGTGGGGCTGACGCCGCCGGCGGCGACCTCGGGCAGCAGCGGCTGGAAGACGAAGTAATTCTCTTCGCTCAACAGCTCGACGTGCACGTCGGTGCGGCTGCCGAGCAGCTCGGACAGGTGGCGCGCGGTGTAGACGCCGGCGAAGCCGCCACCGAGGACGACGACGCGGTGCTTCGCCTTCCGCAGGCGAGCCATCAGCGCCGGTGGGCCGGGGCGGGCGATGGCGGTCGCGGGGACGGGAGCGTCAGAGGGGTCGGGCAGGCTCATGGGGGCACGCTAGCCCTAGTGGGACATCGCTGTCGTCGCCGCGGGCGCCGGGAGGGAGCGCACGGCGCCTGCGCGACCGAGCGACCAACGCGCTCGGCGCTAACCGCCCGCTGAGGCGATCGCGGGGACGGCCGTCTTGACGGCCTCGTCGGGATCGCGCATACGGTGCACCTTCGCGTCGCGAGACGCCGCACCCGGAGATCGTCATGGCCAAGCCCCTTCGCACCTACCAGCCGTCGAAGATCAAGCGCATCCGCACCCACGGCTTCCTTGAGCGCATGGCCACCCCGGGCGGCCGCGACGTCATCAAGCGTCGGCGGGCCCACGGCCGCAAGCGCCTCGCGCCGACCATCTACCAGAAGTGATCACCCGGTGACGGACGCGGCGCCGCCGCCGTCCCCCCGGCGAACTCCACGACCTGCACCGCGACGGCGGGAGCTCTCCTTCGGGCTCCCGCCTTGGCGCCGTCTGCGCGCGACCCGCGACTTCGCCCGGGTCGAGCGGCAGGGCGTGCGCTCGGGCGGCGCACTCGTCGCGGTGACGGTGCGCCCTGGCCCGGGCCGGGTCGGCTTTGTCGTCAGCAAGAAGGTCGACAACCGCGCCGTCGTCCGCAACGGCGTCAAGCGCCGCCTGCGCGCGATCCTGCGCTGCGAAAAGACCCGCTACGCGCGCCGCGCCGAAGGCGCCGTCGATGTCGTCGTCGCGGCGCGCACCGAAGCAAAGGACGCGACCTACGCCGCCTTGCGCGACGACGTCCTCGCGACGCTGCAAGCGGCGCTGGCGCGCCTCGGCGAGGGCCGGTCGGCCCCCTCGTCGCCATCGTCGCCCCGTCGTCGCTGACCCGCGTGTCGCGACGTCCCCGCGTCGTCACCGACGGAGCGACACGAACGTGACCTTCGCGCGGCCGCCGGCGGCGATGTCGTCGATGACGACGATCGCCGCCAGCCCGCGCGACGTGCGCCGGTCGAGCAGCTGGATGCCCACCGACGACGCGCTGCCGACGTTGACGAACAAGGACGGCGACGGCCTCTTCATCGGCAGCGGCAGCGGTCGCTGGGTTTTTGCGTCGGCGGTGGCGCGGCCACCAGCCTCGAGGATGTGGCCAAAGATGCCGAAGCGGATGCTGCCCTGTTGCAGCAGCGTGGCCAGCGCCTCGTCACCGACGTTGCCGAAGTCGTGGGTGCGATCGAGGGACTTGCCGTCGGGGCCGCGCGGCGGTCCGTGGGCGGTGAGCACGACCAGCTCGCCCTGCTCGACGAGGGCGGCGGCGCGGGCGCCCAGCGCGTCGATGTCGCTGGCGTCGTAGCGGCAGCCGCCCTGCTTGACGAACTGCTTGACGCTCCAGCCCGGCAGGCTGAGCAGGTGCACGCCGCCGAGGTCGACGTCGCGGATCAAATTCAGGTTGAAGAACGCCGGGTGCTCCTGCTCGAGCGCCGCGAAGGCCTCGGTGAAGCCGCCGGTCCACTCGCTGTTGCCCGAGTGCACGAACACCGGCCGCTCGTCGCCAAAAAGCTCGCCGAGCAGCGCGGCCACGTCCTTGAGCTCGGCGGTCTCGGCGACGTCGCCGTTGGCAAGGATGACGTTCACGCGCGCCTTGTCGAAGGCCGCCTTGGCCTTCTGCAGGTTCTGCCGCGTGGCATCGCTGGCGTCCTTGATGGCGCCGAGCACGCCGACCGACAGCGGCCCCGTCCAGCGCCCCGCGCGACGCGCGACGCTGCCGTGTACGGTGAAGCGCACGCCGCCGACGTCTTTTTCGAAGGCCTCGTCGAGCGTGAAGTCCGGCGGCGGGCACCGCGTGCCGTACCACTCGGGGACCTCGGCCCACGTGCGCGGATGATCGGGCGGCGGCGGCGGCGGCGGCGGCGGCGGCGGCGGCGGCGCCTTGACCGCCGGCTTCTCCACGGCGCACCCGACGAAGGGCAGCGCAGCCAGCAGCGACAAGCAGACGAACGCGCGGAACAGCACAATGCGACGCTACAGCGAGTCGTCGAGACGACGCACGGTTGACCCCGCGCGCGGCCGCGGGCAAGCCTGCCTCCCTCAGCGTGGGCCGCGGAGGTGACGAGATGGCGAGCCGCAAGAAGACCGCGAAGAAGGCGACCGCGAAGAAGGCGACCGCGAAAAAGGCGACCGCGAAGAAGGCGACCGCGAAGAAGGCGACCGCGAAGAAGGCGACCGCGAAGAAGGCGACCGCGAAGAAGGCGACCGCGAAGAAGGCGACGCCGAAGCAGGCAACGGCGAAGAAGACCGCGAAGGTCGCGACGACGACGACGACCGGGACAGCGACGCTGGTGCAGCATGTGCACCTGCCGACGACGCCCGACGAGGTCTACCGCGCCCTCACCGACCCCACGCTGCACAGCGCGTTCACCGGCGACCGTTACCAAGGTGCCGCCGTCGAGGGCGGCTCGTTCTCGGCATTCTCGGGCTACGCCACCGGCGTGCACGAAAAGCTCGAACCCAGCCACCTGATCGTGCAGTCGTGGCGCACCACCGAGTTCCCCGACGACGCGCCCTCGTCGCGCCTCGAATTCGTGCTCGACGAGGTCCCCGACGGCACCGAGGTGACGATGACCCACTCCGAGCTGCCCTCCGACCAGGCCGAGAACTACCGGCAGGGCTGGATCGACTCCTACTGGACGCCGCTGCGCGCCCACTTCGCGAAGTGAACGCCACGTCCCCCGTTTCCGACGAGGTCAACCCCATGGCGACGAGGAAGAAGACCGCGGCGAAGAAGCCGGCGGCGAAGAAGCCGGCGGCGAAGAAGCCCGCGAAGAAGGCGACAGCGAAGAAGGTCGTGAAGAAGGCCGCGAAGAAGGCCGCGAAGAAGGCCGTGAAGAAGGCCGCGAAGAAGGCCGCGAAGAAGGCCGCGAAGAAGGCCGCGAAGAGGCCGGCGGCGAAGGTGCGGGTGCGCGGCACGCAGCACGATCCCCCGGTGCTGCTGCTGGTGCACCTGCCGATGAACCTGCTGCCCGCGGTGCGCGCCGAGAGATTCGAGGGACCGCTCGAGATGGCGCTGGCCGAGCTCGGCGCCATCACCGGCGCCGGCACGTCGCTCGACGAAGACGGCCAGCCCACCAGCTGCGACATCGAGGTCGAGATCAACGACGTCGCCCGCGCGCTGCCCATCGTGCGCCGCGTGCTCGTCGAGGGCGGCGCCGCCAAGGGCACCCTGATCGCGCGCATGGCCGCCGACTCCGAGGTCGAGGTCCTGTTCGAGCTGTGAACGCCAAACGCCGCCCCGCCCCACGCCGCCCCCCCGAGTCGATGAGCGACGACGATCGCCCGTTCCTCGAGGCGCTGGCGCGGCGGTTTCCCCACCGCGATGCCGCGCTCGCCGAGGTCGCCCACCTGCAGGCGGTGCTGACCCTGCCGCGCGGCACCATTCACGTCGTCAGCGACGTCCACGGCGAGCACAAGAAGCTCAGCCACATCATCCGCAACGCGTCGGGATCGCTGCGAGTCCTGGTGGATCGCCTGTTCGCCGACCTGGACGACGACGCCCGCCGCGATCTGCTCAGCGTCGTCTACTACTGCGAGCCCTTGTGGGCCCACAAAGGCCTCGACGACGCCCCGCCCGACGTCCGCGACGCGTTCTTCTTCGCCACTCTCGACCGGCTGCTGACGCTGGCGCGGGCGCTGTCGGCGACCTGGAGCGACCGCGCCGTCGAGCGTGTGTTCCCCGTCGCCTACAAGGAGCTCTTCCGCGAGCTGTTCCTGTGCAACGCCGGCGCCCGCGTCGACCAAGACGGACGCTACCGCCGCGCGCTGGTGCAGCCGTTCGTGCAGCGCGACGGCGGCCGCGACCTGCTGCGCCTCGCATCCCGCGTCGTGCGTAACCTGAGCGTCTTCGAGCTCATCGTCGCCGGCGATCTGGGCGACCGCGGCCCGCGCCTCGACCGCGTCATCGACGTGCTGATGAAGCAGCCGCGGCTGTCCATCGCGTGGGGCAACCACGACGTCAGCTGGATGGGCGCCTGCCTCGGCCACGAGGCCCTCGTCGCCACCGTCGTGCGGCTGTCGCTGCGCTACGGCCGCACCCAGCAGCTCGAAGAGGGCTGGGGCATCCCGCTGGAGCCAGTCGAGCGGCTCGCCCGCGACGCCTACGGCGACGACCCGGCGACGGCGTGGAGGGTCAAGAGCTCCGGGAGCAGCCGCGACCCGCTGCTGCTGGCGCGCATGCAGAAGGCCATCGCTCTGCTGCAGTTCAAGCTCGAGGGCCACGTGATCGCCCGCCACCCCGCCTGGGGCCTGGACGACCGCCGCCTGCTGCGGACCGTCGCTGTCGACCGCGGCGTCCTCGTCGAAGGCGGCCGGGAGCATGCACTGCTCGACCGGCACCTGCCGACGGTCGACCCGCGCGACCCCGAGCGCCTCACCGAGGACGAACGACGCTGCATCGACGCGCTGCGCGGCTCGTTCCTGCACAGCCCGACCCTGTGGCGGCACATGCAATTCGTGCGCGCGCGCGGAGCCATGGCGGTGCGTCGCGACCACCACCTGATCTTCCACGGCTGCGTCCCCGTCGACGACGACGGCGTGCCGCTGCCGCTGGTCGTCGACGGCGAGGCGGTGGCGGGCCACGCGCTGTTTACGCGCTGCGAGCGCGTGGTGCACCGCGCGTTTTGCGACCGGCGCAAAGACGACATCGACTTTCTCTGGTACCTGTGGACGGGGCCGCGCTCGCCGCTGTTCGGCAAGGACAAGATGGCGACGTTCGAGGGCCACTTCGTCGCCGACGAGAGCGCCCGGCACGAGACGAAGAACCCCTACTTCAGGCGGGTCCATGACGCCGCGTTCTGCGACCGCGTGCTCGCCGACTTCGACGTCGACCCGGCGCTGGGCCTGATCGTCAACGGCCACGTGCCGGTGAAGCTCGAGCAGGGCGAGGAGCCGCTGAAGCGCTCGGGCAAGGCCATCACCATCGACGGCGCGTTCTCCGAGGCCTACGGCGACCGGGGCTTCACGTTGATCTTGGAGGCGTCGCGCACCGCGCTGGCCGAGCACCACCACTTCGCCAGCGTCGACGACGCGGTCCGCGCCGGCGCCGACATCGTGCCGAAGGTCACCGACCTGCGTACGTACGCGAGCCCACGCCTCGTCGGGCAGACCGAGGCCGGCGCGCGCATCCGCCGCGAGATCGAGGCGCTGCTGGCGCTGGTGCAGGCCTACGAGGACAACCGCCTCGTCGAGGACGGGCCCTGAGCGCGGCGACGAACGAGCGACGGTGACATGCTTCGGCTACGCTACGAGGCGCCCCGGGTCGATGTCCGACCCCCTCGAGGAGGATCGATGAAGTCTGTCTTGCTCGTCACGCGCAGCGCGCTGCTCGCCGGCGTCTTCGCCGTCGCCGCGCCGGCGGCCGCGTTCAGTACGTTCCAGGCCAAATTGCCCAACGGCTCCAGAAACAGCTGCAGCACGTGCCACACGCGCGCCAGCGGCGGTAATGGATGGAACGCCTTCGGCAACTCCCTGTTCACCGAAAACGGCGGCACCGCCGGGGATACCTCCACCATCGATGGGTTCTCTCCCAGCTTCGTCTGGTGGAGCGCCGACATCTGCGGCGCCGACTCTGACGGCGACGGTCAAACCAACGGCCAGGAACTCGGCGACCCCGACTGCGTCTGGACCAGCGGCGCCGCCGCCCGCACCACCGACATCAGCAACCCTGGCAACGGCACCAGCACGTCGACCAACCCCGACGGCGGCAGCACCGCCGGCGGCGAGGGCGAGGGCGAGGGTGAGGGCGAGGGCGAGGGCGAAGGCGAGGGTGAAGG
>VGSZ01000238.1 GCA_016874845.1 Deltaproteobacteria bacterium
CTGGTGTTGGGGAACGAGATGTAGGTGTCGTTCTCGGCGCGGTACGACTCCTCGCCCACGTAGATGGCCTTCATGTTGCCCTTGGCCTCGGACTGCTTCGAGCGGCACTGGAATTTCACGAAGTTCGGAATGGCGATGGCCGCCAAGATGCCGATAATCGCGACCACGATCATGAGTTCGATCAAGGTGAATGCTCTCTTCGTCATCGCGCGCTCTCCTCAAGGTTAATGGGTGCCATCTTCTAGTGCGAACCACGAGAGAAATACAAGCAACGTGCCAAACGTCCCGCGAGGGGCGACGACCTCGCGACCCGCTCCGCCGCCGAGCGCCCGCGGGAGGCCATGCAAGATGCAAGGCGACCATGGTATTTTGCTGGCCTCCGCGGCCCTGGCGCCGAGGACAACCTCGCTGCGCTCGCGCTGTGCCGACGGCGCCCGCGGCGCGGCCGGCGCCGCGCGTCCCCGCGCCCCCGTCACGAAGCGCCGCAGGACGTTCGGCGACCCGATGGTTCGCCAGCCGTTCAGCGGCTGACGTTCAGCGGCCACGCTGGGCGTGCCGCTTCACCTCGGCCAGCAGGTCGCGGACGGCGGCGTCGTTGGGCGCCAGACGCACCAGCTGCTCGGCGTTCCTCAGCGCCGCACTCCAGCGCTTCAGCGACATGTGGGCGTCGAGCAACATGCGCAGCGCGCCCTCGTCGGCAGGGTCGAGCTCGAGCAGCTGCTCGGCGACGTCGGCGATGTCGTCGTGGGCGCGGGCCCTGGCGAAGACGCCCATCGAGCGCAGGAACACGTCGCGGGCGGGCCGCAGCTGGGTGGCGCGGCGGGCCAGCTCGACGGCGGCCGGATCGCCGCGCAGCGCGCGCTCGAGCAGCGCGTTGGCGTGGGCGGCGTCGATGGCCTCATTGACCTTCATCAGCCGCCGGCGGACGGCGTCGTCGTCGGGAGCGATGCCGTCAGCGCCCTCGAGCACGCGCTGCGCGCCGGCGATGTCGCCCACCGCGATCAGGAACTCGGCCTCGCCGACGCACGCCGCCAGACGCTCGCGCTTGTTGTCGCTGCGGGTCTTCGGCTGCCGCGCCGGATCCTGGGCCAGCTGCTCGACGAGCGCGCGCAGCGACCGCAGCGACGATTGGCCGGGCGCCTCGAACACGACGCCAACGCCGGCGTGGCGCCGCAGCTGCGCCGCCGCGGTGGCGTCGAGCACGTGCTGCACCCGCGCGTCCACGACGATCTTGCCGGTGTTGGCGTTAATCCGAAGCTTCACCCGCGCGCCGCGTGACAGCGTCGTGCCCGTCGAGATGAAGGCGCCGCCGATCCCCACCTCTTCCAGGCTGGCGAGCACCGCCGACTGGTCGTCGGCAGGCTGCAGCTCCACCGGCAACTCCACCGGATAGTGTGGCGCCACGATGGATACTGCCGCGGTCTCGACCTCGATGTCGAACTCGCCGGTGGGCTCGCGGAGCACGTCGGGCACCGGCGCCGCGGGCACGTCCCACGGCGACTCCGGCCAGCCTGCGTCCGGAACGGGCGCGCCCTCGCTCGACGGCGGCGCGGGCGGCAGCTCGCCGGAGGCAGCGCGGGCCTCGTCGATGACGCGCAGCGCCTCGAGCAGCACGAAGGTCGTCGGTCGCTGCACGTTGCGCTCGACTGCGATGCGGGCGTAGTCGATGCGGAAGAACCCCTCGGCGCGCCGACACAGCTCGAGGAAGGCCTGCTCGCCGACGTACTCGTCCGCGCCCGCCCGCGCCTCGGCGCGCACGATCTGCCCGTCGTGGACGTGGACGACGCCGCCCGTGAGGTCGTCGAAGTAGACCTCGACGATCGCGGTCTTCTTGCTGAAGTCCATCGACTGCAGCGTTTCGGTCAGCGACATGTGGGCCAGCGATCCCATCACGCCGGTCGGACAGATCCACGGCGCGAACGACGCCCCCAGCGGCTGCCCCCTCGTCAGGGCGGCCACGAGGGCTTGCGTCGGTGCCGGAGTCTTTGTGGCCACGGGTCCCTTCGTCCGCTGCGCGTCGGTCGTCTTCTGGTCGTCGTTTTGTCGGCTCGTCGACGAGCGTCTAGCGGCTGACGCCGTCTTCGTCACCCGGCGCGGCGCGCGGAGCTTGTCAGCTGACGCGGGGCGCCTCGAGCCGCGCCTTGACGCTGCCGTCCTTCAGTCCGGCGACGAGCTCGCGGCAGCCGCCGATCAACACGCCCTTGACGAAGACCTGCGGGAACGTCGGGTAGCCCGACCACATCTTCACCGCGAGGCGCCGACGATAGCCGGTGAAGTAGTTGCCGTGTCCGACGTAGGCGTGGGCGAGGCCGGCGGCATCGAGCGCCTTGCGCGCGTCCTTGACCACCGGGTTCTGCCCCATGCCGACGACGACGATGTCGTTGCCGTCCACGGCGGCGCAGACCTCGTCGACGAAGTCGCGGTGGAACTCGGACTGCTGCTGCTTGACGCTGTCAGCGCGGCGGTGGGGCGGCAACAGAGGGCGATCGATGGTCATATCGCGGTTCATGCCGTCCTCGCCGCCCGGCGCAACCACCGTCAGCGCGGCGACGCCGCTGCCGCCGCCCACGACTACAGCCGAGCCAGCACGTCGATGGCGAGCTCAACCTTGCCAAACGGCGGCATGAAGTAGGCGCCGGCGACCTGGCCGCCGCCGATCCGACGAATCTCGCGCAGCGCCTCGGCGGCGATTACGACGCCCTCGGCGGCGGCCCTGCCCTCGCCGGCCGCAGCCATCCGCGCGCGGACGTCGTCGGGGATTCGCATGCCGGGGACGTTCTTGTGCAGGAACTCGGCGTTCTTCGACGACGCCAGCGGCAGGATGCCGACGACGACCTTCAGACCGAGGGGGCGCACGCGATCGAGGAAGCCGAGCAGCGTCGCGGGGTCGAAGACCGGCTGGGTCATGACGACCTCGGCGCCGGCGTCGCGTTTTTCCTTCAGGCGGGCGAGCTCGCGCTCGACGTCGACGGCGGCGGGCTCGGCGCCGGCGATGAGCACGAAGCGCGTCTGACCGCCCACGGTCTTGCCCGTGGGGTCGAGGCCACGGTTCAGGCCGGCGGCGACGCCGAGGATGCCGATGCTGTCGAGGTCGAAGACGGCGGTGGCGTCGGGGTAGTCGCCGACCTTGGGCGGGTCGCCGGTGATGATCACGGTGTTGCGGATGCCCGACACGTGGGCCCCGATCAGGTCGCCCTGCAGCGCGAGCAGGTTCCGGTCGCGGCCGCAGACGTGCAGGATCGGCTCGATGCGGTCGAACTTGTCGACGACGATCCGCGCCAGCGCCTGGTTCGACATCCGCACCGTCGCCCGCGGCCCGTCGGGGATGTTCACCGCATCCACGCCGCCCGCCTGCAGCGCCGCGATCTTCGCCAGCGTCTTGTCGGCGTCGAGCCCCACCGGCGGCGACAGCTCCACCGACACGACGAACTCGCCGCGAGCCATCTTGCCCGCGAGCCGCGACCGCTCGGCGAACGGCACCGGCGGCTCGCCCGCGGCCCTCAGCACCTCGACGAGCCCCGCCGACGACGAAGACGCCGTCGATGTCGACGACGTCGACGACAGCGCCTGCGACTGCGCGCGGCCGCCGCCCACCATCCGCGCCGCGGCGACGACGCGGCGGAGGTGCTCGGGGCCGGTGCCGCAGCAGCCGCCGACGCAGGCGACGCCGAGCTTGAACGCCCGCCGGGCGACGACACCGTAGGTCTCGGGCGACGAGAACAGCGTGCGCCCGTCCACGACGCGGGGGGCGCCGGCGTTGGGCTGCATGATCACCGGCCGCCCGCGGCCCTCGCGCTGCAGCGCCACCATGCGCGCCACGACGTCGAGCAGCGCCTCGGGGCCGAGGCAGCAGTTGGCGCCGACGACGTCGACGCCGAGCTCAACGAGCCGCGCGACGACCTCTTCGGGGCTCGCGCCGTCGTCGGTCTGGTCGGCGGTGCCGGTGTGGCCGAAGCGCGCCTGCGCGACGATGGGGACGTCGAGGCCGTAGGCCGCCTCCACCGCGATCTCGAGCTCACCCAGAAACCCGAACGTCTCGAACACCAGCAGGTCGACGCCGGCCGCGACCAGCGCCTGCTGCTGCTCGCGAAACGCCTCGAACACCTGCCGGCGCGTGCGGCCCCGCATCAGATCCTTGGGCAACAACCCCGACGGACCGACGTCGCCAGCGATGAGCGCCGCGCGCCCGCCGCGCGTGCCCTTCGCCGCCGCCTTCGCCACGGCCGCCTTCGCCGTCGCCACCGACGCCGCGCAGATCTCGACGACGCGGTCGGAAAACCCGTGCGGCTGCAGCGCGAACCGGTTGGCGCCGTAGCTGTTGGTCTGGATGACGTCGACGCCGACGGCGAGGTAGTCGCGGTGCACCGCCTCGACGAGCGGCGAGGCGCTGACGCTCATCTCGTCGAAGCTGCGGTTGGGCGCGCCGCCGCGCTCGTACAGCTGCGTGCCCATCGCGCCGTCGAAGACGACCGGACCTTCTTCCAACAACTCGAGGAACCGCGCACGCGTCACATGCCGACGCTAGCCGTCTTCATGCGGCGCGTCATCGGGCAGCCCGCGCCTTGCAGTCAGCCGGTAAGCCATCGGCTGCGGCGATGTTGGTCATAGACCTCGTGGATACGCGCCTGCCCGCGCGCGAGCGCCTCGCGGCGGGTGTGCGCCGAGTGGCTGCCCAGGACGAGCGGGTGCGCGTGCCTCGTCGTTCAGCCGAAGAGCAGGCGCGCGTCGCCGAGGGCCATCACCGTCACCGGCGCGTCGCGCTCGTCGAGCACGACCAGCTCGCGCGACACCTCCGCCCCGACCACGAGGGCGCGCCCCCGGTACACGAAGGCCCACGCCACCACGTGGCCCGGCGGCGGCGTGAACGTCCACGACGCGCCGCGGGCGACGACGACGTCGAGGCACACGATCGGCGACGGGGTAGGGATCGGGCACTCGTGGCCGCCGTACGCGCCGAGCAGCACGCGCACGTCGTCGACCTTCGGCATGTCGTGGGGCGGGGCGTGGGCTCCCCATACGGCGGATGAGGCCGTGGGCGTGGCCCTCGTGCGCGCGCGGATGCTGCGGGCGCTCATGCGCCAAATACGCCGACGCGGTCGAGGGCGACGACGATGTACGCCGGGGCGCGCGTGGCTCCGGGTACGAGCCCGGCCCGCGGCAGACCGAAAGAGCCCAGCAGCAACAGCTTGAAGCGTAGGTGCAGCCTCGCCCTCAGCGCGCTCTCGACGAAGAGGCCCGCGACCAGCGGCAGCTGCACCAACCGCGCGGAGTCGAGCCAGGTCGTCAGTGACCAGCGCAGCGTGTCGTCGACGAGCGGAGCAATCACGGCAGCGATCGTCGCCGACAGCGGCGCGACGCGCGTCTGCATCGGGCGGCGATCAGACGCGCTGAGAAGCACGGCGGGGAAGACGGCGCCGGCGAAGGCGCAGCCTGCGGCCCCTCGCCCTTTTTCACGTCTACGCCGCCGCCGCCCGGTGCGCGCTCTCTCGGCCGAGCCGGGCCGGATCTCGCCCGACACCGTCAAAACGACACGGATTCAGCTCGCCGATGACATGAGGGGTGGGAAATGTCTGGGTGAGGATACCTGTGACCTTGAGGGGACACCCAAAACCGGCCATTCGGGGACGCCGGAAAAGCGGCCATCGCGGCCGGGACGCAGGACGTTTTCGCGGCCGTGGGGCGTAGCCCCATGACGGCATGGGCAACGTCATGAGCAAGGCAGAGCAAGAGCAGGTCGTCACGCCGGGCAGGCTGCACTGGAGCCTCCGCAAGATCGAGGAGGCGACGGGCTGCCGTCGGGAGACGGCGGGGAAATACCTCCGGCAGGCGGGGGCCCGGTGCGGCCGCCCGGCCGCTGGGGCCATGCGCCGGCGCCGGCGGGCGGCGAAAAAGCGACCAGGGCGGTGTCCCCTGGGCGGAACACCGCGCAGGACAGGCCTACCGGTCGCGCATCGCCGTCGCCGGCGACCAGGGCGTGTGCGCCAAGGTCATGTGGGAAGAAATCCAGGGGGAGGGGTCAAGGGTGGCTAGGCGAGCGTGAAGCGCTTCGTCCGGAAGCTGAAGGCAGCGGCGACGCCGCCGGTGCTCGTCGGCGCGATTGAGACGGGGCCCGGGCGGGAGGCGTAGGTCGACTACGGCGAGGGTCCGCTGGTGCGCGACCCGGGGCGGGGCGGGCGGCTGGTTCGCTCGCGGCTGTTCGTGCTGACGCTGGGGTGGCCGCGCAAGGAGTCTACCTGCTGGCGCTGTCGTCGAACAGCGAGGCGTGGTGCTCGCTGCACGAGCGCGCGTTCCGGGCGCTGGGCGGGGTGCCAGCCGTTCGAGAGCCTCGTCGAGGCGCAGGCGTTCCTCGACGGCTGGGTCGTGACGGTGGCCGACGTGCGCGTCCACGGCACGACGAAGCGGGTCGTGCGCGAGCACTTCGCCGAGGAGCTGCCGCACCTGGGAGCGCTGCCGGTCGACCTTGTCGCCGCTACCGCTTCGGGCGGCGCAAGGTGAGAAGTCGACCAGCGTGGTCGAGGTCGAGTCGGCGACGTTTGCGACGCCGGCGACGCATGTGAACACTGGGTGCAGGTGCAGCACAACGCCGACGTCGTTCGTCTCGTCGATGAGGCGAGCGGCGTGTTGCTCGTCCAGCATCGACGCAAGGCGAGCGCGTCGCCCGCGGCCGAGCCGACGACGAAGAGGCCTTCGGCGCCGTCGCCGCTCAGGGAGCTCGTGCAGCGCGGCGCTTCGCTCGGTCCGAACACCGGCAAGCTCTGTGCGGCCATCGGCGCCGTCGAGAGCAAGCACGCGCCAGTGGAGTTCGCGGTACGGCGGGTGAGCGCCCTCCTGCGTGCAACCACGCAGCAAGACGTCGACCACGTCGAGCGCGCCTACGGCGTGGCCATCGACGCCGGCGCACCCACGTGGCGGTGTGTCCGAGCCTGGCTCGACCACCGCCGACCGGCGCCGCTCACGCAGGTCGCCACCCTCCTCCGCGACCTCATCGCCTACCGGGACATCGCCGCCCGGCTCGCTGCGTCGGCGAACGCGACAGAAGAACCAGACACGAAGGAGACCGCATGAACATCCATGAGTTGCAGGAGGCACTCGTCTCGTTGCGCCTCTCGGGCATGGCCGCGGTCATCGAGACGAGGCTGCTTCAGGCGCAGACCGACAAGAGCCCCTACCTCGACCTCGTCGCCGCCCTCGCCAACGACGAGCTCACCCGGCGCGCCGACCGGCTCATCGCGCGGCTCGTCGCGCACACCAGCTTCCACGACGTCGGCAAGACCATCGACACCTTCGACTTCGACTTCAACAAGAAGATGAACCGCACGCCCATCTTCGAGCTGGCGACGACGACGTTCGTCCACGCCCGCGAGGACGTGCTGCTGCTCGGCCCCCCGGGGACCGGCAAGAGCCACCTCGCGCAAGCGTTCGGCCACGCCGCCCTCGTGCAGAACCACCGCGTCGTCTACCGCGAGGCGCACGCGCTCGTGTTCGAGCTGGCCGAGGCCCACGTCGTCGGCAAGCGCGAGGCCACGATGCAGGAGCTGGCGACGGCGCCGCTGCTGATCATCGATGACCTCGGGATGCGGAAGCTGCCGGCGCGATGGGTGCTCACGCCTTCGCGCTCAGCGTACCTGGGCACAGCGGTTACGAATTCTTTCCGCGCGGCTTCACGCGTTGGCGGCTGCTCGGTGACCCATCAGCGACGCCGGGATGACCGATCTCCGCCGGGACCGGACGATGCGGGCCACGTGGAGGTCCGGCATGGCGGGGCGGAAGATTCGAGACGAGGCCGACGCGCGGCGGTGCCTGCGGGCCGTGAACGTCGCCGGCGGCGACGCGGTGGGCTGGTCGCGCGCGCACGGCGTCGACGCGCGCTCGCTGAGGGCCTGGCGGATGAACC